>JAADIQ010000117.1 GCA_013151255.1 Alphaproteobacteria bacterium
TAAGACGAATGCAGACTTCGTCGGGGAGATTCTCCGCGCCAACAGCCGAAATCAAGCAACCCTTGTCGCTGACATTGCGGGTAATACATTCGATTACGGAATTATTTCTCAAAATCAACTTGGCGTTTTTGAACGCCGCCGCGCGACCCTGTTCGCGCTTGTCGTTGGGGTTGGGTATGGTCTCGCGCGGCGCAATCTTGGCTGACTTTGTCACGCGTTTGCCAAAGCTTGGTTTTTCCGGAGCCGACATCGGCAAGCCCTTTCATCCGGGCGATATTTTGCCTGGTCTGGGTAAATCGTTGGTTAACAACAGGTTGCACCTTGTCGCAGCCTGGCCTCCAGACTAATCAACCCGGGCGCAAGCCTTTTTCCAGGCCTCACGGGCGGTTGCGCGTTTGAAATAGGCGTTTGTTTTATCCCCCATCAGCGCCCCGTTTTTGGTAATCTTAACCAGAAACAGCGGGTAGATCACCGAGATATCGGCTAACGAAAATTCATCCAGCAGGTAGCCGTCATCGCCCAAATTCGCCTCGATAAAATCAAGGCAGTTTTTGGTTTCTTTTTCCGCCCAGACTTTCATCGCCGGGATGCGGTGCTCTTCCGGTAAAATCGCTGTTTGCGCTATCAGCATGTTGATGTACCCGCCCATGCCGGCCTCGCCAAAATGCAGCCATTGCAGATAGCGCCCATAGTCGCTGTCATCCGGGCGCCGCGCCAATCGTCCGTCTGCGTACTTATTCGCCAGATATTCAATTATCGCTGTCGATTCAACGATGCGCTCGTCGCCATCAAACATCACCGGGGTCTTGCCCAGCGGATTGAGCGCAAGATATTCCGGCGCCTTCATTTTCGCACGGTCCATCTGGCGGGTTTCAATATCCGCCTCAAGCCCGAGCTCTTCGAGCGCCCACAGAACGCGCAGTGACCGCGTATTGGGGAAATGATATAATTTCAACGTCATAGCATGCCGCCTTTTAATGTGAGCGGGCTTTATAGCACTAGATAGAAGTCCGCCCAGACAAAACAGCAGCGCCGCCAAACCCTTGAACCCACTATCGCTGGCGCCGCTGCAGGATTATGGTGACGGCTCACAAACCAGACCTGCACAGCCATTAAAGGGCCCCAAAATGTTGAAGTTTCCGCAACCATCATCCGTCTCCGGCTGCGTTCTTGCCGCCGCATGCGCCGCATTCCTAACGTTTGGCGCGGGCCCCATAGCGCTGGCTGAAGAGGCCGCCGCACAGCTGGATATTGGGCCCGGCGGCCGCCCGGTCGGGGAAAGCTGGTCGCGCAGTCCGGTCTTTGCCGCCAATGGCATCGCCGCCACCGCCCATCCGCTGGCAACCCAGACCGCCATAGAGATTTTAAAAAAGGGCGGCAGCGCGGTGGACGCTGCAATTGCAACCAACGCTGTTCTCGGCCTGATGGAGCCGACCGGCAACGGTATTGGCGGCGATCTGTTCGCCATTGTGTGGGACCCGAAAACCAAAAAACTCTATGGCCTCAACGGATCGGGCCGCTCGCCCATGGGCCGCTCGCTTGAACAAACGGTAGAACGCTCCGCCGCTATCGTCGGCGCCGGAAATGGCATCCCGCCCTTAGGCCATCTGCCGGTCACGGTGCCGGGAACGGTTGACGCCTGGTTTGAGCTGCATGAAAAATTCGGCCGGCTTTCAATGCGCCAAAACCTTAAACCGGCTATCGATTACGCGAAGAACGGATTTCCGGTCTCGCCGGTCATTGCGATGTATCTGGCGCGCAATGAAGCCGCGTTCGTTCGCCGCGAAGAGATGATCGGCGAATATGACAACGCCAAAGCGACGTATTTTTCCGAAGGCCCGCCAAAGGCCGGCGAGATTTTCCGCAACCCGGATCTTGCCCGCACACTTGAAGTCGTCGCCAAAAAGGGCCGCAAAGGCTTTTACAAAGGCAAAATCGCCCGCACGATTGACGCTTATATGAAGCGCATCGGCGGCGATTTGCGCTATGAGGATTTTGCAGCCCACAAAAGCCAATGGGTCGACCCGGCTTGCGTTGACTATCGTGGGTATGACGTATGCGAATTACCGCCCAACAGCCAGGGCTTTGCGGCGCTGCAAATGCTGAACATTCTGAAAAATATCGACCTCACGCAGTGGTCGCGCGGCTCGGCTGAGGTTATTCACTATATCGTTGAAGCCAAACGATTGGCGTTTGAAGATGTCGCGCGGTTCTACGCTGACCCGGATTTTTCCGACATTCCTGCGGGCAAGCTGTTGTCGGATAAATACGGCCGTGAACTTTTTGATCGCATCGACCCCGCCCGCGCGATGACGGCGCCGCATGAATTGATTGAGGACAAGCTTGAGGGTCCTGGCGACACCACCTATTTCGCGGTTGCTGACGCAGACGGCATGATGGTTTCGCTCATTCAGTCGAACTATCGCGGCATGGGCTCTGGCCTGGTGCCCGACGGTCTCGGCTTTATGCTGCAGGACCGCGGCGAGCTTTTCTCGCTCGATCCCGGCCACCCAAACGCCTACGCCCCCGGCAAACGCCCATTTCACACCATCATTCCGGCCTTCGTCATGAAAGACGGCGCACCCTATATGTCGTTTGGTCTAATGGGCGGCGCGATGCAGCCGCAAGGCCATGTTCAGGTGCTGATCAACATCATCGACTACCATATGAATGTTCAAGAAGCCGGCGACGCGGCGCGCATCAATCATACGGGCGGGCGCCAACCCACCGGCATCGATCTCGACCCCGTCGGCCGTCTTGATGTTGAGCCCGGCATCCCGGAGGCGACACGCGAACGCCTCGAAGCGATGGGACACAATGTCAATGTTGTTGATAACGGCGTCGCCTTTGGCGGCTATGAAGCCATTCTTCGCGACCCGGAAACCGGCGTCTATGTCGGGGCGACGGAAATGCGCAAAGACGGCTCGGTCAGCGGGTATTAATTAGAGCGCCTGGCGAAAAAGTGGAAACCGGTTTTTCGCCTCCCGACCGCGAAGGCGGTCGAGTCATAATCTGCGCGCCTTCGCGTGCGGGCCGGCGCGCAACAAAGAATCTAGGGCGTCGGGCGATTCCTATTAATCGCCTGGCGCACTGGCGCGGGACTTAAAGTTTGAAAACACGCCTGGCGGTTTGCGCCAGAAACTTGGCTTTGGTTTCATCATCCAGCCCCAGGCCATCCAGTCGTTCCAGACAGCGCGTCGGCGACAGCATCGGGTAATTGGTGCCGAACATCACCCGGTCTTTGCCCGGGCCCTTCATCAACGAGACAAAGCTTTCCGGCAGACGGTGCAGCGCATAAGCGCTGGTGTCGACATAGAAGTTTTTAAACTTATGGATCAGCGACACAACTTCGTCGAGCCAGGGAAAACCCACATGACCGCCAACAACGGTAAGCTCGGGAAAGTCGAGCAGAACATCTTCGAGATAGGGAATGGGCCGCCCGGTCTCAGACCGCTTTAACGGGCCGGTATGGCCAATTTGCGTGCAGAAAGGCAGGCCCTCATCGACGCAAGCGGTATAGATCGGATAATAGCGCCGGTCGTTCGGCGGCAGATCCCACAGCCATGGAACAATCCGTACGCCGACGAACTTGCCGGTTTTGGCGCGCGCGCGGATTTCTCTCACCGCCCCCATCGGATCGTTCAAATCCGCCGAAATAAACCCCTTCAGACGCTCTGGGGCGACGTCTATCGCCATCTCAACATCGTCATTTGAAATCAGATCGCCGCCCGGCCCAGACCAGGCCGAAATCAACGATGTCGCGACGCCGGCCGCATCCATCTCTGCGATCAATGCTTCAGGCTTTGGAACCGGCGGATCCTCGCTTTGGCTGGTCCAGCGCCATAAGCTCGCCAGCCACGGCTCGCGCATAAACCGCGCCGTTGGCAGTTGCGCCCAAACATCGATGATTTCCATCACATCCTCGCTTGTCAGTGAAGGCGATGGTCCGCCGCAGCAACGCGCCGCGCAATAGTTTTATGCAGCACGCACTGCAATCAGGTGTTCATGGAATCGAAGAAATCCTGATTGGATTTGGTTTGTTTGAGCTTGTCGATAAGGAATTCGATGGAGTCCGATACTCCCATCGGCGACAGGATGCGGCGCAGGACAAATATTTTCTGCAATTGCACTGGCGGCGTGATGAGGTCTTCTTTGCGGGTGCCGGATTTGGCGATGTCGATCGCCGGATAGGTGCGTTTGTCGGCAACCTTACGGTCGAGGATTAACTCGGAGTTGCCGGTGCCTTTGAACTCTTCAAAGATTACCTCGTCCATTTTCGAGCCGGTCTCAATCAACGCAGTTGCGATAATCGTCAGCGAGCCGCCCTCTTCGATGTTGCGCGCGGCGCCGAAAAATCGCTTCGGCCGTTGCAGCGCATTGGCGTCAACGCCGCCGGTCAGCACCTTGCCGGAAGATGGCACTACGGTGTTATAGGCCCTGCCGAGCCGGGTAATGGAATCCAGCAGGATCACCACATCGCGGCCATGTTCAACAGCCGCTTGGCTTTCTCAATCACCATTTCCGCAACCTGAACATGGCGCGTCGCTGGTTCGTCAAAGGTTGAGGAGACAACTTCGCCCTTCACCGAGCGCTGCATATCAGTCACCTCTTCCGGCCGCTCGTCGATGAGCAACACGATGAGATAGGCTTCCGGGTGGTTTGCCGCGATGGCGTGGGCGATGTTTTGTAGAATAACCGTCTTGCCGGTGCGCGGCGGCGCGGTGATGAGCGCGCGCTGACCCTTGCCGAGCGGCGCGACCAGATCGATTACCCGCGCGGTGAGGTCTTTAGTGGTTTCACCCACAACTTCCATGTTGAACCGTTCTTCCGGGTAGAGCGGCGTCAGATTATCGAAATGCACCTTGTGGCGGGCTTTTTCCGGGTTCTCAAAATTGATAGTTGCGACCTGCAACAGCGCAAAATAACGCTCGCCATCCTTCGGGCTGCGGATTTCACCGATGACCGTGTCGCCAGTGCGCAACGCAAACCGGCGGATCTGGTTTGGCGAGACATAAATATCGTCAGGCCCGGCAAGATAGTTGGCCTCCGGCGAGCGCAGGAAACCAAATCCGTCCGACAAAACCTCCAACACCCCGCCGGCGGAAATTTCTACGTCATGGTCGGCCAGCTCCTTGAGGATTGAAAACAGCATGTCCTGCTTGCGCATGGTCGACGCGTTCTCAACCTCCAGCTCTTCTGCGAAAGCCAAAAGCTCAGCCGGTGATTTCTGCTTCAGCTCGTCGAGCGTCATTTTTTCAGGCAGCATGGAAGACCTCAATCGGAAAACGCCCGCACGGAACCGGCGGGTCAAACGGCTAAATAAGAAAATGGCGCGGTGCGTCAGCGGCCATAAAGCCAGCGTTAGCACCCAGGAAGGGAACGTTGCCCTAGATATAGGGCGGCGCGGCGCGGCGTCAATCCATGGATGATAAAACGCCGCGGGGTTAAAACGGTTTGACGATCACCAAAATAACGATCGCGATCAACAAGATAAACGGAGCTTCATTCGTAACCCGCCAGAACCGCTCGCTGCGCGGGCGTTCACCGGCCTCGAATTTCCGCCGGGAGGCGGCATAAAACCCGTGAATTGCCGACATCACCACCACCAGCACCAGCTTGATATGCAGCCATGTCTCCGAAAGTAGGGCCGGGTTGGCAATCAGCATCAAGATGCCGAGCACCCAGACGGCGCCCATGGCCGGATTGATAATCCCCCTCAGCAGCCGGCGTTCCATCTGGACGAAGTGGCGCTCCGCCTCGCCGCCCTTTTCCGACTTGTGGTGGTAAATAAACAGCCGCGGCAGATACATCATGCCGGCCATCCAGGCGATCACAGCGCAGGTGAACCGCCTTAATCCATAAATAATACTCAGCTAAACCCGCGCCCATCATCCCTCCCCGCGTAGGTGGCGCACCAGCGCCGCAACGTTTTCCGGCGGTGTTTGCGGCGTGAACCCATGACCGAGGTTGAAAATATAAGGCACGTCGCAGAAGATTTTCAGCAGATTATCAGCCGCCCGTTTCATCTCATCGCCGCCCTTGATCACCACCAGCGGATCAAGCCCGCCCTGCACCGTGGTATGGCCGCTTAAATAGCCCCGCGCCCAGGCTGGATTCATTCCATAATCGATACTCAGCCCATCACATATCGCCAGCATGGCATATTCCGCCGCCTTCTCGCCGACCCCTTTGGGAAACAAAATCACCGGCGTTTCCGGATGGGCTTTTTTAACCCCTTGGGCAATTTTGTTGAGCGGCCCTACTGAGACTGCGTTGAGGACCGGCCAGGGCAGACCCCCCGCCCAGGTGTCGAACAATTGCACCGCATCGGCGCCTGCTTCTATCTGCGCGTTTAGGTAGTCAATCGTGAGATCACTGAGGAGATCGATCAGGCTCTTCAGAAAAACCGGGTCGCGGTAATACCACTCGCGAAGCGACGCCGGGTCGCGCATCGATTGCCCCGCCAGCATGTAGGTCGCGACCGTCCAGGGCGCCCCGGCAAAGCCGATTAGCGCCTTGTCAGGATCAAGCGCCGCTCGCGTTGCGCGCACGGTTTCAAACACCGGCGCGAGGCTTTTCAAAACATCTTGCCCGCGAAAGCGATCAATATTTTCGGGGGTTATGACCGGATTAAGCCGTGGGCCCTCGCCTTCGCCAAAAGTTAAGCTCTGGCCCATGGCATGCGGGATCAACAAGATATCGGCAAACAAAATAGCCGCATCAAGATCAAACCGGTGGACCGGTTGCAGCGTCACTTCGCTGGCGAGCTCAGGGTTGAAACACAGCTCCAGAAACGAGCCGGCTTTGGCGCGCAATTCGCGATATTCCGGAAGATAGCGCCCTGCCTGACGCATGAACCAGACCGGCGGTATGGCCTGAACCTCTCCGGCTAGCGCGTTAAGAAACTTTGATTGTCGTGTCATGGGTTGAATTTTTTACCTGTTAACTTTTCATAAAGGAATCTTAATAAAGGATTAATTTAAAGAAGGCCCGTGGATTCAGGGGATAACAGGCGGGCATAGTTTGATCCACAGACATCATCCAAAAGACTCACAAGCTTTTACGCAGGGAGGAAAATTTCAACATCATGGTGAAAAGAGCGTTAAGCGTTTAAAATCACGTTACCACCTGCCAACACAGCTTCTGGAAAGCCTTGGATATCCAAAACCTGGTGTGAGGGCGAAAGTATAAACTTACCCAAAGCGGTTATTCTATTTCCCCTGGGCGCCAGCCCGGTATGACTTATGGGTTATGAACAGCCAAAAATCAGCGCTCGCGAAACCCATGTGTTTTCCCTTATAGTTCCCCAATGTCTCAATCCGCACCTGATGCTGACGCCGAACCGAAAGCTGCGCGCAAAACCGCGCCGCTGGCGACGTTCTTTCATGTTCACCTGGTCTCTGATTCGACCGGCGAGACATTGAACGCGATGTTGAAAGCGACGGCCTCGCAATTTGTTGCGGCCAAACCGCTGGAGCATATTTATGCGCTGGTGCGTTCGGCAACGCAGATGGAAAAAACCCTGGCTGAAATTGAGGCCTCCCCCGGGATTGTGCTTTATACAATCATCAATCCGGAACTACGCCGGCTGTTAGAAATCCGCTGCAGCGAGTTGCAGACGCCGGCGATATCTATTCTCGATCCGCTGCTGAACGCCTTCACCGATTATCTCGGGCTTGAGCAGTCGCATCAGCGCGGCGCCCAGCACCAGCTTGACGAGAAATACTTCAAACGCATTGCAGCGCTTGATTACACGCTCTCCCATGATGACGGGCAAATGGTGTGGGATCTTGAACCCGCCGATGTTGTGGTCATAGGCGTCAGCCGCACCTCGAAAACACCGACTTGCATGTATCTGGCAAATCGCGGCGTGAAGGCTGCGAATGTGCCGTTGATACCAACCTCTGACCCGCCGCCGGAATTGTTCAAATTACGAAAGCCGCTGATCGTCGGTTTGGTGGCCAGCCCGGAGCGGCTCGCGCAAATCCGCAAAAGCCGGCTTGGCGGGCTTAATGCTACCGGCGTCGCTGAAGAATATTCCGACCATGATCTGATCCGCGCGGAGGTTTTGCGCGCCAAGCGGCTCTGCGCAAAACATCGCTGGCCGGTGATCGATGTAACGCGCAAATCAGTGGAGGAAACCGCCGCCGCCATTCTCACCAAACTATCCGCGCGCCAAAACCGATGACGAACCCACCGCAAATTATTCTGGCCTCCGGCAGCGCCATTCGCGCCAATATTTTGCGCGGCGCCGGCGTTCCGTTCGACATTATAAAGCCCAACGTCGATGAGGCGGAGATCAAAACGGAGGCCGCCAGCGCCGGTATAACGCTGGAACAAATGGCGATGATGCTGGCGGAGGCTAAAGCCCTTGATGTGGCCAAAACCACAGACGCCATCGTCATCGGCGCCGACCAAATTCTGGAATTTGAAGGCCGCGCCTTTGACAAGCCGCAAACTATGGATGAGGCGCGCGCGCGCCTGATGGAAATGGCGGGCGCCGCACATACGCTTATCAACGCGGTGGCAATCGCAAGAAACGGCGACACCATCTGGCGTAACCTTGAGCGCCCAGAACTCCACTTGCGCGATTTGACCGAGGTGGAAATCGACGCCTATCTCGCCGCCGCCGGGCCTGAAATTTTAACCAGCGTCGGCGCCTATCAAATTGAGGGCGTTGGCGCCCGGCTGTTTGATAAAATTGACGGCGATTATTTTTCGGTGCTCGGCCTTTGTCTTTTCCCCGTCCTCGATTGTCTGCGCCGCGAAGGCGCGCTGGCGTTTTAAGATGCGCGAAAAACCCATCCTCGCCGGGGTTATCGGATCGCCCGTCGCTCATTCGCTGTCGCCGCTGATTCACACAATATGGGCGCATCGCGCACAGATTGACGGCTATTATATGCCGGTTGAGGTTCCGGCCTCCTATGATGATTTTGCCAAAACCATGGATGCGTTGCGAACGATTGGCTTTGCCGGCGTCAATGTGACGTTGCCGCATAAAGAAAATGCGTTGCGCTATAGCGATGAAGCGAGCGAACTTGCGTCCAAGACCGGTGCAGCCAATATGCTGACCTTTACCGATAATGGTTCCTATGCAGATAATTCAGATGTTACAGGATTTGAAAGCGCCGTAAAAAGCGCCGCGCCGGATTTGTCGGTCAAGGGCGCCTGTCTTGTCCTCGGCGCTGGCGGCGCATCGCGTGCAATTATCATCGCTTTGCAAAACCTGGGCGCAAAGAGTATTTTCATCACCAACCGAACCGAACAAAAAGCTGCGGGCCTGGCTGAAAAGTTCGGGTTGAAAACCCTTGCCTGGGCGAAGCGCAAGGACGCCGTTGAAAGCGCCGACCTCGTCGTCAACACAACCAGCCTCGGCATGAGCGGGCAGCCGCCGCTTGATTTGGATGGCGCCAAAATAAAGCCCGGCGCCGTTATTGCCGACATTGTTTATACGCCGATGGAAACTCCTTTGCTGAAATTGGCGAGAGAGGTCGGCAATCCCGGCGTCAACGGATTGGCCATGCTGATGCATCAGGCCGCGCCCGGGTTTCGCGCCTGGTTTGGGGGCGAAGCTGAAGTCGATGAGGATTTGCGCACCGCGCTGGTCGGTGAGTTAGAAAGGCGGCGGTGATGATTAAAATCGGCCTGACCGGCTCTATCGGCATGGGAAAATCGACAGTCGCAAAAATGTTTGGCGACTTGGGCGCCATGGTGTGGGACGCGGACGCGGCCGTGCACCGGATGTATGCGCGTGGCGGCTCGGCGGTTAAACCGGTCGGGGCGCTATTCCCAGACGTAATTGTCGACGGCGCGGTAGACCGCGCGCGGCTGGCGTCAGTAGCGCTTGGCGCGCCGGCGAACCTTCAAAAGCTTGAAGCGGTGGTCCACCCGCTTGTCGCCGCCGACCGCGAGGCGTTCATGAGCGCCGCGGCGCATGCGGGCGCGCCGGCCGTGGTGTTGGATATTCCGTTGCTGTTTGAGAACGGCTCGGAGAAATTCTTTGATACCGTCGTCGTCGTCAGCGCGCCAGCAGATGTGCAGCGCGCCCGCGCGCTGGCGCGACCGGGGATGAGTGAAGAGAAATTTGCCGCCATCCTCGCAGAGCAAATGCCGGATGCGGAAAAGTGCACTAAGGCGGACTATGTGATTTCAACCGGCCAGACGCTTGACGAAACGCGGAGCGAGGCCGGGCGCGTCTATGAAAAAATTATGGCGCGGGCGAGGCCTTAAGCCGCTCCAGAAAAGCTGAATAACGCGCCATGGCGTCATTTGCATATTGTTCATTATACCAATCAATATAATCAGCATCCAGAAACGGGTCGTCGAATACGTGTTCGGCATCTGGATAAATCATCATGTCAACCGGGTCGCCGGCGCGTTTTTTACGCTCGAAATATGAAATGCATTGCGCGGCGTCAACGATAGTGTCGCTGCCGGCGATCAACGTCAAAACGTCCGGTTGGCCGCGCCATTGGCGGAACCGCGACAGCGCGCCGGAACCGCAATAGGGATAAAATAAAATCACGCCGTTGATTGCCGGCGGTTGCTCGGCTTCATGCTTAAGCCCCGCCGGCCAGCGGCGCTTAAAGTCCATGGTGAGGTAGTCCATCACCGTCCAGCCGCCATGGGACCAGCCGGCCAGGATGATGCGCTTAGCGTCAAGCCGCGGGTCGGCCTCGGCAATATGGATGGCCGCCAAAACGTCGCCGGCGCGTTCCTGGCCGAGCAGCGCCTTGCCCTGACAGACAATATCGAGCGCGGCTTGGCGTGAAAACCCGCGCGGTCCAGTGCTGTCGACAATCATCGCTGCATAGCCCGCGCTATTGGCGACATCCGCCCACTGATGATGAAACGGAACGTCAACGCCGGCGCAGCCATGAAACTGAAGAACAACCGGATAAGGCGCCGCTCCCCCCTCTGGAAGACGCAGCTCAATCGCGCCCTCAATCAGCTTGATGCGGTCTTCAAGGGATGTTTTCGAGACTTTGCTTGCAGCAAAACCTAGCATCACCGGCTCACGTTTCCAGACAAACAGTACAGAGACGACTGCAATCAAGACGACAATATAATGCCAGCGTTTCATCGACAGGAGCCCTTACAGAAGGTCAGATTTCTCCGCCAGCGCTTTCAGCGACTGCGCCGGGCGCGCGCCGAAATGGCTGATGATTTCGCTGGCCGCGAGCGAGCCGATGGCGCCGGCTTGCGGCAATGAAAACCCGCGCGCGAGCCCAAACAAAAGCCCCGCAGCATAACCGTCGCCGGCGCCGGTGGTGTCTTCGAGCGCGTCTGGATTTATCGCTTCGATCTCAACCACATCCCCCTCGCGCGGGATGAGCAGCGAGCCTTTCTCCGAGCGCGTAACGGCTGTTAGCGGACATAGTTGCCGAGCTTTTTCCGCAATGATGTTCAAGTCATCGCTACCGAACAGGGCCGCCGCCTCATCATCATTGGCAAGCAGAATATCAACATGGCCGGAGATGAAATCGGTGAGAACGGCGGCTTGACGTTCAACAACGCCGACATCCGACAAAGTCAGCGCCGCACTCTTGCCATTGGCTTTGGCGATTGCGCAAGCGGAAATAAACGCCTCGCGCGCAATCGGCTGTTCAAATAGATAGCCTTCAAAAAAAGTAATCTGTGCACGGTTTATCTGCGTCTCATCGACATCGTCAGGCGAGACATAACCGGCGGCGCCAAGAAACGTCGACATTGAGCGTTGTGCGTCGGGCGTCACATTAATCAGGCAGCGCCCGGTTTCCGGCCCGTCCTTCAAAGGCGCCGTGTTAAACTCCACGCCGAGGGCGCGCAGGTCATGGCGGAAAATCTCGCCGAGTTCGTCGTCAGCGACCTTGCCGATAAACCCGCCCTTGCCGCCAAGTGAGGCGATGCAGGCAATGGAGTTGGCCGCCGAGCCGCCAGAAATTTCAACCGCCGCCGCCATTCCGGCATAAATATCGCGCGCCCGGTCCTCATCTATGAGAATCATCCCGCCTCTGGGGATGTCATGGCTCGCCAAAAAAGCGTCGTCGGCTTTCGCCAGAACATCAACAATAGCATTGCCAACGCCGATGACGTCGAGTTGTGGTGCGGTCATGAAATTCCCTCGCAAAGGCGTCGCCAAGCCCGAAGCTGATAAAGCAGCGCTTATAGAAAGCGCCCCCCGCCCGTGCAAGCTTACCGCGCTGCTGTCTGATTGTTAACCCAAACATGGTGTTGATGGCGCCGCCGGAGGTGTCTACCGTTCGCCCGCGAATGGCCAACCCAGTGGATAGAAAACAAAATGAAAATGTCCGAGACGATAGCGCCGTGTCACAAGACGCGATTATCGCCGATACCAGTGATGTTGGCCGCGCTGCTTTTGCTCGCTGCCTGTTCATCAATAAAGCAGGCTGCGCCGTTGTCAGCCGTAAGGCCTGCCGCGCCGTCGGCGCCGGTGTTTCAACTGGATGAGATTTTAGGCGCCGCCCCGGCAACGCTCGACGACCGGCTTGGCGCGCCTGCGCTCACCCGGCGCGAAGGCGATGGAGAATTTCGCCGCTATAGTTTATCGACTTGCACGCTGATTGTTATTCTCTACCCGGATGATATGGGCGCGGTACGCGCCGCCCATGTCGACGCCGCCGCGCTGACATCGGATGAAGAAAAACCAAATCTTGAGGCCTGCCTCGCGGCCGGTTAAGGCGGCGGCTCGCCCGTGGGCGCGGCCTCGCCGGCGTTCTTTTCCGGGCGCCCAAGAAGAAAAACCAATAGCGCTGCGGGAATGCCGACCAGCGCCGTTATGACAAAGAACCAGGCAAAGCCCACCGCCTCAACCATAAAGCCGGAAAAGCCGCCGACAAACTTTCCGGGCAAGGCGTAAAACGAGCTGAAAAGCGCATATTGCGTGGCCGTAAACGCGGTGTTGGTCAGGCTCGACATATAGGCGATGAGAATGGTGCCGGCCGCCCCATAAGCGATATTATCGACAATAACCGCCACGGCGAGATCTGTTGTTGTTGCTGACGATATCGCCAGCCAGCTATAGATAAGGTTGGTTGCGGACTGAGAAATAACCCCAAACAACAATGCGTGTTTTATGTTGACGCGTAAGATCAAAATGCCGCCAAGGAAAACCCCGAACAAGGTTGCAATTAATCCGGCGACGGAGCGAACTGCGCCGATGGTGGTTTTGTCGTAACCAAGCTCGATATAAAGCGGCCCGGTCATGTAGCCCATGAGAAAATCCGGAACCCGGAACAGCGCGATAAACAAAAGAATGACCAGCGCATGAGCGCCATAACGCGAATAAAAGTCACGAAACGGTCCGATGACGGATTGCGACACCATTTTTGAAAAAGGCGCCCGCGGCGGTGGAACATATTCGCGCACTTCAACTTTTGGCGCGAATATCGCTGTGAGCAATCCAATTCCCATCAGCAGCGCCATGAACTGATAGGCCGCCGCCCAGTTGACTTTGTCGGCGACAAACAACGCCCCGGCGCCGGCGACCATAATCGCCACCCGGTAGCCATATTGATACATCGCCGCCATTACGCCCTGTTCCTCGTCGCTGGCCGCTTCGATGCGCCAGGCGTCGATGGCGATGTCTTGCGTCGCCGCCGCAAACGCCATTGCAATTGCGATAAGCGCAACGGGAAGAAGGTTATCCGCCGGATTGACGCTCGACATCGCCAGCAATGTCAGTGCAACGCCAACTTGCGCCACCGCCATCCAGGCGCGCCGGCGCCCGATAAATTTTTCAAGGAACGGGATCGGCAACCGGTCCACCGCCGGCGCCCATAAAAATTTGAAGGTGAACGCAAACCCCGTCCACGCGAACAGGCCGATCTCGCCTTTGCTGACGCCAGCTTCCGCCAACCACAGCGAAAGGTTCTGGTAAATCATGTAGAACGGTAACCCAGCGGAAAAGCCGAGCAGCAACATGATCAGACTGCGCGGGCGCGCATAACCGATCAGGGACTGGGCTAAAGATTTATGAGCACCCGACGCAATTTTTTTATCTGCCATAAAAAAAGGCTAGGGGAGTTTTCCGACGGAATAAAGGCGCATCACGATGCGACGGAGAAATCGCTTTTGGCGCTGCCCCATTTTTCGATCACAGCGATGAGCTGGTCGGGCTCAAATGGCTTGGAGATGAAGTCGTCCATGCCCGCCGCGACGCATTTTTGGCGGTCGGACGCCATCGCATTGGCGGTGAGTGCAATAATCGGCACGCGCGCGTTTCGGCTTTCAAGCTTGCGGATGCGCCGCGCCGCCGTTAGCCCGTCAATCTCGGGCATGTGCATATCCATCAGGACAACATCATAAGCGCCGCGCTCCAGGGCGTCGACCGCATCGCCGCCATTGACAGCGACATCAACCTTGTGGCCGGCGCGTTTGATGATGGCCGTCGCCAACACCGCGTTTATCTGATTGTCTTCCGCAAGCAGAATATTGAAGATTGCCTTGGGCGCGGCGGCGTCAGCGCGCGGCAGCGGCGCTTCCGGCGTGGTTTTCGCGCGCTCGCCGGCGAGTTGGTCGTAAAGCGAGGCCTGGCGTATCGGCTTGATAAAATATCCCTCAAACCCGGCCTCGCGCAACTCGCCAATGCGGTTGCGGGTTAAAGGAGAGAGCATCACAAAAGACCGGTCAGCAGCGCGCGCCAAAGGCGCTGCGCCCTCGCTTGCAAGGTAAATATCGCAGAGCAAAACAGCGCTTGGGTTTTCCTCTATGGTC
This sequence comes from Alphaproteobacteria bacterium, assembly GCA_013151255.1. Taxonomy (GTDB): domain Bacteria; phylum Pseudomonadota; class Alphaproteobacteria; order Caulobacterales; family Parvularculaceae; genus Hyphococcus. The sequence goes on from JAADIQ010000117.1 coordinate 14,716, forward strand.
TGGTGCGCTTCACGCGCGGAGCTGGCGCAGAAGACCCGCCTTACGCCGATGCCTTGAAGTTGCAGTTCAAGGCTACGCTGCAAAATCGGCGATCGGGTGGCGATGATAACGGGCGCCTCAATCTGTGGTCGTTCTGGATGCTGAGTTTCTTCATAATCAAACACAACCTCGAATGAAAAAACGCTGCCGACGCCAGCGGCGCTGTCAATCGTAATATCGCCCTGCATCGCCCGAACAATTTTTTGTGCAATTGAAAGCCCGAGACCGGTCCCCTCTTTTCTTTTGTCGGCGTCAGTATCGGCTTGCGAGAACTCGTCAAATATCGTCGCGCGGATTTTTCCGGGAATGCCGATGCCGGTGTCGCGCACATCCATCCTGATGGTTGCGGCGGCGGCGTCTTTTTTGATGAGATGTGCTTCGATGCTGACGCCGCCGCTATCGGTAAATTTGACGCCGTTGCCTGTGAGGTTGATCAACACCTGGCGCAAGCGCGCCTCATCGCCAAACAACGTCGCTGGAATCTTTTCATCAATATAGGCGGTAATCTCAACGCCCTTGTCGGCCGCGCGCGGGGAGAGCAGTTCTGCAACGCCCTGGATTAGCGAGAACGGGCTAAAGGGTTGCGCGTCAAGTTCAAGCTTGCCGGCGTCGATTTTTGCATAATCAAGAAGGTCGTTGATGAGGGCGAGGAGCGCGGCGCCGGATTCGCGCACCGATTCCGCATAAGCGCGCTGGTTTGGCTCCAGCGCGGTGTCGAGCAGCAGGCCGGTCATGCCGATAATGCCGTTTAGCGGCGTGCGCATTTCGTGGCTCATCGTCGCCAGAAATTGCATTCTTGCGGCGCCGCTGGCGCTTTCATTAGCGCTGGAACTTTCGCTTACCGGGTTGTTGTGGGGCTCGGTTCCGGGGCCTGGCCTGGCGCCGTTATCATCCGTATCCGAAGGGTCTATGGAAACGCCGGCGTATAGTCTTTCTCCCGCGCTCAAAACGCTTTCTTCCCAATCAATGATAAGGTCGCGCGCGCCGACTTGCGCCGATGTTCTGTAAGCGGCCGGCGCTCCCCGGCTGGCTGCGTGATTGCCGGGCGCAAAGGCGCGCCCAACCCATTTTTCAGGCGGTGTTGTAAAAAGCTGAGCAAAAGCGCGCGAGACAAAGCGGATCGCGCCATCGCGATCACACACAACAAGCTCACGGATGTAGCGAGGATCGCCACGATCGCCTGCACGCATAATGATACCATTCCCTAGACCACGTTCACAAATTGTTGAATCATAGAGCGTGGTCTAGATTCTTTCGTGATCGCGCATTCGAACCCAAAAACGCACACACTTTTTGTGAATGCGCTCTAGGCGGTGATGGCCAATTATGGGAGTGCGGCTTTGAAAAAGAGTTGAGAGGCGTAGTTAATAAAGACGGTTAAATCGCTGTTGCAATTTGAGATAACGACAACGCGGCGCTGCCTTCACGGCGGCGAAAAAACTTACCGCTTCGGCGATGTGGCGGCGCTTGACGCCATCGTCGCCATCGAGATCGGCGAGCGTGCGGGCGACGCGCTTTATTCTTGTATAGGCTCTGGCCGAAAGGCTGAGCGCTTCTGCGGCGCGCAATAAAAGCGCCGCGCCTTGCGCATCTGGCTCGGCGGTTGTGGTCAGCGCCGCGTCGCTCAGCGCTGCGTTGGTGGCGCCCGATCGTGACATTTGCGCTTCGCGCGCGGCGGCGACGCGCGCGGCGACCGTTGCGGTGGTCTCGCCATTTGCCGGCGCGGAGAGATCGCCTGGCGTCACCGCCGGCAGTGCGACGGTCAAATCCATCCGGTCGAGCAGCGGCCCGGAGATGCGCGATTGATAAACTTCCTCGCAATTCGGACCGCGCCCGCAAGCGCGCCCGCTCGCCCGGCCATAACCGCAGCGGCACGGGTTCATCGCGGCAATCAACTGGAACCGCGCCGGGTAGCGGACATGGAAATTAGCCCGCGCGATCAAGACGTCGCCGGTCTCCAGCGGCGCGCGCAAGCTGTCGAGTACGGGGGCGGAAAATTCCGGCATTTCATCGAGGAATAAAACCCCGTGATGGGCGAGCGAGGCCTCGCCCGGTTTGGCGCGGATGCCGCCGCCAATCATCGCCGCCATCGAGGCGGAATGGTGCGGCGCCCGATAGGGCCGCGCGCGCGTCAGCCGGCCATTTTCCAACAGCCCGGCAAGCGATTGAACCATCGAGACTTCGAGCATTTCCGCCGGGGTTAAGGGCGGCAACAGCCCGGCAAGGCGCGCCGCCAGCATTGATTTGCCGGCCCCGGGCGGGCCGACCATGAGGAGGTTATGCCCGCCTGCCGCGGCGATCTCGAGCGCGCGCTTGGCGGTTTCCTGGCCGCGCACATCGATAAGGTCGGCGACCGCAACCGGCGCCTCAAGCGCGCCCGGTTCGGGTTTGGAAAGGATTTGCGTCCCTTTGAAGTGATTGACCATCTGGATCAGCGATTTCGGGGCGATAATATCCGCCTCGCCGCCGGCCCAGGCCGCTTCCGCGCCGCTGGCATAGGGGCAGATCAGGCCAAGCCCCAGCGCATTGGCCGACACCGCCGCCGGCAACGCCCCGGCGACCGGCGCTATTGAGCCGTCGAGGCCAAGCTCGCCCATCACCGCAAAGCCGTCTGCGGCGTCATGGGGCGCGGCGCCCATCTCAATCAGCACGCCGAGCGCAATAGCGAGGTCATAGTGGCTGCCTTCTTTTGGCAGGTCCGCGGGCGCCAGATTAACGGTGATCCGTTTTGGCGGCATGCCCAGCCCAACGGCGGATAATGCGGCGCGAACACGCTCTTTCGCCTCCGAAACCGCCTTGTCCGGTAAACCGACAATGGCGAAGGCGGGCTTGCCGCCAGTGAGCTGCACCTGGACTGTCACTGGCGCCGCCTCGACCCCGTGAAATGCGAAAGTAGTAATCTGGGCGACCATGGGTTTTCCTGGTTTGCCGTTGCGCCAGTGAACCATACTGCACGCAAAAAGAGAACATTACAAGAACATACTGAAAGAAGCATCATCGCGCGAAACGGGTTCCACTTTTTCGCCCGGCACTCTAAGCAAAGAGCCGGAAAACCAGAGCACGGACTTCAATGACAGACGCCTTATCGCCGCCCAAACCGGTTATGACGTTGCGCATCGGGGTTACCGGCCACCGCCAGTCTCGCCTGCCGGCCGACCAGCTTGAGCGGATCGGCGATCAGATCCAGATGATATTGGCGCTGGCGGCTGAGGGGCTGGACAAAGCGCATGCACAGTATGCAGATGATTACGCCGGCGATGAGCGCCAGTTGTTTTTTGTCAGCGCGCTTGCCGACGGCGCCGACACGCTCGCCGCCAGGCGCGCTATCGGCGCGGGCTGGCGCCTATTGGCGCCGCTGCCGTTTTCCAGGGCAAGCTATGCGCGCGATTTTTCTACGGAGGACCGCGACCAGTTTGAAGCGCTATTGAGCCAGGCCGATGCGGTGGCCGAGCTTGACGGGTTGCGTGATGCGCCGGCGAACGAAGAACGCGCCTATCTTCAGGCCGGTCTCGTCACGGTCGAACAGTCCGACATTATTATCGCCGTTTGGGATGGCGAGGGCGCGCGCGGCATTGGCGGTACGGCGATGATTAAGGACGAGGCCGTGTCCCTGGGCAAGCCGGTGATCTGGGTGAACGCGGCCGCCGACACGCCGCCGGTTTTTATAAGCGCTGAAAATAATACGCCGCCATTGTCAGAAGCTGTGTCGCCGGAGAACATCCTTGGGGCCATCGATGCGGTGGTGGCGCCGCCGGCAAGCAGTGAAATTGAGCATGCGTTTTCCGGTGAGAAAACACATGCGCTGGCGGCCTATCGCGTATTCGCTGAGGAAGGCGCGCACCGGTTCAATTACGGATCATTTTTTCAGTTCTGGGAAAAGCTGTTTGCCGGCAAATGGCCGTTCGCCATCAGCCTTACCTGCCCAACGCCGGCTGAAGAAATATTTGAAGCGCGCCAATCAACGTTGGCGCAAAAACTTCAATCGACAAGCCATGACCAGCGTATTTTTAACGATCTGATCATCCCGCGCTTTGCCTGGGCTGACCATCTCGCGGTCCATTACGGCAACCTCTATCGCTCTTCTTACTTTTTCAATTACCTGTTTGCGGCGGTCGCGGTTTTTCTGGCGCTGTTTGATCTGGTTGCGGGCGAGTTTGGCTTTGGCAGCAAGACGCTGTGGATCGGCAGCGAGGTGGCGATCATTATTGCGATCTTGTTTGTCACCACCGCCGGCAAGCGCGGACGATGGCACGAAAAATGGATTGACTATCGTCAGCTTGCGGAGGAAATGCGCCAATACCGGCTCTACTATCTGACGCTCGGGCGCGACGCCGGCAGCGACCTTTCCAGGGGCGAGGGCGGCGAGGCCGCCAGCTGGGTCGACTGGTATTTCGCCGCATCTTGCCGCGAGGCGGGGATGACGTCGGGCGCGTTCGACGCCGGTTCCATCCGCCGTATCGCCGAGACCGTGCTGAAAGAGGAAATCACCCCGCAAATCGCCTATCACGACAAAAAAGCCGGCACGCTTCACATAATGGAACACCGCCTCCACCATCTGGGTGAATATGCTTTTGGCGCCACGCTGCTGGTGTGTCTGTTCTATCTCGGCCTCGTCTTCCTTGCCGGCAAGGAGCCGGGCCTGGCGACATGGGCCTATGAAACCAAGAACGGCGTCAAAGGCGCGGTGACGATGATGACCGGGTTTTTGCCCGCGCTTGGGGCGGCGTTTTTTGGCGTCCGGGTGCAGGGCGAGTTTGGCTCAACCGCGGAGCGCTCTCACGCCACCGCCGCGCAGCTAAAAACCCTTGCAGAAAAGTTCAAGGCGCTGAGCGCCGCGCAAACGCCGCGCCTGGAAGCTTTGCGGTTGCGGGTTGAAGAAACCGCGCGCGCCATGCTGATGGAAAATATGGACTGGCGCATGCTCTATATCTCCAAGCCTTTGAATCTGCCCGGATAGTTTCACCCATCTGGGTGACATAACGTGGAAATGCGTAAACCCCAGGTTTTTATTGCCAAACTGTAAGCCATAGGGCGGTGCTGGACGGTTGCGGCGTGCAGTAAAAATGCGCCATTTTGCAATCCGCGCCGGCGATTGGGACGCTGGCGTAATGAGAGTAAGTTGATGTCTGTAATTTCCGTTCTGCATGCGCCCCGCGATCAAGTCCTCGGCCGAAAAATCGCCGATGCGCTTTCGCGCTATGGCCATGCGCCGCGCCGGATCAGCGGCGATCCGTGTACGGGTGATTTGGCGCTTGCCGACAATGCGGCGATCGTCATCTGGTCGACGGCGGCGTTAAAGCTCGCCCGGCTGAATGAGCAAGCGCGCGATGCGTTTCGGCGCGGCGCGCTGATCCCTGTGGCGGTCGGCGGCGCGTCGGCGCCGAGCGGGTTTGACGCGCTGGCGCCAGTTGATCTGTCGGGCTGGTCCGGCGACGATAATGATCCGCGCTGGCGGTTCGTTCTGGAGGAGATCAACATTGCCGCCCAGCGCCAGCAGCTGGCGGACGCCAATGTCTGGGCCGAGCCCGAGGCGGGGGTTGCCGATGAGCCTGTGGCGGAAGACCAGTTGTTGGACGATGCACTTTTTGATGAGGTGGGGCTGGATATTCCAGCGCTCGATCATGATGCGGAAATCATCGAGGCGCGTGAAGATTTCATGCCGCCGCCGGCGCGCCCGGCGGCGGCAAGCGCGCACAGAAAATTTAATCCCTTGGCAGTAGCTATCGCGGGCGGGTTGGCGATTGGCGCCGTGGCCGGCGCGGCGATTTTACTGGCGCCGGGTTTTCTGACGTCGACAGACGGCGCCCAAATCAATGTGGCTGAGGGCGCAACGCCGGCGGAACCTGGTGCGCTGGCTTTTGTTCAGCCGTCAGATGGTTTTAATAGCGCCAACAACGAGGCTGCCACGCCCGGCGATAGCCAAACAATGGGCGCAAACGCCAATCCTGCCGCGGCGTTTAATCTGGATGCAGAGGAAATGCGGCTGACGCCGCCTGTCTTGCGCGACGCCGATGGACTGGCGAGCGCCGCGCCCGAGGCCGTCTCAGAAGACGCACAAGTGCTGGAGTTGGCCTTCGCGCTTGGCTTCGACGAAGAGGGCGCGGAAATTCCGACAACGGACGAAATCACATTGTCGGAAGAGGTATCTGCGGAGGACGCCGCCTTAGAAGCTGCCGCCCAGGAAGAGGCGGCGAAGATTAAACTGTTTGCAGCCATCGCCCGCGGCAAGCAGGAATTGGCGTCCAATGGCGTTGTCGCTCCGGCCCTGCCGGAAGAGACTGCGCCGGCGCTCGCCGCACCAGAACAGGCTCTGTCAGACGCGATTGGGCCAGACGAGACCGCGCCAGATGCGGCGCCGGTAAACGAGCCGGCTGCAATCGCGACCCTGCCCGTTCAAACGGCGCCGCCCGCTGCCGGCAATGTCTTTAAAGAATGCGCCGACTGCCCGGAAATGACGCGGCTTGAGCCGGGCGAATTTCGCATGGGCGCGCCCGCCTCCGAGCCGGCGCGTCATATTTCTGAAGGCCCGGTGACGCCGGTGACGGTTTCCAAACCCTTCGCTATTGCAACCACCGAGGTCACCTTCGCGCAATGGGACGCTTGCATCGCCGATGGCGGCTGCCGCTACCTGCCGCCGGACCAGGGCTGGGGCCGCGCCGACCGCCCAGCGGTCAATGTCTCGTTTGATGACGCCAAGGCCTATGCGACGTGGCTGTCGCAAAAAACCGGCAAGACTTATCGGTTGCCAAGCGAGGCGGAGTGGGAATATGCCGCGCGCGCCGGAAGCCGTGGCCCGTTTGCCATCGGCGCCACCGGCGCGAGCGCCAGCCTCGCGCCGACAACGGCAAACTATAATGCGCATTTCGGCTATGGCGGCAAAAAGGGCGAATACCGCAAACAGACAGTGCCGGTAGCGAGCTTTGCGCCAAACAAATTTGGCCTTTTCGACATGCACGGCAATGCCTGGGAGTGGACCGCCGATTGCTGGGCCGAGAGCCACGAGGGCGCGCCGCAAGACGGCTCCGCCGCGCTTGGCGGCGATTGCAGCCGCCGGGTCCTCAAAGGCGGAGCCTGGAACACCGGCGGCTGGCGCTTGCGCTCAGCCCACCGCATCGGAAAACCGCACACGGCGCGCGAATATGACAACGGCTTTCGCGTGGTGCGCGATCTGGATTAAAACCGGGCTCCCGAAAACCGCTTGGCGAGCCCGCCAATCGTTACCAGTGTTTTAACGACCGCATTTTTTTATGCTCCGAGGGGCCGGCGGCGGTTGCAGCCTTCATTTCTCCTGCTTATATCCCGGTCGAACGTGCGGGGCGCCGAAACTGGCGGATCGCGCACAATCTGTTGATGATAAAAGGGGCGCGCCTTATTCCGGCGCTTTTCAGGCAAAGGCCGGGGCTTTCCCGGCTGGCGGTCGATTGAAGGCTGGATATTGAAAATGGCGGCTCGCTTAAGGGAGACGATAAAATGGCGAAAGTAATTGGCATCGACCTCGGAACGACGAACTCATGCGTCGCCGTGATGGAGGGCAAAGAGCCGAAAGTGATTGAAAATGCCGAGGGCGTGCGCACAACGCCGTCAGTGGTTGCCTTTACCGAAGACGGCGAGCGCCTGATCGGACAGCCGGCCAGGCGCCAGGCGGTGACCAATCCGGAAAACACATTCTTCGCGATCAAGCGCCTCATTGGCCGCCCGTTCGGTGACCCTACAGTTAAAAAAGACCAGGGCATGGTCCCCTACTCTATCGTCAAAGGCGACAATGACGACGCCTGGGTCGAGAGCCGCGGCGAGAAATATGCGCCGTCACAGATTTCAGCGTTCATCCTGCAAAAAATGAAAGAAACCGCCGAGGCCTATCTCGGCGCTGAGGTGACGCAAGCGGTGATCACCGTGCCGGCCTATTTCAATGACGCCCAACGCCAGGCGACCAAAGACGCCGGCAAGATTGCCGGGCTTGAAGTTTTGCGGATCATCAACGAGCCGACGGCGGCAGCGCTTGCTTACGGTCTCGACAAGAAAACCGGCAATCAGAAAATCGCCGTTTACGACCTCGGCGGCGGCACTTTCGATGTCTCGATCCTGGAGATTGGCGACGGCGTCTTTGAAGTCCTGTCCACCAATGGCGACACGTTTCTGGGCGGTGAAGATTTCGACCTTCGCATCGTCAATTACTTTGCCGACGAGTTCAAAAAAGAACAGGGCATTGATCTGAGGAAAGACAAGCTGGCGCTGCAACGGCTGAAAGAAGAGGCTGAAAAGGCCAAGAAAGAGCTTTCCACCACGTCGCAATATGATGTGAACCTGCCCTTCATCACCGCCGATGCATCAGGCCCGAAACACCTGACGATGAAGCTTTCGCGCGCCAAACTGGAAAGTCTTGTTGAAGATTTGGTCAAGCGCACGGTCGATCCGTGCAAAGCCGCGCTCAAAGATGCGGGGCTTTCTTCCGGCGACATTGAAGAAGTGATTCTGGTCGGCGGCATGACGCGGATGCCGAAAGTCCAGGAAACCGTCAAACAGTTCTTCGGCAGAGAGCCGCATAAGGGCGTCAACCCGGACGAAGTTGTGGCGCTGGGCGCGGCTATTCAGGCCGGTGTCCTGCAAGGCGACGTCAAAGACGTTCTCCTGCTCGATGTAACGCCGCTGTCGCTCGGCATTGAAACCCTTGGCGGCGTCTTTACCCGCCTTATCGATCGCAACACCACCATCCCGACTAAGAAGTCGCAGACATTTTCAACCGCTGAAGACAACCAGTCAGCGGTGACCATCCGCGTCTTCCAGGGCGAGCGCGAAATGGCCGCGGACAACAAAACCCTTGGCCAGTTCGACCTTGTCGGCCTGCCGCCGGCGCCGCGCGGCATACCGCAGGTTGAGGTGACGTTCGACATTGACGCCAACGGCATCGTCCATGTTTCGGCAAAAGACAAAGCCACCAACAAAGAACAATCGATCCGCATTCAGGCCTCCGGCGGTCTGTCCGATGACGATATCGAGAAAATGGTCAAGGACGCCGAGGCCAACGCCGAGGCTGACAAAGAACGCCGCGAGGCAGTGGAGGCGAAAAACCGCGCTGAAGCGCTGGTTCATTCGACCGAGAAAAACCTTGAGGAATTTGGCGAGAAAATCACCGACGAAGACCGCCTGGCGATCGATGAGGCGGTGACCGCATTGAAGGCGACGCTTGAAAATGAAGAGGCGGGCCTTGAGGAGATTAACGCTCAGGCGACGACGCTGGCCCAAGCCTCGATGAAACTTGGCGAGGCGATGTATAAAGAAGGCGCCGAGGCTGCTGAAACCGATGCGGCGGCGGACGCTGCCGCTGATGGCGGCGAAGAAGACGCGGCCAGTGGCGACGATGTCGTCGATGCCGACTTTGAAGAAGTTGACGGCGACAAGAAGGACTAAACTGGAACGGGCCGTGCATAAACTATCGCACCGGCCCGTCCCCGCTCATCCCGCGAAAAGCGGGGCCCGGACAAAGTTTGGGTTTGCGTAAAATGCGTGATGGGCGGTTTTGAGGGGCTAACCGAATTAGAACCCTGAAGGGGGCCGCGCAAATATGGCGCCGCAATGTTTTTACGAAGTCCTGGGTGTTGAACGCGGCGCAGACGGCGCGGCGATCAAATCCGCCTTCCGTAAGCGCGCCATGATATACCATCCGGACCGCAATGCGGATAATCCGGAGGCGGAGCAAAAATTTAAACAGCTTGGCGAGGCATACGAAATCCTCTCCGACGGTCAAAAACGCGCCGCCTATGACCGCTTTGGCCATGCCGCGTTTGAAAATGGCGGTGGCCGGGCAAGCAACGGGTTTGGCGGCGCCGCTGGCGCAACGGCCGGTTTCTCCGATATTTTCGACGACATATTTTCCGAATTCATGGGCGGTCAGCGCGCCGGCCGACGCGCCGGTCCCGGCCGTGGCGCAGACCTTAAATATAATCTCGAGATCAGCCTCGAAGACGCCTTTGGCGGCAAAAAGGCTGAAATCAGCGTGCCAGGCTCGGTCTCTTGCGATACTTGCGAAGGCTCTGGCGCGGCGCCTGGTTCCGGGCCGGTGGTGTGCAAAACCTGCAAAGGCGCCGGGCGGGTCCGCATTCAGCAGGGGTTTTTCACCATCGAGCGCACCTGCCCGCATTGCAACGGCGAGGGGCGGATGATCTCTGATCCGTGCTCGGACTGTTCCGGCCAGGGCCGTGTGCGCCGTCAGCGCGAGCTGTCGGTTGATATTCCGGCCGGGATTGAAGATGGCACCCGCATCCGCCTTTCCGGCGAGGGCGAGGCCGGCCCGCGCGGCGGACCGGAGGGGGATTTATACATCTTTGTCGGCGTTAAAGAACACGATCTGTTCGAACGCGACGGCCCCGATCTTTATTGTGCGTTCCCGATCCCGATGACCACCGCCGCGCTTGGCGGCGAGTTTGAGACCCCGACCATCGATGGCGGCCGGGTTAAAATTTCCGTGCCCGAAGGCGCCCAGACCGGCAAGCGCTTCCGCGTGCGCGGGCGCGGCATGACGCAACTAAATTCAAAAGCCCGCGGTGATCTCTATGTCGAGGTTCAGGTCGAAACCCCGACCGGCCTCAATCCCGAGCAGAAACAATTGCTCAAGCAATTCTGCGAAGCCGGCGGCGGCGAAGACTGCTGCCCGCAAAGCCAGAACTTCTTCCAGCGGGCGAGGAACTTTTGGGGTGATGTGACTGAGGGCCGGTAAGTATAACCACCTGATTCACATTGGTTTTCCACGGCCCCCTCGAAAATTCGCCCAAAGGTGGAAAACCGTATGGGCGCTGACGTGCATCGGAATTTGGAACCAGTAGAATAAATGTTTCCAACCTGGGCTCTAAAACCCGACGCGAACAAGCTCAAACCCGACCATCAGCGTACCCGTGGTTGCAACGCCCCACATCGCCGAGCGCAACACTGGGATGCCGAGGAAATAAACAACCGAGAACGCGACACGACCGCCGACGAACAGGATCGCCCCCCATTGGGTGAGCGGCGTCGACAGACCGATGAGATGGGCGATCAACACCAGCGGAACAAACAGCGCCATGCCTTCGAGGTGGTTGGCGATGATGCGGGCCATCCGCCCCTGCAGAACGGACGGATCGCGAGGCTCGTCTCTGGGCCCGAGGCCCCATTTAAGGCCATGGGTCGCCGGGACCAACCCGCCCTGAACCGATAGCAGCACCAGCAAAATAACCACCACGCCGAACAACGCCTGTAATTCGATTGACATGCCTCAACTCCCTTTTTTGAAGGAACTATAAAAAACATAGTTACTAGCCAAAGGCAAGCGGCCTGACTAAACTGTCCCGATGAGCGAGCAGCTGCCCAAATGTCCGATTGCCCGCACGGCGATGATCCTCGGATCGCGTTGGACGGCGCAGATTATCCGCGAGTTATTGGACAATGACCGGCGGCGGTTTCAGGACTTCTCCGACGGGCTCGACGGCATCACCCCGGCAACGCTTTCAAACCGGCTTAAAATGCTCGAGGAAAGTGGCGTCGTGGCGCGAAAAATTTATGAAACGCATCCACCGCGTGCGGACTATGTGTTGACGGCGAAGGGCAAGAAGATGGCCGCCATCATCGGCGCGATGCGAGACTGGGGTGCGAAATACGGATGAGCCGCGATATAATTTTCCTGCTTGCGCCCGGCTTTGAAGATAATGACCGCCGCGAATATTGTCCGGAATGCGCCGAGATTTGGGGTGTTTTAAATTACTTTCCGGCGATCCTTCACGGGCTCGATATTCGCTATCAACCTATTGCGCGGCCGCGCGCGGAGATGGTCGATATGCTGGGCGAGGAGCATCAGAACTGCCCGACACTGGTTTTGGCGCAAGGCGTTGATGCGGGCGCGGATACGTATGTCAAAACCGCGAACGGGCACAGCTTCCTCGATAACGCCCGCGACATCGGCAAATATTTCGCCCATCGTTACGGCGTTGCGGTTCCGCGCGGGTCGTAAAGGCCGGCGCTTGCGCCTATATTGAACCCATGCCCGATGACGCTGGCCATAAATATGCAAAAACCCTGGCGTTTCGCCCGGCCTGTCCGCAAGGCGATGCGTCGCTGCTGATTGCGTTCGCCCGCGACCTTTATTGCGAAAGCCTTGGCAGCGATGCTGAGTTCCGGCGCGATTACGGCGCATACGGAGAGAAATTCCCGCTATGGATTGCCGCCTGCATCGGCGCTGATCCGGGTTTTGCCGTCCTACTTATCGAAGAAGGCGCGGCAATCGGCCTGACCGTGCTTGGGATCAGCCGGCGTAAAGCGCTCGGTCATGTGCATCATTTCTATATAGTTCCGGAGCGCCGCGGACGCGGCTTTGGCGGGCTGCTCGATGATTATGCGCGCTGCACGCTTGGTCGCGCTGGCGCATCGCGGGCGCGGCTCAACGTAACGCCGGGCAATGCGCGCGCAATCCGGTTTTATCTTGCGCAAGGCTGGCAAAAGACCCCCCGCGCCGCCAGCCGTCTTATCAATATGGAGGTTGCGCTTTAAGCCGGATGCGCTACCGCTAAAGCACTGCGAAAAAGAGACCGAACGAATGCCCAAATCATCCATCCTTGTCGCCGGCGCCGGCGGGCGCATGGGCAGAAATGTCGTCGCCGAATTGCTGCGCACGCCCGGCGTGATGTTGGCGGGCGGGTTTGAGCGTCCGGGCGGGCCGGCTGTCGGTAAAGATATCGGCGTTCTCGCCGGGCTCGACGCAATCGGGTTGAAGATTGAAGAAGACGCCAGCGGCCTGAAAGACGCCGCCGCGCTGATCGATTTTACCACGCCGAAGGCCAGCATCGCCCACGCCAAGGCAGCCGCTGCGGCGGGCGCCGCCCATATCATCGGCGCCACCGGGTTTTCCGCTGAAGAAAACGCTGAAATCGCGACGCTGGCGGAGACAATTGCGATCGTTAAATCCGGCAATATGAGCGTTGGCGTCAACCTGCTGATGGCGCTGGTGGAAGACGCCGCCCAGGCGCTGGGGGATGCTTACGACATCGAAATAACCGAGGCGCATCATGGCGCTAAGGTCGATGCGCCCTCCGGCACGGCGCTGATGCTGGGCGCAGCGGCGGCGCGCGGGCGCGGCGTCCGGCTGGAGGACAAAGCCGCCGGCATTGACGGGCCAAGGGCCGGAAAGCGTAAAGTCGGCGATATCGGGTTTTCGGTCTCACGCGGCGGCGGCATTATCGGCGAGCATTCGGTCCATTTTGCCGGCGCGCAAGAGGTAATTACGCTGTCCCACAGTGCGATAGACCGCGGCCTGTTCGCCAAAGGCGCCGTCGCGGCGGCGCAATGGGCGATTGGCAAACCGCCCGGGCTATATTCCATGCGCGATGTTTTAGGGCTCAACAAAGCGCAGAAAGCATAGAATTCGAACGACCTCAAAGACCTTCCTGAAACCATGGCCTGTCAAAGTGGGCTCCAGTTTCAGGGGCCAGCATGCGCACAGAAATTATCACTGCCGGAGTATTGATCGCCAGCGCTGTCTTCGGCGTGGGCTATCTCGACAGGGCCGCGCCAGAACCGCAGACGCGCAACCTCGCGTCGGTGACAACGCCAGCGCCAACAAATAATCGCTGGGCCCGCGAAGTGCGCATCACCGCCTCGCGCGACCACCAGTTTTATGTCAACGCTGAAGTCAATCGACGCAGCGCAAAGTTTCTGGTTGATACCGGCGCCAGTTATGTGGCGTTGCGCGATTCCGATGCGCGCGAAGCCGGGATTTATACATCGCATACAGACTATAACTACCCGGTCCGCACTGCCAATGGCGAGACCAAAGCGGCCTTCGTCACCCTTGATGAAATTGAGATAAACGGCATCCGCGTCGAAGGCGTCAAAGCCTTCATCCTCCCCGACAACCAGCTTGCGGTAAACCTGTTGGGGATGAGCTTCCTGTCGAGAATAGAAAGCGTGGAGGCTAGAGCTGGGGAACTGGTGCTAAGGGGGTAGGCTTGGGCGTGCTTGCCGCCATGCTTCAGCAACAATGCTTGATGGTTTGCATAACTGCTTTTGTCGTTTAGTATTTCAATTAATAAAACTTGGATGAGGGTATTGGCGGGAGATATCACATGCGAAAAACTCGATTTTTAAGAGCTGATAAAGCTTTGTTTTTCATCGTTAGCGCGATTGTCGGAATATTGGTGGCGGAACACGCCTCGGCGCAACCTACAACTCCCGAACTTATTCCGCTTTATCATTGGTACAGCCCCTCGCGTGGCGACAATTTCACAACCGCAGACCCTGCATGGGCTGGACAACCTGGTGATACGCAATCGCCTGATTACAGATTTGTTGGTGTATTGGGGTATATTCTCGCGCCTACACGCGGGTCAGCACCGCCAGATACTGTTCCATTATATAGTTGGTATAACCCACAAAGGGGCGATAACTTCTTATCGAGCAACCCAACCTGGCGCCCGCGCAATGCAAGTGACAATAGCCGTGACCCTAACTATCGACTTGGGCGTTTGGAAGGTTATATTTATAATCGCCCGCTAGCAGGCACCCTACCACTTCAGAGTCACTGGAGCCCGTCACGCGAAGACAACTTCGCCGCAGCGCATACGACTTGGGTCGGGGAGGTTGGCAAAACGTCCAATCCTGACTATCGGCTTTATCGCAACGAGGGGTATATTGTCAGCCCCTATGAGGTGCACGACTTCAATATACGGACAATTGCCAACGGTGTTGCGAAAAAATTCGGTGTGGGTGCGGCGTTGGTTGCGCCGAGAGCGGTGGGCCGCACAGGAGAGATTAGCGGGACCAGACCATTATTGGTGCTGCTGGCGCAATCGCCAGCGGTCCAAATGGATCGCAGCACGGACTATTACGAAGAGCTGATATTTGGAACTGATACAGACGATGGACCAAATGTGGGGAGTATCACTTCCTACTTTCGAGAAATGTCGCAAGGCAAGTTTACGTGGTCTCGTGCGGGTGTTGTTGGCCCTGTAACGGTTGCAAATTCTATCATAGCGCCGGCTGGCGTTGTGGAGTCGAGTCGCGCCACCTTGGTTTCAGCGGCGGTGAGGCAAGCCGCGGCGTCCGGATTTTCCTTTCGCCGTTATGACCGCAACGGCGATAACACGGTCGACCAATACGAATTGAGCGTTATCGTATTTTATGCGTATGATTTACCAGGTGCGAATGCGGGGCAGGCATTTACGATTACTGTTAATTTACCGGGCGGGTTAACGCTTCAGGCCAATACGCCCTACCTGCCGGAATCAAGCGGTATTCAAGTTATTGCACATGAATTAATGCATGCTCTGGGTACTGGTGTTGATAACGACATTTATGGATCGGGCAGTGGTGGGTCGAGTTTGATGTCGGCCAGCGTTTCGGCTGATCATAAACCAATCCATCTTGACCCATGGCACAAGATGCGTTTGGGTTGGGTTAGTCCACGCCTTGAGGCTATATCCCCCTTCATTCCGCCGTCTTCCGCGAACCTATCAGTTCCTGTGCGGAACACATATCAACCAATCCTATTTCATGACTTTAACCGACCCTACAGTTCTGTGTGGCAGGACTTTGAAATGTTCCTTATGGAATATCGAAGCGCAGCCATGGGCGCCAACTATGATACCGATGTAGCAGATACGGGGGTGGCCCTATGGTATGCCCGTATGGGTGATCCTCTGATCCCGGGAGAAACCAACGGTCCATTTGAGTCGCCGCCCAATCCACCCGAACTCGTTATGGAAGACCAGTCAGGTTGCAACCCATCCGACACGACGCCAACAAGTCGAACGTGGAACAGCGGCGTCGGACAAGCATTGTGGATCGTCAGCGCCTTGGAGCAATGCCGCGGTCTTACGCCCTATTGGCGCGAAGAACACGGTAGGGCCGACATCAACTGGTATCCACGCAACGTTAATCCGACAAGCGCCTATCAGGGCGTAGCGGATTTATCACCGCGGCCTGGAGACAATGTGCCGCTTGGCGACCCAAGCGGCCTTCGATTCAAGATTGGCGACGATACTGGGTCGCGCAGCAGCGTTGAGGTTGAGTGGAGTTTTAGTGACCAGCCCTTTTTGCCTAGGATAGATAAAATACTTGGCGGTTCTACTCGTAGGCCCGGTCAGGTTGTTTCAATTGTTGGAAACTTTGGCTTGGAGGGCAACAAAATTGCCCGGCTATCATCAACCGCCGCTCAATATGATCTCGAAATCGTCCGCTACGGTGTTGATGAAGTTTGGGTGAAAATTCCGGATGATGTTCCTGATGGAAGCTATCGATTGCACCTGATGACACGGGAGAGGGGCCTACGCAAAGGCAACTCCGTCTGGATCAATGTAAGACGTTAGGATTTGGCTGGTATTGTTTTGGAACACATGGCCGGGAATCATGCGTGCCGCCGTGTGTTTATGCGTTCATCACGTCGCACCTCTTTACTTTGATGTAATAGCGTCTGTTGCCTACCACTGATCTTGAGCCCTAGCTCTCCCTTGCCATCAAACTCGGCAGCGTTCCTAAATCGGCGCCGGCCTGGCGCATCAGGATTTTTCGCAAAGGCGCGATTTTTCCGACCATGCCGATGCCAACATCGCGGGCGAGGCGCAACGGCCCGAAATCATTCGAGAACAGACGATTTAGCAAATCCATGCCGAGTGCCAGCGATGTAGAATCAAACCGGCGCCAGCGCTGATAGTTTTGCAAAATGCTGAGCGAACCGATGTCGAGCCCAACATCGCGCGCATCGCGCAACACGTCGGCAAGCGCGGCGATATCTTTGACGCCGAAATTATAGCCCTGCCCGGCAATCGGGTGGACCGCGCGGGCCGCATCGCCAATCAGCGCCAGACGCGGGGCGATGAAGCTTTGGGATAAGTGAAACGCCAACGGGTAGGACCAGCGCGGGCCCGCCAGCGACAACGCGCCGAGATAATCGCCAAAGCGGTTTTCAATCTCACGGACGAAGTCTTCATCGCTGAGCGCCAGATAGGCCGCAGCGGCGTCCTCGCGCTCAGTCCAGACCAGCGACGATCTATTGTTGGTTAAAGGCAAAATCGCAAACGGGCCCGACGGCAAAAAGAACTCCTGCGCAACGCCTTCATGCGGGCGCTCATGGGCGACGGTGACGACGATGCCGGCCTGTTTGTAGCGCCACTGATTGACCTTGATATTGGCCTCTGCACGCAGGGCTGAAAACCGTCCATCCGCCGCCACAACCAGGCTCGCATTGATGGCGCGGCCGTCCTCCAGCGTCACTGTCGCTTCGGCCGGGCCATAGACCGTTCCTGTGCGCCGCGCCGGCGCAAAAAGCGTAATCTCTGTCTCGGCGGCGACCGCATCAAGCAAAACCTCGCGCAGCAGCGTGTTCTCGACGATCCAGCCGAGCGGGGTTTCCTCGTCAAGCTCGCGGCTGTCGAAATGCAGCGCAAACATCGACACCGCGCCGTCGTCAAACCGGGATTTTGCGCGCCCGTCGGTGACCAGAATATCGCGGATCGCCTCAGCCCCGGGCGCAATCCGGTCCCACAGGCCAAGCCGCTTGAACACCCGCGCGGTGGCGTAGGATATCGCCGTGGTGCGGCCATCAAACGCGGCATTGCGCATCGCCGCCGGGTCGGCCGCGTCAATTACCGCAACGCCAAAGCCCTGCCGCGCCAGGGCGAGCGCGCCAAGGCCGCCGGCCAGCCCGCCGCCGACAATAGCAATATCAAATTGAAAGGTTTCAGCCATAACTGGCCAAGGATCGCGCGTTAAGCTCCCCGCGTCCAGCTTGGCGCTTGCAGCTGCGGCGAAAAGCGCGGCATAGAAAGCAGCAGAACAACACACGGCGGAGTTTGACGATGCGCAAATCGGCTTGGATCATAGCAATAGCGGCTACGCTCATCGCCGGCGGGACGGCGCTGGCGCAAGATATCACCACCGCCAGCGACGAGACCCGCTATCTTCTCGACACCGCGCTGTTTGTGTTTGCCGGCCTTGCGGCGGTTTTATTTGTGTTTGGCCTGGGGCTGCGCGATGTCGGCCTTGCCCGCACCCAACATGCGCCAGCGGTCTGCCTACGGACCATTGGCCTCATAGGCGTCGGCGCGTTTTCGTTCTGGCTGGTCGGCTATAATCTCATTCACATGGTTGAGGCTGGCGGGTTTCTTGGCGCGTTTGAGCCGTGGCGGCCCAATGATGTTGACCCGATGGCGGTTGGGCGGGCGTCGGGCTCGGTGTGGTTTTTCCAGATGGGCCTGGCGGTAATCCCGGCGGCGATTGTTTCCAGCGCCGTGTCGGAGCGGGTTAAAACCTGGCCGTTCATTTTATTTGCCGCCGCTATGGCTGGCCTTATCTATCCGATTACCGCTGCCTGGGTGTGGGGCGGGGGCTATTTCGCTGAAGTTTGGCGGACGGTGGATTTTGGCGGTGCGGCGGTTATTCACATGACCGGTGGTGCGGCCGCGCTGGCCGGCGCGTTGGTTATAGGCCCGCGGCCGGGGCGCTATCATGAGGACGGCCCGCGGCCGGCGGCGTCAACCGCGCTGCCGCTCTCAGCTTTTGCGGCCGGGTTCATTCTGACGGCGTGGATTGTTATTCTGGCGGGTAAATTAGGATCGTTTTCATCGATTGAACCGGCGATTTCCCTCGGTGTCATTTCAGCCAATGTGGTGGTTGCGGTCGCCGGTGCGGTGTTGGCGGCGCTGTTTCTCACGCAAATTGTTTACCATCGCGCCGGGCTGGTCACCGTCATCAATGCGGTGATTGCCGGGCTGGTTGCGGTTTCTGCCGACCCTATGCATCCGGCGCTGTGGCAGGCGGCGATGGTTGGCGCGGTTGGCGGGGTGATTGTCACCGTCGCGCCGCCTTTTCTCGACAGGTTTCGCATAGATGACGCCGGTTTTGTCATTCCGGCCCATCTTTTATGCGGCTTCTGGGCGATGATGATCACGCCCTGGTACAATCCGGACGTCTCACTCCTCGGACAGCTTATTGGCGCGGGCGCGATCGCGGTTTTCGCCTTTTCCTTGAGCGCACTATTCTGGATGGCGCTGAAATATTCTCTCGGCGTTCGCTTGCGCAGCGATGAAGATGTGAGCGGCGGCGTAGGCGAGGCCCGAATAAGCGATTAAATGCTACTATTGGTTAATAGCCGTTAACCCTTTTTCGCGCCCGCCATGTCAATATTCCCTTAAGTTCTCCTACTATATCCTCAACACTAGCGCTCCGTACCCGTCTTATGTCAAAACATCGCAGAAACCTTTCCCGTCGATCCGCACGCAATCGCGACCAATTTGCCGAACTGGTCGCCAGCCTGCGCAGCTTTGCCCGCAATGTGCTGATGCGCGCGGGCGGGCTTTCCATGATATTGCTTGGCGTCTTGCTGGCGGTAGCGCTGGCGACATTCTCAATCAGTGATCCGAGTTTTAATACCGCAACGCCCGCGCCGGTGCAGAACCTTGCCGGCATGGCCGGGTCCAGCCTTGCTGACCTTTTGTTTCAGACTTTTGGGGCGGCGGCGTTCCTGTTGATTGCGCCGTTGGGCATATGGGGAGGCTCGGCGCTGCTTCACGGCGCGCCGGAAGATATCCCGCCGCGCTTTTGGCGACGGTTGATAAGCCTGCCGATCGCCCTCTTGGCCGCATCTGCCGCCCTTTCTGTTGCGCCGCCGCCGGCGATTTGGCCGTTTGTCGCCGGTCCCGGCGGGTTTATCGGCGACTTGTGGCTGGCGGGTATAACCGCACTCCTGGCCCCGGTAGGCCTGCCTTTTCTGGGCGTCGTTTCCGCAGGCGTCTTCGCCTTCATTGCGGTTATTGCTTATGCGATCCATTGCGGCCTCACCCGCGAGCGGTTCATGGAGGCCTATTGGGCGCTTGAAGACGCCTATCTTGCGGTCACGGGCTTTGTGTCCGACCGGCTTGATGCGTTGAAAGGCAAGGTGGACGAGGACGAAGACTTTGGTGATGAAGATGAGGCCGCCTTTGATGAAGACGATGCTGGCGCGGCGTTGTCCAGCAAACGCAAAATAATCCGTAAGCGACTTAAAGAACAAGAAAGCAAGCGTGAACGCCGCGAAAGGCAACCGGTTCTGCCGGTGTTTTCCGCCGGCGACTATGAGCTGCCGCCGCTCAACCTTCTGGTCAAACCGCACCACCCCAATCGCGCCGTTATCTCTGACGAGGCGCTCGAACAGAATGCACGAATGCTGGAAAACGTGCTGTCGGATTTTGGCGTGCGCGGTGAAATCATCAATGTCCGCCCCGGCCCGGTGGTGACGCTTTATGAGCTGGAGCCTGCTGCGGGGGTGAAATCGTCTCGGGTTATAGGGCTTGCCGATGATATCGCCCGCTCGATGAGTGCGATTGCATGCCGCGTCGCGGTGGTTCCCGGGCGCAATGTCATTGGCATTGAATTGCCCAACCACGACCGCGAAATGGTGTTCCTGCGCGAGCTTCTGGGCGCTGGCGAATATGAAAGTTCCGGCGGTGATTTAACGATTGCGCTCGGCAAAGGCATTGGCGGCGAGCCGGTATTTGTCGATTTGGCGCGCATGCCCCACCTTCTGATTGCCGGAACGACGGGTTCGGGCAAATCGGTTGGCATCAATACGATGATTTTGTCGCTGATTTACCGCATGGCGCCCGATCAGTGCAAACTCATCCTGATCGACCCGAAAATGCTCGAATTATCTGTCTACGAAGATATCCCGCATCTTCTGTCACCCGTAGTCACCGATCCGAGAAAAGCGGTTGTCGCGCTAAAGTGGACAGTGCGGGAAATGGAAGAGCGCTACCGCCGGATGTCAAAGGTTGGCGTACGCAACATCGCCGGGTTCAATGAGCGCGTCGCCGAAGCGGAGGAAAGCGGCGAGACCCTGAAGCGGACGGTCCATACCGGTTATGACGAGGAAACCGGCGAGCCGGTCTATGAGACCGAGACGCTTGATTATGAAAATATGCCGTTCATCGTTGTCGTAATCGATGAGGTCGCCGACCTGATGATGGTCGCCGGCAAGGACATCGAAGGCATGGTTCAGCGCCTCGCACAGATGGCGCGCGCGGCCGGCATTCATCTTATCATGGCGACACAGCGCCCCTCGGTTGATGTTATCACCGGCACTATCAAGGCGAACTTTCCGACCCGCGTGTCGTTCCAGGTCACTTCCAAAATCGACTCGCGAACGATTATTGGCGAGCCCGGCGCCGAGCAGCTGCTCGGTCAGGGCGACATGTTGTATATGGCCGGCGGTGGACGCCTGCGGCGCGTTCATGGGGCTTTTGTCTCGGACAACGAAGTCGAAAAGATCGTTAAGTTTCTCAAAAAACAGGGCGCGCCGGACTATGTCCAGGAGGTCACCGAATTGCGTGACAGCGACGATGGCGGCTTCGATATTGGCGGCAACACGTCGTCAGGCGATGCGCTCTACGATCGCGCGGTGGCGGTGGTGTTGCGCGACAGAAAAGCCTCAACCTCTTACGTTCAGCGGCGACTGCAAATTGGCTATAATCGTGCAGCGACGTTGATAGAAAAGATGGAAGAAGAAGGCGTCATTTCGTCCGCGAACCATGCCGGCAAGCGCCAAATCCTTGTGGGAGAAGACGCGGCCTGATGGTGCTGGCTAGACCAATGCGGATTCGGCTTTTTTAGCCAAAAAGCGTTCGCATATAGGCGCAAAGGGCGAGCGAGTAGCCCGCAAATGCTCAAGATCCAAAACGGGCAGACGCATCACCGTGACTAAGCCGTAATCTGGGTGTTCTTTTTCGAATAATGCTTCGTATCCGAACTTTAAGTACATTGGCATGTATGGTTCGTTGGTATCCATGTAGCAAGCCGTCGATCCGTTTTCTATGCCAAACAGATAGATCAGCTTAAGAAGCTCTAGGGGCACGCGCGTTCGCCGATATTCCGGGGTCACCATGTAACGGGTGCAGACGCTCGCGGTCATTTGCTCGGATGGCGGCAAACGGTCGATCTGATAAAATTTACGATAGAACGCAACCCCGCCCTCGTGCACCAGGTTTAACCTGACGCAACCGATAATCTTGCCGTTCTCCGTTGCGATACCCTGATACCCTGTCGGATCAAGCGGGTCCTCAATGGTCTCCAACTCGTGCTGAACGTAAGTTTGGTGCCGCTTTAATTCTTCGACATAAATCTTGTATCGAAAATTAAACAGCTCGCGGGGAGTTTCATGATACTTACAAACCTTATACTCAGGCATAGAAAATTTTCGTTCCTTCAGGCGGTTTTAACGGCACTGTGCTCAGGAGTGATGTTGTCTGCATTCAGCTCCTCCCAGTTCCAGCCAGTATCGACTTGCTCGTGGGCGTCTTTAATCGCCGAGGAAAGCATTTGCTCATAAAGATGGCTGGTAGTTTTCATCGCATATTCGACGCAATCCATATCCTCAGGATTTTGAAGCAGCAACTCCACGTATCGTTCCATGAGACGATTATGCGCTTGATCAATTTCAATGTGATCACGCAAGAACGTTAACGCATTATCTTTAACGCCGCTGGCGCGGAACTGTTCGGCCAGAATCGGCCCTGCCTGAGTAGGAACAAACTCAAGAAAGAAAAGATAGCCAATATAACCGAGCGGGTTGAGGTTGTAGATCTGATAAAACGCATAAGCTGTTAACGCCGAAGTGGCGGGCAGCGGGTTTTTATGGGGTATGTTAGTATCCTTGCCGCCAAGCGTTTGGAAATCATTTAGCGCAAGCTGTTCGTGGCCGATTTCAGACACTGCATGCTGATAAAAGCTTTTGACCAAATCACGCTGACGCCCACGGAAATAAACCGTCGCAAGCGCTTGCAGCTGCGGGTTTTCCCGAACGTAATAATAGACCTGCTTTAATATGGAGCGATATTCATCAATGGTCAGCTTTCCGCTGGCCAGATGCTTCATCGGAGGAGAGCCTAGGAATTGCTCTAGTATTGGATCAAAGCGGTTCCGTAATTCTATAAACATTTCGCGCCCGTTAAAAATTTTGTTAATGGTTTGTTAATAAAGCATGATAAGTGAACGAATTTCAATAACAAACTTAAATTTATACAGCGCATGCAGACGTTGTGTCGCGGATGTGGAATTCGCCTTAATAGCTGAGCGTCGCTCCCTTGTTGTGGCGGCTGAGCTGCGCTGCCTATCAGCGGGTTTCGTTAACCATTAAATAAATGCCGCCATATATATAAGGCTTTTATAGCGGGACCTTGGAATGAAGACGGCAAAAAGAGGGGAAATTGGCCTTTGGAGTGCTTGTTTTGCCTCGCGCGAAACCGAGGCGGCGTTTAGCGATTTTGTCTTTGGCCGAAACCTGGCCGCGAATGTCGGCGGCGCCAGCCTTGGGCTCATTCTTTTTGTCGCTTATATTTTTTCTGATTACATAGATGCCGTTAACCCTGACAGGGTGGCGGCCATCAGGCTTGTGACGTTCGCAATAAGCGTGTTGTTGATGTCGTCCCTTTTGGTTAAGAAATTCCGCAAATATCACGACCCTATTTCGGCAACGGTTCTCATATTAATGGGCGCGGCCATCAATTTGATTGTCTATACGCAACCCTCGCTTGAGAACACTTATTATATAGCCCTGATACAGGGCTTTATCCTATTCACATTGTTGCTGCGGCTAAGTTTCATCAGCATGTCAACCGTGATCATTTCGACGCAGGCCTTTTTCGTCATAGCCGCCTTCAGCCACGATGGGAGCAGGGACACAGTGCTGCAGTCGGTCAACCTGCTTTTTGTAGGCCTTATTTGCATTACAGGCTCCTATCTTTTGCAGCGCTATCAGCGAGTAGATTTTCTGAAGTCACAAACTATTCAGCATCAAAACACCAAACTTAATATTCTACTGGAAGATGCAAGACGTGATAATGAGCGCAAGCTCGCAGCGATGAACATGCTTGTGCATTTTGTAAAAACGCCGCTTCATCAGATCAGCGGGTTTTCAGACATTGTCATGAACAGCCTTGATGGCGACGATGACAGAATTTCGATAAGCGACGGTATCGAGGGTGCGCGTTATATCAAAGGTGCAACCGCGAACTTAACCAAAAGTATAAACGACCTTCTGGCCTATCATCGTCTTGATGACCTGGATGGAAGGTTGAGCGTTGACGAAACATCCATTGACGACCTTGCGTATGATTTTAGCGAATTGCTTTCGGAGGATGTTGATGTGCGGCTGGAAGGGAGCGGCGGCGTCATACGTACGGACGACAACGCACTCAAAACGGCGTTCGACAGTCTCGCCAAGCATTATCATGACCCGGCTTCAGGCGTGTCATCTGTGGCGATTGATATCAGCAACAAGGATGGTGTGGCTCAAATCGAGCTTCGAGATAACGGCAAAATGTTAGACGAAGAAACTTTCCAACGGGATACAGAGCCGCTAACAAAAATCAGCAACTACTTGACGAGCGCGGGATCTGAGATGCCAATGGCGCTGCGGACAGTAGCGCGTGCGCTGGATCTGGTTGGCGGTGGGTTCGAGCATCGTCCCCTGACGAGTGGTAATATACTGGTATTGAAACTTTCGAACTACAGCAAAGCGATGATGGGGCATGCGTTAGACGAGATGCAAGTAGGGCGCACCGGATAGCCCTTCAAGCGTTGCCTTAGCGGACACTGGCTATGCGCGTATTGGCAGCGTCTCCGGCCGCCCAACCACCGCCCGCATGACAATTTCTAAGGGACCGCGGCGAAACCGCCTCGACCACCGCCAGGCAAACAACACAGCCGCCAGACAAAACAGGACTGACGCCACGGCGGCGCGTTCAAGGCTCTGATTGCCGATGAACCCTAACATTTCAAGCGCCCCCATGCCGATATAGATATGGGCGACGTATAGCGTCAGCGTCTGGCGGCCTGGTGTAGTGAAAAATATCAGTATGCCGATGGCCCGGAGCGGCGCCGCTAAAATCAAACATAGAGCGATGACGGCGCCCGCAACCCCCATGCCCGCTAGCATGTAGAACGGGCCCGGTGGAATAGGGGCGGTTCCGAGGAGATAGGCGAGGTCCCTATCGAGCGGTTGCGCCCAGCCGACGAGTACGGATGAAGCATAGGTTGCTGTGAGCCATAGGGCGAGGCTTGCGGCCAACAGCCAGGCTTGCGTCCGGAGTTTGTGCAGCGACAAGCGCGCAAGGATGAGCCCGTAAACAACAAACGCCAACCACGGCGCCACCGGATGCCAGCCGTTGAAGAACAGGTTTGTAATAAACCCGCGCATTGTCCAGAAACCTGAATAGTCAAACGTTTCCCAGTTCCAGCCGGCGTCATAGTCAAACACGAAAGCCATAATAGCGAAATCTGCTATCAGGCCGGCCATAACAAGCAACAAGACGCCATTGGAGGCCCTTAGAAGGAAGATTGCGATAAGAAAATAGACCGCATAGTAGTGCAAAATATCAGCCGTAAAAAATGTCGTGTTCAGCAGCCCAACAATCAGTAGAAAGATTGCTCGTTTAAATATTGTGAGCGCGCTGTCTCGCCAGGGCTTGCGTTTCGCCATCAAGCCAAGCCCAACTCCCGCCAGCACCACGAACAAAGCTGCGGCGCGGCCCTCCAATGCGCTGGCGAAGGCTTCAAGCGCGCCTTGCCCTTGCGCGCCCATGACTAGCCTGAAGTTGACGAACACCATCCCGACAAGCGCTAAAAATCGGGCGAGGTCCAACCCCTCAAGCCGTGCGCCAGGCGCACCATTCTCATTGGCGGGCGTGAGGCTCACTTTGCCTCACAGCCAAAGTCTGATGCTGGCGTTGGCGTCCAGACAATAGTTTCGCCAAACGCCTCCACGCCTTCATAGGCGTGAACTTTCAATATTGAGGCTTCGACCCAAACCGTAACGGAGAAGACCTCTTCAGTTTCCGGATCAACGATAGAGCCGCCAACCCATCGGTTGCGTCGTGGGTTGAAAGTGAGGCCCCAAATGATCGGCAGGCCGCACAGCTCGCTGGCGTAGTTGGCAAGCGTGGGGTCTTTGCGAATTCCCGGCAATGCGCGAATGACGCCGCATACCGTAGCCGCGTCGCCGCGGCATGGCGCAAACGCTACGGCGGCGTCGCCGTCGTCTGTCAGCCAATAGCCTGCCGGACTGTGGCCGCTTGCGGCGGGCGGTTTGGCGGACACGTTGAGGCTCGCCAAACCGAAAACTAAGACGACTAAAAAGAACAGGATTAACCAGCCCCGCAGCGGCGCAACATTTCCCGCCTCAGTGGATTGTGAGTGATTGAACATTTTCATGACAGCGGCCTTTTCCAGAATTGTTTTGACAACCCGCACAGCAGTGCTTGCTCTTAATGCTGTGCGGGGCGCGCGAGATTAGTTAAGCAGGGGATTAAAACCGCACCACAGCGCCGATGAGGAATTGCCGCACTTTAAGCTCGCTAAACTTTGTCCGGCGATATTCGATGCGCATGCCGATAGAATCGGCGAGGGCGACTTCAGCGCCGACCCCGTAAAGCATGCCGCCGTCGCGTTTGTTACGGCTGAAAGTTGAAGGCGTTGCGGTGCTGTTGGCGGCGGAGAAATCGGGTTTGGAATTTGCATAACCAACCCGGCCATAAACAAGAACACGCTCGGCGGCGACAATTCCCGCCCGTGCGGAAACGTCGAACATCATCCCCGGGTCAATAGAAAAATTAGCCGTTCCCAACTGGCCGTTGGTTTCAGGACCGCCGCGAGAGATGCCAATCTCTCCGCCCAGAACGAACTTATCAGCCACTTGCCGGTCATAGCCCGCAAAGGCGCGCAAGGCATATCCGTCCTGTTTGTCGGTGAATGTCACATTGCCTGGCGCTGTGACATTGGCCTTATTGCGATGCAGGCCGGATTGCAGGCCGATCGCCAGGCCGTCAAACTGGTTTGCTGTTTGCGCCTGCGCGGAAAGCGCGCTCAAGCTGGCGATGGCGACGGTAAGTATAGAAACATGTTTCATTGTTGTATCTCCTCAAAAACCTGGCCGCCCGGCGCGGCCTTGAGGGTTGTTTCTGTCGCAATAGGGTGGGATTTCAGCGCAGCCTTTATGGAGCCATGATGGAGGCGGTTCTTCTGCGGCGTCTCCATGAAAAATCCACAAAACCTGGATGTTTCGCCCGGCAAACTGGTGCACTGTCAGAGCATCTAGAGCGTGTTCACAAAAAGTGTAGGCGGTTTTTGGGTTCGAACACGCGACAACTAAAGAATCTAGACTGCGTTCCCGATTCGACAAAAAGTGAACGCAGTCTAGGAAGATTAAGGTCAATCATGTCTGAAGATAATGCTCTGGTTCTGGTGGCTGAAGATGAGGCGGAGATTGCCGATATCTTAACCGCCTATCTGGAGCGCGCAGGGTTTCGTACAACAACGGCGCGCGACGGTGTGGTTGCGCTTGACCAATACCGGCATCTGAAGCCCGACATTATCCTGCTCGATGTGAAAATGCCAAAATGCGACGGCGTCGAGGTTTTGCGCGCCGTGCGCCAACGCTCAGACACGCCGGTGATCATGATCACCGCGATGGCCGAAGACATCGAAAAGATTTCAGCGCTGCGGCTTGGCGCCGATGACTATGTCATCAAGCCGTTTAACCCGCTGGAAGTTGTTGAGCGCGTGAAGGCGGTGCTTCGCCGTATCAATAGTCGGGCAAACCCGGAAAGGCCGCTAAATGTCGGTCTGTTGATCATCGACCCAAGCGCGCATGCTGTTTTTGTTCGTATAGGGCGCAATCGCCAACCCGTAACGCTGACCCAGACAGAGTTCTCGCTTATCGCTCATATGGCGGCGGCGCCCAAGCGCGCCTATACGCGCACCGAGCTTGTGGACGCCTGCCTTCCCGAGGGAGAGGCGCTGGACCGCACGATTGACAGCCATGTCTCCAATGCGCGCCGTAAGCTGGATGCGGCTGGCGCAACCGGTTATCTGGAGGCGGTGCGCAGTGTCGGTTACCGGTTGGAACCGCTAATATGAGCGGCGGGCCCCATCATCTGCGAACACAATTATCGCTGTCGATGATTTTGACGGCGGTAACGGCGCTGGCAATATTCATCATCGGCATGCTGGCGTTTTATTTTTATGTCGAGCAAACCTGGATGGACGCTCTTCCGGAAGAAAATAAGCAAACCCTCATCGCCCTGTTGAAGGGGGATGAGATTAATCCGGACGCTTTAACCACCCTTGTTGGGGTGTTTTCACTCACCTGGGCGGATGGCTATGCGTCGAAAGAGTTGGGCTTTCTCCTGCTGTTCGTATCGCTCGCAGTGTTGTGCTCGATAGCTATCGGCATCGTGGTTTCCAAACGCATTAGCCGGCCGATTGAAGCGGTCACCGACGCTGCCTTACGCGTGGCGGACGGCCATATGGACTTCCAGGTGGATAGCGACCCATATGCATCGATTGAAGCCCGAAATCTCCTTCGAACTTTCAACCAAATGACGCAGTCTTTGCAGCAAGCCGAGCGGGAAATGACCGATTCCGCCGCGGCGATCGCCCATGAGTTGCGCACGCCTTTAACGGTGTTGCGCGGACGCCTTCAAGGGTTGGGCGACGGCGCCTTCCAGCCGACGCCGGAAATGCTTGAAGCGCTTATCGGGCAGGTAGATACGCTCGCCCGTATTGTTGATGATCTGGGCACGTTGTCGAGAATGACGGCTGGGCGCGATGCGCCAGAAACGCAAGCCGTAGACTTGGCGAAGGAAGCCCGCACGGTAATCACCAGCCTGGCGCCGGATTTAGAAAAAGATGGCATACGGATAGAATACGCGCTTGAGCCCGCAATCGCCGAGGCTGACCCGGCGCGCATCCGCCAAGCGCTCAACGCGCTTTTACAGAACGCTCAGCGTTATGCGGGTTCAGGAAAATATGTTCGCGTTGAGACATGCCAGGAAGGGAAGGACGCATGCCTTCGCGTCATCGACCACGGGCCCGGCATTGTTGAAGCCGACCGCGAGCGCATCTTTGACCGCTGGTGGCGGGCCGAAAGCTCCCGCACCCGCAGCGAAGGCGGATCGGGCCTCGGCCTTGCGGTTGTGCGCGCAATTGCCCGCGCCCATGGCGGCGAGGCGGAAGTTTCCAGCAACGCAACCGGGCCAGGCGCGGTCTTTTCGCTCAGGCTGCCGGCCTCAAGCCAGTGATTGCTATTTCTTATAAAAACTGGAGCGGGCGATGAGATTCGAACTCACGACCTAAACCTTGGCAAGTTCGCAATTGTGAGGCACGCCCAGCCCCATCCAGTAACGCGCTGATTACAAAAAGCTTTTCATCTTCTGACAGTTAAGGTATCGAGGCCAAATATATCGGTACACGGAGTAACTGGGCGTTCTGCTACCCCGGCGCTCCCCGAAAGGAGGCCTCGCGATGCCACGGAAGAGACTCACTGACACTGGAATTGAAAAGATGTCGCCGCCTAGGGCTGGGCGAATGGAGATCGGCGATTCAATCGTACGTGGTCTCGGGCTGCGCGTGAGCCCGGCAGGGAGCAAGTCGTTCTCTGTCGTCTATAAGGTTCCCGGAGAAGGCGGCGTGAACGGAAGTGGGATGCCGCTGGTGGGCAGGCAGCATCGCGTGACGCTCGGCCAATGGCCTGTCGTCAGCGTCGCGGAGGCCAGACAACGAGCGATGAAGATGCTGGCGGAGGTCTCAAAGGGCGAAGATCCACGCACCCGGCTCAGACGAGAGAATCTAGTGCGCCACGCAAACACTGTCGCCGTCGTGATAGAGCGATTCATTGACCTCGAGGCCAAGCCCAATGTGAAGAGTTGGCGCAACGCCGACAGCGTACTCAGGCTCCATGTTGTGTCGCGGTGGGGCGACCGGCCGATCCGCGACATCAGGCGGGCGGAGGTTCACGAGCTGTTGGACGAGATTGTTGAATCGGGACGAGTTGGCGCGGCCCGCGAAGTGAGAAAACACCTGTCTCGTCTCTTCAACTGGGCACTGGACAGGGAGATAGTCGCAACAAACCCGGTGCACGGGCTCAAGCGGCGCGATCTGCAGCAGAACTTGGACGCAGGGCGCGCGCTGACCGACGATGAGGTGCGCTACGTCTGGTACGCGGCGGGCGAGATGGGATATCCCTTCGGCGATTTGCATCGCCTTCTGCTTCTAACTGGCCAGCGCCGGTGCGAGTGGGCCAATGCCACTTGGGGAGAGATCAATTCGGTGGAGCGGACGTTGGAAATCCCTGCAGGACGTTTCAAGGGTGGGCGCGACCATGTTGTGCCGCTGGCCCATGACGTCTGGAGCATCCTCGAAGGGCTTCCACGTTGGAACTGTGGAGACTACCTGTTTTCGACTACCGGAGGGCGCATCCCGGTATCCGGATTTTCAAAGGCCAAGGCCCGGCTGGACGAGAAGATGCAGGCGCGCATGGGCGAGGAGGAAGAATTCGTCCCGTTTCGTGGGCACGACTTGCGTGTGACCTGCGAGACTAGGCTGGCCAACCTTGGCTTCCCGCAGGAGATCCGTGATGCCGTTCTAGGGCATGCCCGTCCCGGTCTTCAGAAAGTGTATAACAAACACGACTATCTTGAGGAGAAGAGCGCTGCGCTTATGCAGTACGCAGCGCATTTGATGGAGATAATCAGGCTGCAACCAGCAGAGCGCGCGAGCAATAGTCAATTTTCACAGCATGCCAGCAATATCGAAAAATGTACTTTCTATAGTCATCGCCAATTGTAAGCGGTTGCTAGATGACGCGCGCCTACTTCTCTATAGCGGCAGTTCCGGCGCTGCGTTGGCTTTGGCCATCCTCGCATTTGAAGAGGCTGGAAAAGGGTACCACATAGAACTGTCAGTTAAGAAAACCAAATGGACGCCTAGTTGGCACCAATTTCGACAAGTTACAGCGTCATTCGTACTCGTCGCATCCGTTTACCAAAAGCATGGGTTGCCGCCCCCAGAACTAACACCGCGAATGCAGGAACTGCTCAAAGAAGGCACCGAGGGCGTAAAAACATTTGCGGAATTTGCTGCTAAGCCGCCACCGGAAGAATTTCGTCAATTAGCTGGCGATGTTATTTTAGCCAATCTCCGTGAGCTTGACGGAGATTCTTTGAAAATTGCGTTAGTGGAATTTCGATGGGTTCGAATTTTTTTTTATGAACGCCATCCGCGGTCAGATCGAGGTCTTTCGACAACGCGGGATGTACGTTGACATCGATGGCGACCAAGTGCTTTCAGACCCGGGAACAGTATTGCAACAAGATGCCTACTATTGGATTCGTGTGGCTGAGCGAACTCTGCGAATTCTTCAATTGGGTGATTTTATAGCCCCTTATGGGGAATTGGCGGCATTTTTAGAAACATTGCCTAAACCTATTCCAGAGGGAGATGCGCTGTTGAATTTGCTACAGAGCAAAGGGGCCGTAGGCGAAATTCTTGCTGATGAAATCAGAAAGTACGGAAGATGAGCGCAAAGAGATAAATGCTCGAAGCATTATTTGCTTTTTGTATGTGTACGATGGAATGACCTACATTGTAATCTATAAAGAGTAACTGAAAATGAAAAACATTGAGATTGCTGAAGAGTACCGGCGGCAGCGCGTAGAAGCCGAATCCCGAAAGCAGGGATTCGATACCGTTGGCAGAGATGGTTATCTCGCGTGGGCGAAAAAGAACAGGCCTAAGTTGCTGGAGATTGCACGAAACAACGGCTTTGAGGTTGATAGGCTCGATAGTGCAGTAGATGACTACATGCAGCTGCTCGCCGAGGCTCCTGCGCGCTCAGAATTCGACGACATTGGTAGTTATATCATTCTGAAGTCCATTATTGACCGCATAGAGAACATATGTGGCGAAGTGACAGCGCCCACGCATGACGGTGTCGTGTTTGGAGCTTTCCCATGCTACGGGGTCAACGCATTTCAAGCTCAAGTGATGACGACTGAAGCGAGCATCATCGCTGTGAGCAACCAGTTCATTCCCTTCTGCAATCAAGTTAGTAAGGCGATGGCAAAGACTTTACGCCACATCCCAAGAGGAAATTTCACTCAGGTCGTAAATGATCCAAAAGAAGTTGACGTCCGCCTTAAAGAGGAGCCCTATCTAGCCGCCTGTTGGGCATTACTCTTTAGCCACTATGCAGTCGACGGATGGACGCCACGCAACTTGGGCTGGGGCGCTTTTTCGATTATCGAAACCTCGACTCGCGTCAGAATCTTAGAGGCAATTGAAACATTCGCTATCGCCCACGAATACGGTCACCATGTCGCAAAACACGGGCAGATAAACTCTTCGGCTGCGACTTCAGACCTTTTTGAAATTGAATACGAAGCAGATTTATTTGCGCGAGGCATCACGATGCGTTTTGGAACTGAAGCGACACCCCCTAACCCTTATGCGTCATCTGGTGCATGCGCAGTCATGTTGTTCGGCTTCATTGAGTTAATAGACAGGACGAAGGCGATATTGAGCAAGGGCGGCGCAGACCTTATTCAGAAGCCATGCAGTCACCCACTGATGGACGCCCGTATTCAAAACATCGAAAAATTGGACGCAAATATTCCGCCGCAAGTACAGGCTCAATTTTCGGTCATGCGATCATGTTTTCGAGAGATAATTGAGATCGTTTGGCGGCACATTGAACCCGCCATTATTGAGGTTGCGGGCAAGGTTGATCTTTCACAATATGCTGAAGTCGAATAATAAAGTTATGCCGGAGGTTGGAATTATCTCATTATGGCCAGACGTACGAGTGGAAACAGACTCAACAGACCAGAGGTAGCCGTCGTCAAAGCGATGATCGCCTCGGGCGACTACAGAGACCAAGACATTCAGGCGTACTTCACGCGGCCCACCAGAACGGTTAACCACGCGCGCATAGCCGAAATTCGACATGGCCAAAGGCATCACGCGGTTGCCGCAGCGTCAGAAGAAGAACTCAGAGAGTTTTTGTCCTGCTGGCCCAATTACGATGCGGAAACAAGCCTCAGCCCTATAGACGACGAGCTCCTCGTAAAGGCCCGTGAGGCAATGATCGCCGCAGTGCACACGTTTAACGGTGCGGGCGCAACTTTCAGGTCTGAGCTGTTCATCGTTACGGCCATAATCGCATGGACTTACTTGCTGCACGCGTGGTTCAAGCGCGAGGGAATTGACTATCGTCATAGAAGGGGCGGAGAGGTTGTTCGAACCAGAGAGGGGGCGGAAAAATATTTCGAGCTCGGCGCTTGCCTTCGCCACGGACGGTCTCCTGCCTCTGCAGGTGTGTGCCGCAACATAGAATTCTTGTTAAAGCTGCGACACGAAATTGAGCACCGCTCCACCAACAAAATTGATGATGCTCTCAGCGCGAAGTTGCAGGCTTGCTGCATCAACTTCAATGATGCGATTAAGGAGTGGTTCGGAGATCATCTTGGCCTGGAACGTCGCTTGCCGATCGCCCTGCAATTCGTGACTTTTAACACGGCTCAACGTTCTGCGCTGAAGAAGGCGACAAGACTGCCGGAGCACATTGAAGCATCCATTGACTCATTTGAGCGAGCGCTGTCCGAAGAACAGTACAAGGACACGGCCTACCGCTATCGGGTAGCATTTGTGCCTATCGTAAAACAACGTGCATCAGCCGCCGACACGTCCATTGAATTCATACGTGGAGGTTCTGAAGAGGCAGAGGCGGTCAACCGCGTTCTTCTCAAAGAGGTTGAGCGAAAGAGATACACAGCCTCCGAGGTGGTTCGGTTTATGCGAGCAAGTGGCTATCCACATTTTGGTATGGGGGACCACACGAAACTCTGGCAGTCGCTGGGTGCGAAAGCGGAGGGAAAGCAATTTGGTGGTGTCGGAGACTATCGCGGCCATTGGATTTGGTATGAGCCTTGGATCGATCGCGTCAGGGCTCACTGTGAAGAGCAAGGGGACCGGTATAGGTAAGCTCGCTACCCTGGTGCTCCCCCACTGCGTGCGTAAAAGCTTGGAGTTGTTCTGATTACGGCCTGTTGTCCAAAAGCGCCCCACCTGCCAAAGGTTGGGGCTTATCTTCGCGCACTGGATGCGGTATTTTTGTTTTTGTTCATAAACACTCGAAATATTTGAAATCGGCCGGTTACAGACTTTGGCCCTATGGCACCCAGCAGTGCCGCTTTGTTATACATTACGCAATCTAATCAGGTTCTCGCTTAAAACCTTCATCCACTAACTTAGCAACTCCTCTCACAAGATATTCTCGGCTTGACGAAACCTTAAAGTAGCTGGTGTGTATGAGTTCGTTCCAGGTCAAGAATGTCTTGAAAAACTTGGCAACTTCAATTTCCTGTGCACCACGATCGTTCAATCCGAGAACTGATCTCATCTTAGATAGCGTTTCAGCAGCGTGTTCCTTAGCATGGTTCACGAGGTCATCTTGTGCTTTGTCCGGCAACGAATAATGTGAATACCCTTGCTCTGGGGTCGTATGTACGAATTGATAGGTAACATCAGGAATGTCGCTACCAAAGGCTTGGCGCCTAACGGCAGCCCTTACTATTTTGTTGAGAGAGCCAATATAAGCTTTACTTATTAGTCGGGTGATTGGCGCTAAAACTAGCAGCACCGCCCAGAAGATGAGTACAGATATCACATATAAACCAACAACAAAAACCGGATGATCTGATCCTATAAAAGCTAGCAAATGTGATGCATTCTCTAGTGCTGATTGATAGATGGTGTCGAATATCGCTGCACCTGGAATGCGCCCTACTGCAGCGATAAACTCTTTGCTTTCATCGTCCGTCACTTCCAACCTCATAAGAAGAGACACCATACCAGCTATAAAAATCAGAAGGGAAATAACGGCAACAACCAGCCCCCGAATAAGTGATGCGCCAAACCCCGCTCTGAACAGATCTATCTTGGCAGACTCAGCAGCTTCGAGGCCAATGATTGCCTCATCCTCGGGGTGAAGAAACCCACACCAACGTTCCATAATGTGGCGGAGTCTATGTCTTTTCTCCTCATAAATAGTCTTTCTACCGCGTATTACCATATACGGAAACAGAGCATGCTGGCCAAGCGCCAGAAGAAGCATTCCCCCAATTCCCAACACTAATATCCATGCATTCAATGCAGTCGATTGATCGAAGTGCGTACTTAAAGACCGATAAAGAAGAGGATTAAACAGCACCAAGAAAAGCAATAAGGCTGATATAAAAAAGCTCCTCCGGACGTATTTGCCTGCAAAAAGCTTTTCCGACGTGTAGCTGTGTAAGAAAGGTGTTCCTACAGTTATCCATGCCTTCAGATGATCTAGCTTCTTTCCATCAAGTGTGATGTTGGCTAGGGCGGAATAGATTATATTTCCCCCATGGCTATGCCCGACAATCACATACCCCTCTTTTGACTTTTCGGCTTTGAGTATCGCATCCGCCAACAGACTTGCCCCCTCTCCTCTTGCGGAGTCGAGGTTCTTTCCAGTCCAGACGATTGATTCTGGAGAGATGGTCGATGATGTTTTTGCGGCGACTTCTGCTACAAAGCTTCCGTCGGATTCCCACCATTTTGAGGATGAGGTGGAGTGCTGTTCGCATCTTGTGGATGCGCAAGATGCGCAAGCCACCCGTTCTTCATCCATCGTTTCCTGATCGCCGGTGCCATGCACCAACAGCAGCTTAACCATACGTCTTCCCCGCTTTAACTCTCTAAGACATTCGGAAACATAGTGCTTCCTATAGGGTAGCGCAAATTTGGCCAGCTTTACTATGCCACAGTCAAACTAACAGTGGAGGCGGCAAATATCTACGGTTGTTTAAGTGCTGGACACCAGGGGCGGAATGCAAAAACATATTTTGACGCTCACTGGACGGGCTACTTCTTGACCTTAGCCAGCGGGTATTTTTGAGTTCAGCTACGGACGTGAAAATCGCCGTTAGCTGGCGATCTATCTTACCTGCGGAGGGTACTTGATGCTCGCATCAACGCAGCCGCACGCACTTCCCAGTGATATTGCCGACTGTGCGTAGGAAGGCGAGTGCGAAGATGCCTTCTGTTGTGACTGGCAGGACGAAGGGTTCTGATTCATTGATTATGTCCGTCCATCCATTCTTCGTTAGACGGCCACGGCGAATTGTCCGCCCCCAGCCTAAGAGTGTAAAGACTGCCCAATAGTCGATGCCCGCTTCTTGCGGTACATTGTGTGGGTGCGGGCGTGTGTCGGCGAGGGATGAAAAGACCGCGAGATTATTAGCGCCAATCTGCAGGCCCGCGAGAATCAAAAAGTCTTGGTTAGAAAAATCGTCAGGCTCATTCGAGAGCTGAGTGCCGGGTAAATCCAATGGATGCTGCCCCGCGCGTTCGGCGTGCACGCGATTCACAATCCCGTCGAGGGCGCGGAGGTCTTCGTTCGGATACTCGGCGAGGCGTTTTTCGAAGGCGTCCAT
Organism: Alphaproteobacteria bacterium; assembly: GCA_013151255.1. GTDB lineage: Bacteria > Pseudomonadota > Alphaproteobacteria > Caulobacterales > Parvularculaceae > Hyphococcus. Next base: position 51,036 of record JAADIQ010000117.1, read on the forward strand.
CATCTTGCTGCACACGCCAACGCATCAGCCTCGCGCTGAACGGCGTCTATTTTCGCGAACTCTTCGGACGTCAGCCAGTCGCCAGACTTCTGCATCAGCCGACCATAGTCCCGCTCGCATCTGATCTTCAACATCGCAGCGCCATGAGCGGTGGGGTTGGTGCGCAAATCTTCCAGCTGTTCTTCTCGAGTGCGCTCATTCTCAACCACACCGTCGTGCTTCATGATCGTGGCGCGGGCGCCAGCTTGCGCGGGCGCGTCCACCGCCGATATCTCGTCAAGCTTGAACTCGTGCATGATTCGTCTCTTTCCTCGTTCACGCATCTTCCTTCACCTCTTTTCCTCGAGCCAGCACGTCCAGGACGGACACCTCCTTGCGAGCGGGAGGCGTCACGCCCATGGCGCGGGCGAGCAACGGCGCGTGGAGATTCAGCGCGCCGGTGAGTGCGTATGGTAGCGTAGCGATCTTGCTGGCATGGACGAGGTCTTCGCGTCCCGCCGCCCTCGCCTTGGTCTGCAATTTCTCACGGTCGGTTGCTAGCTCGGCGAAGTGCTGCTCGACCGTCTGCAGGGCGCGTATCAGGTCCGCGGCGGAACGAGCCACCTTCGTGGCGCAGGCCTCGGCCTGTCGTTCGTGCTGCGCCCTCTGGCGCTCCTGCTCCCGTCGAGCGGCCTCCGCTGCGGCCTTCTCGCCGGAGGCAATGGCCGCAGCAATTTGTGAAAGGCGTTCGCGACCCTCCGCGCACTTATCAAGAAGCCTGGCCTGCCGAGCCTTCGCATCCTCATCGCCGCACTCAGCGTCGAATGCGAGGTCCGTTGCCCGCCTGGCGTCGTCGTTAATCTTGGCGATCAGCTGCTCGCGCTCATCGCGCAGCCGTTGCAAGACCTCGTCGTGATTCACCTTTTTCAAAACACCTAGCAATGTTCTTCTCCCGTTGAGTTCCGTGCAACCGCGCACGTCTTATGTAGAGCCGTCTCAGCTCATGGTCTGAAAAGCCGGTGAACGCCTCGCGCCACACCCGCCGCTCAATCTCGCTCTTCATCGTCAAGCTCCCGACGCATCTGTCCGCGCAACTGGGCAGCAAGCTGCCGCACGGCGCGATCAATAGCGGAGTCCTCGTGACGAACGCTGGCGTCCAATTTAAAGTTCTCGCGGTAGCGCTCGGGGATCAGCCCGCGCGCCATCAGTTCGAGCAGACGATCAGAGTACTTCCGAACCTCGCCGACCTGCTCGCCCTGGTAGAAGACGGGCTCGTTCCAGCCCTCCACGGCGCGGCGGTGAAGTTCGCGCTCAACGGCTCCGCGCGCAATCTCCTGCACCTCGTCCCATGCATCGGCGAAGCCGGGATTTCTATCTCGCTCGTCGCGGAAGGTCTTCATCGCGCCGTGCTGCGAGCCGGGCGATGCTGCTCGCGCAGCCCAGGTGACTACGCCGTGGCGTTCCAACTCCGTGAGGAATATCTGTTTGCGATCTTCGGTCAGTTTCATGCGCTGAATATACTTCCGCGCAACTGCAAAGGCCCGATAAGAACGTTGATCAGTTGGGGTGCGCTCGTCTTATCCGCAGTAGCGCGCCAGGCAAGCGCCGCTTGTTCCGGCAGAACCCGCTAACAATTCGATCAAGGATGATGTACCGAAAACCAAAAAGAGCGCAAGCCAAAAAGATTCTAGGAGTATTTCTGTAACGGATACGCTCAGTTTTTCCGTCCCATCGTCGTTTCGATCCACTGAGGCGGATGGCCTACGGTTTGTGGTTATGCGAAATAGTGCCCAGCCAGCAAACACAAATATAAATGACCAGCCCGGATAATTTAAGATACACCAGATGGAAGCGACAAACGCTACGACGAGAATTATGGTCGAAGTTGATTTCATCACGCCTTAATCATAAGGCTTAGGGTGTAGATATCGTTTACAGGTCAAGTCTAAATTGTTGTTAATGCGGTACCCTAACCCTATTAAGGGTGAACGCTAAGATCTGTGTCCGGAGTGTTTAGTCGGCATCTGTTGCCGCGCTATCGTGTTGGGGGAGCTGTGGGGGAGCCTCGACCTCCACGAAGCCTTTCTCCATATCCCAAGTGACATCGGAGCGGCGTCCGCCTGAGGCTATATATTCACCTAGCGTCATGCCATCGCGGTAGAGGCGCCATCTTGCGGCGGAGCGACCCTTCTTGGGATTGCGTGAGCAGCGGACGCGGATTATGGAAGTCGATGGGAGCGGCCGGTGCCGATGACGGCCCGATGGTCTCCGCTTGGGAAGCGCGGAAATTTCCACCATGGCGGCCCAAAGCTCGGCAGGCGTGGCGGTGTCACGGGAGAGGATGAGCCGCGTCACGTTGGCTCGCGTCACATGGCCCAACGCGGCCACGTCATCGGCTGAACGAACCTCGCGCTCTTCATCTATGTAGAATACGGTTTCCACACGGATATTATGGCCTGAGAGCGGACTGCCCAATAGAGCTGATCGCTGACCACGATGACTTTTCCTCGCGCGAGGGGCGGGCGGTGTGGGCGGAGGCGGGGTGACGGCCCGGCCCAAAAACGGGGCGGGGTCCGGGGGGTCCGTGTACCATGCAATTGTGCGCTTCTTACTCTTAATAACTTGATATCTGGCCTAGGTTGGACAGAACACGGACCCCCCGGACCCTTGGGAGAATTCCCTTCGTTCCCCGTGACTTGGGCGCGACCATCCCCGGACCCACCTCAGCCCCCGGCCGGACCCCGAGGTGCTAGACCCGGACCCCGGCCTGGCACTGAGGTGGGGTTTCGCGCACAGCGCTGCGTTGCGAAGGGCGGGGTCCCGGTTTGCGCCCGGACCCTTAGAATGGAATCTCGTCACCATTGGCAACATATCGAAGCTTCACTCCGCGATAGACTGGTGGCTCTCGGCGGCCGTTCGCCTTGTCGATCCATGCTCCCTTGGCGGCCCGGATCGGGTAGTTGGCTTCTAGCTTCTGTGTCAGCTTGCTCTTTGCCATCGGGCGTGAGCCATTGTCTTCGCACCAGTTACGGTATGCGGCATAGAATGTGTCCTTGTAGCAAGTGTCATTTTGAACAATCTCACACTTCTCGTCCAGAAATCCCGTGAGAGGGGAAGCTGCGGCCCTAGTCGCAGACAGCACGCGCTCACCCGAAGCAGGCTGCCGGATCATGCCGCCTTCTTCTTGGAGCTTGCGCCAACCGCTCATCGCCCACTTGAGGATTGCCCCGCGCTCAGCGCGAAGATGCTCGCGCAGCCCAAGGTCTTCCTTGCCGTAGAAGCTGCGCGTCATCGGAAGCACAATCAGTCGTTTCAAAAGCGCACCCGTGTCGTCGGCCAGCTCTAACGGCTCATTTGTCTGGATGATGATCCGAGTGCTGAGAACACCTTGCCAGGCCTCCTTGAATTTGCGGTTGACCGTGAAGTGGTCCTCGCCGGTGATCCGCAATAATACGTCCGTGATTGCGGCTGGATTTGTTCCGCGCCCGTCAAGTCGCGCCTCTGACAGAAGCATCATGAGACGGCCAATGGCGGGCTGAAGGGCGAAGTCGCTGGTGATGCTCTGCAGCGAAGGCGAGCAGACGTTTTCCCGTCCGATCACCTCGGCCATGACATCGCCGATTGTCCCCTTCCCAGAGCGCGGTGGGCCCATCAGTTGAAACATGCGCTGCATACTTGTATCGGGCGTGAGTAGATAGCCGAAGATGCGTTGCAAGGCCGCGATGCACTCAGGATCTTCGCTCCATATGCTGTCGAGAAAGCGCAGCCACTCCGTCGGGTCATCCGCGTTCGGATCGTAGTCGTAGTCAACCGCATTTATGTTGACGAAGCGCGGCGTGTGTTGATGGGTTTTGCCTGTTTCCAAATCAACAAGGCCGTTCTGGCAAGAAAGCAAATTCGTTGCAATTGGCTCGCCGTCCCATGCGGGAAGGTTGCCCAGCCGACGTGCGCGAAGTGAGATGGCGTGGTATTCTATGCCTCTGATGATCGATGCATGCGGCGTTTTCCCCTTCGCGACCAGCCAGCTTGCAATGTCGGCCTGCAGCAGGTCGCGATGTTCCTCCGTCCATTTTGGGCCCGTCCATTGCAGCCACTCGCCCTGATGCCGGATGAGCGTGCGCTCGGTGACATACTGTCGGGCGAGGTCCCATGTGCTCGGCTTCTCTTGCTCAGCCATCAATGGACTCCTTTGCTAGAAAGGAGGCTATCTGGCGCTCGACATGAAGGGTGGGATTCCGGCGGGGAACGTATCGCCCCCTGATCTTTGCCCAGTGCGCGCGATGCGACACCTTGTCGATTTCTTGTTGTCCCGCTGGCAGCAGGAGGCAGTTGCGAACGACGCTCAGCGGAGCAATGCCATCACGAACGCAAGCGCCAATGAACGCCCACTCGTGTTCGGAGCGTGACGGATAGGCCTCTCCAGTCTCGATGTCTCGGACGCAGGAGTTCAGCAGGCGGAGCGCCCACGGTGGCAACACTTCCCAAAGAGCGTGGAGGGAAAACTCAAATTCGTCGTCGAAATCCACCGGCGCGGCCACAACACTCGGGGTAGGTTTGATGCGCCCGGCCTCGGCCAGCGGCAGTCGTGCGCCCGCATCGGCGAATAAGACCTCGCACATGCGGTCGTCGCGCTCGGCCTTTCGGTTCCGCGTTCCCGGCAAACGAAATAGGTGCTCGACCGAATGAGTAGAGTCCGGAGACAGGTCAGCAAACTCTGATCTCAGCCAGGAGCCGATGGCCCGTGCATCTTCGGTGTCACTTGTTGGGTTGTCAAAGCGCCAATGGGCCTGCCACCCGCCGCCTGTGAACGCGACATAGAAGGGTGCCCAGTCGAGACGGTTCGTAAGCTCTTCGAAAATGTCAGAATCAGGATCATCAATGTCCAGCCATGCACCAACGCAGACTTTTATATCGTTTTCGCAGGCCCGTTTACGCAGAGGGCTGCGCGGCTGGTTGCCCATGTAGTATATGCACCGCCCAGCATTGTTGTTCGCACAGGCGCGCTCGACTGCGAGGTCGATGTCGGCGAATGTGCATGTTCTCCAGTCGCCTGCGCGGGACAGATGAAAGGGGCCGCCGAATAGCGTAAAGAAGTCTCGAACCTTTTCCGGGTCGGCGTTCAGCGCTAAATTTGAAGCTGCACCTAGCAGACTTTCCTTGGATTGGCCCTCGTTAGCAGCGGGGGCCTCTTCTCTATAGGTCATTGCGCGCCTCCCCGTCGCTTCTCCAGCCACGCCAAGACGTCTTCGCGGCGGTAGCGCACATTGCGGCCGATTTTGAAGTGGGTCGGCTGGTCGAGGTGACCCTTGGTGCGGCCAATTTCAAAGAAGGGGACTGATAGCCCGGTCAGGTCGCTGACCTGTGCGGTTGTCAGAAAGCCTCCGCCGTCACCGGACAGAAGCTTAGGTAGTGTGCGCCTGATCTCATCGCGGACGCACGCGCGGATGTGTTGGTCGATACTCATGCCAACGTCACCTTTTAAAAGGCGCTGGCGCGTGGCGTTAGGTCTAGAAAAACTAAAGCCGACGGCCAGCGCTGTTACAGCTCTGGGTTCCGTCGGCGCGAAGGGTCATACGTTTCGCTTTATGGCCCATCCCTGCCGTCTAAGGGCCTCCGGTGCGCGTCGGCTTCCACGATCAGTCACGGCCCACTGCCACAAACATGGACTTCCGTAGGTCTTACGTTCCGCACAAGTAGATTATAAGCAAGCTTTAGGCCGCTTTAAAGGGGCATGTTCGCGCGGCGACCCGCTGCTCAATCCATTCATCAATCTCGTCCTCAACCCATCCGACGCGAGCTGGGCCCAGCCGCACCTGACGGGGGAACTCTCCGGCGCGCATGAGCCGGTAGATGTGGTTTTTGGAATAGACGACGCGCTTCCGTACTTCGAGGAGGTCGATGATGCGCATGTTACATAACTCGGTTACTACGTATGCCAGAATGGGGCCGGAAAGGGCGGCGCGCTATGACGCAGAGTTCAGCAGCCTCAATGGCGGCCTCTTGTTAAGAGACGCATCTTGAGGAGGTACGGCTTGCGATCTCTGCGCGTTCTTCCTATGTTCTTTAAGTAGCCCTTTACCAACATACCCGCATGCTGGTAGCAAGGCGAATCAGCGAGAAGAATCAACGAGGAGGCGAGACTTGGAAGCTGAACTCACCCAGCGCCAAAAAGTTGTTCTCGGAGCCCTAGCTGCTCGACCCGGCAGCAAATTTGCGCCGGTACAGGCGCAAAAACTTTTCTTCTTGATTGATGAAAACATTGCCAATCAGATTGGCGGCAGACAATTTAGCTTTGAAGCTTATGACTACGGCCCTTTCGACAAGGAAGTCTATCATGAGCTGGAAGCGTTGAAGCAAGCCGAACTAGTCGAAATCCAAAACCCACATCTTCGCGGTGAGCGACGATATACTCTTACGCCTGAAGGACAGGCTGTGGGTCAGGCATTTGCTGAGACCTTGGCGCCAAATATGCGCGACTACATTGGGCGCATATCAGAGTGGGTTCGGTCACTTACTTTCGCTGAACTCGTCGGCTCTATCTATAAAGCTTACCCCGAGATGAAAGCGAACAGCATCTTCAAGGGTTAAGGCTTCGGGACATCGGCTGCGTCTTCCTTCCCAAGAAGGACGTCCTTGAATCCAGCAAAATGAGCTGTCGCGTCAGAGACCATGTTCTCGAGTTCAGCTTGGTCATCATCGTTAAGTTTTCGCGCCATATGGCCATTTTTGGCCGGTTCCAGCACAGCCATCTTAATCGGCCCCTTAATACCGCCAGGATTCACATCGCAGGCATGCTTCAGCGCCCAGAGAGCGGTGAATTTACCACCCTGTAGATCTGGAGGCCCATCCTTCCAAAACACCTCACGAAACAGTGCTAGAAAAGGGTCAGTTATTGGCTGTCCACTCCCAGCTGACGCAAACCAGAGATGGTCCTTTGGGTCTTTTATTTCGGGTTGAAATGCTGGCGGCATCTGCACAGACGGATGCATAGCCCCTCTCGGTAGCTCGCAAAGAACTGGAGTTTTTGACTTCATGTCGTCGAAAGCCACAAAGGCAGCGTATTCGAGTATGTGTGGGTGAGTAGCACTGAATTCTTCAAGGCCAGCACGAGCAAGCGTTTTGGCAAACTCAAGTCCATCCATATTTTTGAACGCGTTGGCATCCCACAGCTGCTTAATCTTCTCAGTGAACCGTTGGTGGTGCCCAACGTAACCTGTTCCGGCGATAATGATCTTGTCACCGATTATTTCGATCTTCCTGTCGGTCGGCTGCTCGATTGTACGAATGTGATTGCCGTCACCAAAGGTAGCCGAGCTATCTGCGGCGACGACAACACCGTCCGTGCACCGAATTGCAACAATTGAAGTCATATCAAGCAGCCGTGGATATTAATAAAACAGAGCTGAATAGGTCGATTCCCATGCGTATCCGAGTCCAATTTCCACGAAACTTGAAATAACAGCCGGAAGCCACAACTTGCTCCCCCAGCGGCTCCCCCGGCGAAGCACTCCACTGTCGCGGACAATCTCAATCTTTTGTATTTCTTAGGAAAACTGGAGCGGGCGATGAGATTCGAACTCACGACCTAAACCTTGGCAAGGTTTCGCTCTACCCCTGAGCTACGCCCGCGCTCCGTTTTTGCGGCTGCCTGCCGCGGAGGGGGCGTGATATGGCGCAATGAGCTTGCAAAATCAAGCGCTATTGCGCGCGCCGGGGTGCTGGTCTGGAGGTACGCGTCGCGCTGATGGGCGCAAGTGTTTTCTCGCAGACCGGGATCGGGCACACTCGCGCAAACCACCGGAGAGCCCGCCATGTCCGCCGCCACTGCCGAGCCTGCAACCAGAGCCGGCCTGTTCTCGTTATTCGAAGCGCTCGCCATCGACTATCAGACGGTCGAGCACCGTCCGGTTTTCACCGTTGACGAAGGGCGCGACCTCAAGGTTGGCATGCCGGGCGGGCATTCCAAGAATTTGTTTTTGAAAGACAAGAAAGGCGCGCTCTACCTGGTGGTGGCGTGGTGCGATACGGCGGTCGATCTGGTTGGCCTTGGCAAGGCGCTTGGCTCAAAAGGCCGGCTGTCTTTTGGCAAGCCTGAGCTGATGCGCGATACGCTCGGCGTCATCCCCGGCGCGGTGACGCCGTTTGCGCTGATCAACGAGACGGCGCGGGCGCTCCGCGAAGTGGTGCTTGACCGGGCGCTCTTACAGTTCGACCGGGTGTGGTTTCACCCGCTTGAAAACACCGCCACAAGCGGGATTGCGGTCGAAGATTTGCTCAAATTCATCCGCCATTGCGGCTTTGAGCCCCGATTAATCGAGCTTTGCGCGCCTTTAGCGGCGGATGCACAGACGGATGCATAGGCGAGGGCGCAAACTGGCCTTGCGTTTGGCGGGGCGCGGCCTCATTTATTGGGAACGAAGCCCCGGAGAGCCGAGATGACCGAAATACTGGGCGCTGCCGCCGCGCCGGACGCGGTGGTTAAAGACGCCACGATTGAGACCTTTGAGCAAGACGTCGTGGCGGCATCTATGGCCAAGCCAATTGTCGTCGATTTCTGGGCCGACTGGTGCGGGCCGTGCAAGCAACTTGCGCCGGCGCTTGAAAAAGCAGTGAAAGCCGCCGGCGGCAAGGTCGACCTGGTGAAGGTCGATATCGATAAAAACCAGATGCTGGCGAGCCAGCTGCGCATTCAATCGATCCCGACGGTCTATGCATTTTATCAAGGCCGGCCGGTGGACGGTTTTCAGGGCGCGTTGCCAGAGAGCGAGATCAAAGCGTTCATCGAGCGCTTGACCGCGCTTGGCGGCGAAGCCGGTGAGCAAAGTGATCCGTCGGAGGATTACCTGAACGCCGGCGAGGCGGCGTTTGAAGAAGGCGATGTCGCGGCCGCCGCGCAGCTGTTCGGACAGGTTGCGCAAGCGGATGCCGCAAACACCCGCGCGATTGCCGGGCTCGCACGCTGCCATCTGGCGCTGGGCGATATTGAACAAGCAAAACTAACGCTCGAACTGGCGCCGCCGGAAGCGCAAAAAGAGCCTGCGTTTGTGAGCATCAAAGCCTCGATTGCACTGGCCGAAGACAATCCTGGCGGCGCCGATATTGCGGCGCTGAAGGCAAAAGCCGAAGCTAGCCCCGATGATTTGGACGCCCGCTTTGAGCTTGCCGGCGCCTATCTGTCCGCCGGCTCGATGGAGCCGGCGATTGACGAGTTGCTGGCGGTGATTGCGCGCGACCGCGACTGGAACGATGCGGCCGCGCGCAAAAAACTGCTGACGGTGTTTGAAGCGCTCGGCGTTGCGCATCCCGCCGCCATTCGGGCGCGCCGCCAGCTGTCCTCAATCCTGTTTTCTTAATGCCAGGAGGGCTTAACGCGTCCCATGACCGGCCAACCGATATCAAAATCAAAAGCCACCCTGCCGCAAACGATTGCGCTGTTTCCACTCTCCGGCGCGCTGTTGCTTCCGGACGGTCAGTTGCCGCTCAATATTTTTGAGCCGCGTTACCTGAAGATGATCGACGACGTGCTTGGCGGCGCGCGGACCATTGGCATGATCCAGCCGCGGGACTTGCCGAAAAAAAACGATATGGCGCCGGCGCTTTATCATGTTGGTTGTGCAGGACGGATCACGTCTTTTCGCGAATCCGGCGATGGTCGCTATCTGGTATCGTTGACCGGCGTGCGGCGGTTTCGGCTAATCGAGGAAATTGACGTCGAGGCGCCTTATCGCACTGCGCGCATAGACTGGGACGCGTTTGATATTGATGCGCATAAGGATGCCTCCGGAGCCGATGTCGACCGCGAGGCGTTCGTTGAAATCATGAGCGATTATCTTGATACGGAAGGCCTAAAAACTGACTGGGACGCCGTCGAAGAGGCGCCGATTGAGTCTCTGGTGGCGTCGCTGTCGATGGGGTGCCCGTTCGCGCCGAATGAAAAGCAAGCGTTGCTTGAGGCTATAACGGTTGCGGACCGGGCGAAAATCCTGATGGCGCTGATGGAGATGTCGGGCGCAGCTGATGAACCGGGCGAGTTCGGGCCGCTGCAATGAAAGCGGTTTTGGAGGGATAAGCGTTATGGCGGATATTGAAAAATCGGATGAAATCGACCCGCGACTGTTAGAAATTCTGGTGTGTCCGCAATCGGGCGGCGTGCTGGTCTATGATCGCGCGCAAGCGGAGCTGTTAAGCAAGAAAGCGGGCCTTGCCTATCCGATCCGCGACGGCGTGCCGATCATGCTGGCCGAGGAAGCCAGGACCCTGAGCGACGCTGAGATTGATAAGCTTTAGCAAGCCCCCCCATTCGGCGCGCCTCCTGCATTACCTGTCTGGTGCGGCCTGAATAATCACTGTTGAGGCCGGAAATTACGGGGGCGCCGGCCTATGTTGTTGTTCTATGATGCAGAAAATGTCGCAACCCGGCACAATTTCGCCGCGCCGCTCAGCGTCCGGGCGATCTGGCCGGTTAACCACGCCAAGCTTCACGGCGAGCTGATCAGCGTTAATGACGCCGCATCGATCATCGCGCCGTGGCGGGCTTTGAGTGATGAACTGGCGGAAGAAAATCCGTTTTTTGAGCCCTGGGCACTGTTGCCGGCGTTGCAGCATTTTGCCGACCCGAAGGTCAAGCTTGCCTGCATCTGGCGTGGGCCTGGGCGCGAACAGCTTGTTGGGTTTGCGCCGATGCGGGTGATGCGCGGCTATGCCAGGCTGCCGCTGCGCTATTGGGCGACATGGATGCACCGCCATTGTTATTACGGCGCGCCACTGATCCGGCGCGGTTATGAAAAAGCGGCGATGGCCGCGCTTATGGAGCTGTTATGTGACGGCCCGCACAGTCAGGCGATGCTGCGGCTGCCGCATTTGGCGTCGACCGGCGCAGCAGCGCGCGCTGTCGCCATCGCCGCTGATGACGATCAGCGCCATCACTACAGTGCCGGCGAATTTTCGCGCGCGGCGTTGATCGCCGGAGGTGATGCGGCGGCCACTCCAGAAGCGGTTCTGGGCAAAAAGAGAGCCGGAAAACTGCAAAGGCAGCGCAACCGTCTCGGCGAGCGCGGTAATCCATCAATCCGTACACTAACCGATGGTAGAGAATGCGCGCGTTGGACAGAAGAATTTCTGGCGCTTGAAGGCAAGGGCTGGAAAGGCCAGCGCGGCACCTCGTTAAATTCCCACTATGCGGATGCGGACTGGTTTCGCGCCGCTGTCAAAGGCGCGTTTGAGGCTGGTAAACTACGCTTCATGCGGCTTGACCTGGACGGCCGCCCGATTGCGATGCTGGTCGGCTGGGGCGCCGGTTCCGGGTGCTCTTTTAAAACCTGTTACGACCCGGAATTTGCGCGTTATTCGCCGGGTGTGCTGCTTGAAATTGAAAACACCAAGGCGCTGTTAAGCGATCCGGACTTCGCGATGATGGATTCCTGCGCCGCCAGCGATCATCCGATGATCAACAGTTTGTGGAAGGGCCGCCGCACTATCACCGGCGTTAATATCAGCGGCCGCGCACCGGTAAAACGGGTGGTTGTCCGGCTCTGTCAGGCGCTGGAAGATTTGCGCGCCATGGTTCCGGGGTTGGGAAGCTAGACTGCGTTCACTTTTGTCGAATCGGGAACGCAGTCTAGATTCTTTGCTGGTCGCGTGTTCGAACCCAAAAACCGCCTACACTTTTTGTGAACACGCTCTAGGCGGCATATCCATGGTGCTGGCGCAGCCCCCTCAAAAGGGTGTATGCAGGCGGACTTGCCCTTTTGACCAAGACGCCCAAGGACCTAAGAGATGACCATATCGCCGCCCGTTGATGCTCCCGCCAGCGATCTCGTTGCGTGTGAAACACCTGAGGAGGCGGTTGCGCGCCTTATCACGCTCTATGATGAGGCCCATGCGCAACTAAAAGAACGCTTCGAGCTTTATGTCGCCGGCAAGCTGGCGCCGGAGCCGGGCGAGGCGCCAACCTATCCATATTTATGCGCGGTCGTGCCGGCGGAGAGCGCGTCTCAAACCTCCAGGCTGGCGCTCGGCCGGGTGGCGTCCACCAGCGTTTATGGCGCCACCATGACGCGCCCGGCGCTGTTTTCGGAATATCTAAAAGGCCAGCTTGAGCGGATTATGGGCCGCTACGCGGCAAAGATTTTTGTCGGGCGGTCGTTTGCGCCAATCCCGCTTGCCTTCGTGCTTGAAAAGGCCACCGTCGCATTGTCGCAGGAACAGCGCAGCGCGCTGCAATATTATTTCCACACGCCCAACCTTGTCGCCACCAATGACGATATTGTCGACGGGCACTTTGTATTAAAGCGCAGCGGCACATTGCCGATTTCACTGTTTGGCGCGGAGCGCGTGGATTATTCGCTGCACCGCATCCAACATTATACCGCCACAAGCCCGGAGCACTTTCAGGATTTTATTCTGTTTACAAACTATCAGCGTTATGTTGACGAGTTTGTCGCGTTTGGCAAAAAAGAAGTTGAGGCCGGCCGCGCCGATGCGCTGGTCGAGCCGCATGGCCGGATTTCGCGCAAGGGCGCGCCAGCAACCGGCGATGCGGGCAAGATGCCGCAAATGCCGGCCTATCATCTTACGCAAGCCAAAGGGCACGGCATCACCATCGTCAACATTGGCGTCGGGCCTTCAAACGCTAAAACCATCACCGATCATCTGGCGGTGTTGCGCCCGCAAGTGTGGTTGATGATCGGCCATTGCGGCGGCCTGCGCCGCACCCAGCGGCTTGGCGATTATGTTCTGGCCCACGCTTATCTGCGCGAGGATAATGTGCTGGACGACGTGTTGCCGCCGTCCGTGCCGTTGCCGACGCTGGCGGAAGTCCAGCTGGCGTTAACGCAAGCGGTATCGGAAGTGAGCGGCATCGCCCATGGCCAGTTGAAAGAACATTTGCGCACCGGCACAGTGGTGACCACCGACGATCGCAATTGGGAATTACGCTTTGAGCGCAATGCAGTGCGCCTCAACCAGGCGCGCGCGATCGCCATCGATATGGAATCGGCGACCATCGCTGCAAACGGCTATCGCTACCGTGTGCCTTATGGAACGCTGCTATGTGTTTCCGACCGGCCGCTTCACGGAGAGATCAAGCTTCCGGGCATGGCGGATGCGTTTTACCAGGAGCGCGTCAGCCAACATCTGGAAATCGGCATCCGCGCCATCGAACTTCTGCGCGACGAGCTGAAAGCCGGCACGCTGCATTCAAGGAAGCTGCGAAGTTTTGACGAGCCGTTTTTGCGGTAGGAGTGACAGCCAGCATAATTTCTGCCGCGGGATAATGTATTCCAGTGAGCTGGAGTGCGTTGTTCTAAGCGATGCCTTCACCCCAAATTAGAATTAACGAACCAGCACATGCCTATAGGCTTTTCATCCGTTCCGTGAGGAAATCGACAAACGCGCGAACCTTTGGGGCCAAATGCCTGTTGTGCGCAAAAACGATATTGATTGGCGTGCTTGGCGGTGACAGGGGGAAATCCTCTAGCAGTGGAACAAGACGGCGCTGTTTCAAGGCATCACCAACCATCCACACAGGGACCATGATAATGCCTAAACCAGCGAGGGCGCTGTCACGTAAGAACACAAGACTATTGGCGTTGAGGCGACCCGAGATCGGTACGTCGAGTTCGCTTTTGGGTAACTTAAAGCGCCAATGGTTCTTGCCCGGATGGGTGCGGAACGAAAGGCAACTATGTGCGGCCAGCTCGCTCGGATGGCGCGGCGTACCGTGCTTGGTAAGATATGTCGGGCTCGCGCATATCACTGACTGGCTTGTGGCAATCTTGCGGGCAATGAGGCTGGAATCATCGAGATGGCCAAACCGAATGGCGAGATCGATCCCACTGTAAATCAAATCCATCTGGCCTGTACTCATCGAAAGGCGCAGCTGTATATCGGGATATCGGTCAAGAAAATCAGGCAGGATCGGTGCGATAAAAGCGAGCGCAGAGTCTGCCTCGGCGGTGATGTGCAGGCTGCCCGAAGGTGTGTCCGTCAGACGATGCACGGCCTGACGCGCGGCCTCAATATCGGCAACGATCTGGCGTGCGTGACGAAAATATATCTCGCCAGTTTCTGTCAGGCTTTGGCGGCGCGTTGTCCGGTGAAAAAGCCGAGCGCCGAGCACCTGCTCCATTTGCGAGACCTGTCGCGAGACTGAAGACGGCGTGACACCGAGAAACCGCGCTGCCGCGGAAAAGCTCCCCTGCTCAACCACCCGGACGAAAAGCTGTAAATTCGCAAGGTCGCTCATTTATGCAATATGCGCATAAATCCTATGATAAAACATCTGTTTTTCGACTATCAGGAATAGATTACATAGCGGACCATCAACAAAGGGGCGGGATTTCCGGCCGCCAACAGTAATTATGGAGAACTCAATGCGCCTGATATCGAGGAAAAACTACATCACCACCATCGCGGCAGTGACCGCTCTGCTGTTCTCTGGCGCCGCCATGGCGCAGGACCATACCAGCAAGCCTTTCGACGACCTGGACTGGGTCGTGGGCGGTCCGGGGCTATCTTTTGCTCTGCTGTGGGGCGATTGGACCAAAGGCGACTATGGGATGATTGTGAAGATTGAGGCGGGCCACGCCGCCCCAAGGCATAGCCATACGCTAGATTATCATGGCGTCAGCATTCAGGGAAACTGGGTGCACACTTATAATAAAAGTGACGACAGAACATTGGCGCCGGGTGGGTATGCTTTTCAATCCGGGAAAGAAGATCACGATGATCGTTGTGAGGGAACGCAGGACTGTCTCATCCTTATTCACCAACATGGCCCCCGTGATTTTATCGTGGCAGGTAAGTAATTGACGCCAAGACTTAGATAAGCATCAAAAGGGAGGGCCGTTTCTAGAATGCGGCCCTCCTCTTTAAAGCGCCCGCTCGTAGATCCGATAAGTTTTATAAATCTTGCCGCCTAAATCAGTCAGCATGGTGAGCATCGATTCGTTATCTTCCAAAATCCAGGAAAGCTCTGAATGGGTGACGCCCTTGTCCATATTGGCGTCATTGACCATAGCGATAATTTTGTAAGCAAAGGCCGCGCCCAGTGGTTTTTTATGGAGCTTGCGCCGCACGCCCATCAGCGGCATGCGCGATTGCTCAATCCCTTTGACCTTAAGACGCCAAAGCAGCTTCGCCCAGTTGAACGGCAATAGCTTGCCGTTAAAGCCGCGGATGGCATGGTTGATATTGGGCAGCACCAGCCCAAACGCGACAGCCTCGCCGTCGAGAAAACACAAAACGATATTGTGTTTGGCGATGATCGGCTTCAACTCGTCCGCCATGTGGCGAATATGGTCCTCTGAGAACGGAATAAATCCCCAATTGTGCGACCATGCGTCATCAAAGATATCGACAATCATGCGAATGTCGCCAAGCATGTCTTTGGTGTTGAGCGTGCGAATGGTAATATTTGGTTTGTCGAGCACCTTGTTGAGAAACTGCAGCCGGCGTTCGGGAATGAAATCGCGCACCGGGTAATATTCAAGCGCATACATGTCCATCGCCTTGGTGAACCCGGCGCGTTCAAGATGGCCGGCGTAATAGGGCCGGCCATGCGGCATCATCACATAAGGCGGCGTATCGAAGCCGTCGATAAGCAGGCCGGCCTCTTCGTTGACCGAGAAATTAAACGGGCCGGCGATTTTGTGCACCCCGCGCTCACGCAACCAGTCGGATGCGGTTTTCAGCAGCGCATCGAAGATGGCCGGGTCGTCCTCGCCTTCGATAAAGCCGAAATGCCCGGTGGCGTCCTTGTGCCGGTCGAGATGCGCCTGGTTGACGAAGGCCGAGATCCGGCCGACCGGCGCGTCGCCCCGATAGGCAATCCACAATTGATGCGGCGAGTCTTTCAGCGACGGGTTCTTTGCCGGATCGAGACGCGCACTAA
The DNA here is from genome assembly GCA_013151255.1 of Alphaproteobacteria bacterium. GTDB lineage: Bacteria > Pseudomonadota > Alphaproteobacteria > Caulobacterales > Parvularculaceae > Hyphococcus. Next base: position 66,907 of record JAADIQ010000117.1, read on the forward strand.
GCTCAAATTCGAGCGGTACGACGTAATGGGGATCGTCTGCATAGAGGCGCGTGGCGAGGCGGATGAAAACCTTACGGTCCGCTTTGTTGTGGACGGGACGAATTTCGATTGTTGGGCTAGAGACGGTTTGGTCAGGCATCTGCGGCTCGCATGTGGCTGTTAAAAAGCGCCGTCGATGCGGCGCGCACGCAATGCCTAGTCCTACTTCAGCTTAATTTCCACCTCTGCGCCGGCATGGCTAACCTCAAACAGCGCCTTTTCGACCGGCGGCGGTTTAAACCGGACTTTATTGTTGGAAATCCCCCAGGGTTCCGCTGGCAAGCCAAGCGGGCCTTTGTCAAAACCGTCATTGGCGTTTTTGTCATGGTAAACGGCGATGGCGAAAGAACCGACCGTCGGCGCGATGATGCAAAAGCTGGTCACCGGCGATTTGGCGGCGAACTTGACCTGGGTAATGCGGCCGCGCTTTTTTAAGAACCCGTCCTCCTGGTTTGGGTAAAGATCTGCGGTGATGCGTCCGGCGCTGTACTTTACCCCGGTCACAACGAGGCGGATTTGGTTATCCGCGCCATTGCAGCTGACATGTTCAAAGTTGAATTTTTCCGGGTCTTCGGTTTTTTTAGCGGATGCGCCAGTGGTAATGGCGCCGACAATGACGCCGGCGATCAGAAACGTCCGGGGTATACTCATCACGCCACAAATCCTTCACTACTGAACAGGGTAAACACCAGTTTGGCTCCTCGAACGGCCAGCTAAGGGCCGAATTGTGGAGATTTTATGCCTAACGCAAATGTGACCCAACATCGATGAAACCCTATGCAGCCTGCGCCGACAACATTTCGGACAAAGCGGTATAGGCATTGATGATCGCATCAAGATCCTCATTGGTATGCGCCGCAGAAACGCTGAGGCGCAATATCGACGTTGCATTCGGCGTGCCAGGCGGGATAGCGAGGTTAACGTAAACGCCATTTTCCATCAGGAAATTCCACGCCATAAAGGCCTGCTCGCGGCCTTCGAGCCTGGCGGCGATAACCGGGCTTTCCGGCGCGCACAGATCAAAGCCGAGCTGCGTGAAGGCGGCATGGACGCGTTTTGCGTTTTGCCACAGGTTCTCGCGCATCGATGGGTCGGATTTGAGCCGCGCTAACGCGGCTGACGCAGTCGCAACATTGGCTGGCGACGGCGAGGCGGTGAACATATAGGGCCGGCTTGAAAATCTTAAATATTCAAGCTCCGGGTGGTTCGAGGCGACAAACCCGCCGATTGAGGCGAGGCTCTTGGAAAAGGTGCCGGTGTAGAAATCTACATCGTCCAACACGCCTTCCGCCTCGCAGACGCCGCGGCCATTATCGCCGAAGACGCCAAAAGAATGGGCCTCGTCGAGCAGCGCATAGGCGCCGTGTTTATGGGCGACGTCGATGAGCTCTTTGACCGGCGCGATGTCGCCAAACATCGAATACATACCCTCAAAACACACCAGCTTGCCCTTCACCTTGTCGCCGAGGCGTCCGAGGCGTTTGTCGAGGCTTTCGGGGTCATTATGACGGAAGCGGATGATTTCCGCGCCGCTGAGCTGTGCGCCGTCATAGATGCAGGCGTGACAGTCAGCGTCGAGCAGGATGACATCTTCAGGCGGCGCCGCTAGCGCAGAAATCGCGCCGAGATTGGCTTGATAGCCGGTGGAGAACACCATGCAATGCTTAAAGCCGAGAAAGGCGGCAAGGTCGATTTCAAGCTGGCGGTGCGCCGCATAAGTGCCGTTTGCAAAGCGCGAGCCCGTCGTGCCGGTGCCGGATTGGTCAATCGCATCCTTGGCCGCCGCGATAGCGCGATCGTCGTAAGTCAGGCCAAGATAGTTATTGGTCCCGGCAAGGACGATTTCCTTGCCATTGACCATAGCGCGCGTCGGCCCCTTCATTTCATCCATCGAGACGCCGAACGGATCGCGGCCGATCCCCTCCCGCAGGGCTTTATATTGTGTGGCAGTGGTCTGAAATTTATCGAAAAGGCTCATAGCTTATGATTGCTCTTTTTTTATTGCGTGGATGGCGTCTACCAATTCGCCAATGGTTTTGATTTCCGAGATCGTATTGACCGGGATTGAAATGTCGTAACTGTCTTCAATGTCCATAACGACATCGAGAACCGCGACGGAATCGATTTCAAGATCGGCGATCAGATCAGTGTCTCGGGTTAATTTCACGCCCTTCTCGTTCAGGGGTTCAATCAGGGAGGCGATTTTCCGAAAAACCAGATCGTCATCTTCCTGAATGCTGGACATGGCCGTATCTCCTGAACGCGGGGCGCGGGTTATTATAGCAAACCGTTTTTGTGATACCAAAGGGCGGTTTTTGCAAACCCTTCTTTTAGCGGCGTTGTCGGCCGCCACGGCGTAGCATCGCTCAAAAGATCGCTGTGGGCGACCCAATCGGGGTGAAAAAATTCATTTACCTGGCCTTCGCGCACGCTGGGCTTGCGCCCCAGGGCGCTCTCCGTAGCGATAATTAGTTTGTGATAGGCCCCGATAAGTGCGCGCGGAACCCGAATTGCATGCGGCCGCCTGGCCAACTGCTCGCCTAATATCGCGCCAATTTCCGACCAGGCATGGCCCCCGGGGCGCTCGTCGCCGACCTCATAGACGGCGCCCGGCGGCGCTGAGCGGGCCGCCTCGGCAATCGCGGCGGCGGCGTCATCAACATAGACTATGGACGCATGCGCCGGCGTTGGCGTTTTCGGTTCCAGCGCAAGGCCCAGTTTGACCAGCTTGAAATAGGGCAGCGTCACCATATCGCCGGGACCGTAGATCGCTGGCAGGCGCAGGGCCAGCCACGCATTGTCGCCAGACGCTGTGCGGATCGCCGCCTCGCTATCGTGTTTGCTGCGCGCATAGGGCGAGACCTCTGGCGCGCGCGCCGATATCGACGAAATATGGATGAATTTTGCGCCCGCTGCCGATGCCGCACGCGCCGCACGCGCGGCGCCGTCGACATTGGTCCGCTGGTACTCATCTATCTTGCGGGCATGGGTGACGCCGGCGAGGTTGAAGAAAACATCCGCACTCTCAGCCAGTGCGCCGAGCGCGGCCTCATCTTCAAGACTGCCGCGCAGGACGGTTATGTTTTTAGGCGCATCAAACAGATCCGGATTTCTCGCCAGCGCGCGAACCTCACAGCCTTTATCGATGAGATGGGTAATGAGGGCGGCGCCGACAAAACCGGTCCCGCCGGTGACCGCGACACGCAACGCTTAAGCTCGAACGTCTGCAACAACTTGCGGTTTGGCGACGCTGGGCGCGGACGTTTCCGTGAATGCGCCGTCGAGATATTTTAGCTTGACCTTGGCCCTCGACAATTTGCCTGAGGAGGTCATGACCATCGAATGCGGCCGTGCAAGCACCACTTCGGCCGGCGCGCCGGCGGCGTTCTGGATGACGACCGAAATCTCACGCTTCAAGGCGGCAAGCGCTTCGTCATTCATACCGCGGCGTTCCACGACAACGACAATACGTTCGCCGCGGCCGTCATCGACAGAAAATGCTGCGACGCCGCCACTTCTCACGCCAGCGACTTTTTCAACCGCCCACTCAATGTCCTGCGGCCAGATATTGCGTCCGTTGATAATGATCAGGTCTTTGGCGCGCCCGGTAATGACAATTTGTCCGTTAGCCCATATCGCCGGTGTTGAGCCAGTCGCCTTCATACATCGCCGCCGAGCTTTCCGGGTCGGAATAATAGCCGGGCGTGAGGCTCGGGCCTTTAATGAAAATCCGTCCGACATCGCGCTCGCCGAGTGTTGCGCCATCATCACCGCGCACTTCTATAGCATGGTCGGGCAGTGCGCGGCCGCACAACACAAATCCGCGCTTGTGTTCCGGGGAGGTGACGGCGGAGGCTGGCTGGGCGACGCCGGAACGGGTGTAATGGCGCATATCGACTGCATCGACGCTGACCGGGGCGCCAAGCTCCGGGAAGCAGATCGCCAGCGTTGCCTCGGCCATGCCATAGCTTGGCGTGAAAGCCGTCTTGCTAAATCCGAGCGGGCCGAAGGCGTCGGCAAAGGCTGTCAGCGCCTCAGGCCGGACCATGTCGCCGCCAATGCCGGCGACACGCAGATGTTCAAGATTGATAGACCCGGCTTCGGCGCGCGCGGCGCGTTTGGCGGCCAGATCATAGCCGAAGGACGGGCTGTAGGTAAGCGTTGATTTCTGCTCCGTCATCAAACGAAGCCACATAAGCGGGCGACGCACAAAATCTGATGTCGCCAAATAATCAACCGATATCTGCGCAACCAGGGGCGCCAGCAAAAAGCCGATCAATCCCATATCGTGATAGAGCGGCAGCCAGCTGATGCAACGATCTTCTGCGCTAACGCGCATACCATGCCGGGTTATTGCGGTGAGGTTGGCGTTTACTGAGCGTTGCGTTCCGATCACGCCTTTAGGGGCGCTGGTGGAACCGGACGAGTACTGAATATAACAATATTCATCCGGCCCGAACGGTTCGGCGACGGCGCCATTTCCCTGCAGCGCAAACAGCGCCTGGAAGTCGAAAATTGCCGCGCCCGGAATTTCCGCAGCCGCTTCGCTCAAGAAATCAGTGAGCGCTGCGGGGCCGATAACGGCGGATGCAGCGGCGCCGGCGACCATCTGGCGGATTTGTAAAATGTAACCGTCCTTGCCGCCAAGATTGACCGGCATCGGCATTGGTGCAGGCACCAACCCTGCATACTGACATGCGAAAAAAGTGATGACGAATTCAGGGCTGGTCTCGGCGACGATGGCCAACCGGTCGCCGCGTTTGAAACGGGTGGCCATGCGGTTGGCAAGGTCGAGCGCCCGTCGGCGCACTTCCGAAAACGGCAGGCTTGCAGAGACTTCGCCGCGCAAGTCGAAAAAATTATAGCCGGTTTCGCCAAGCGCTGCGTAATCAAGCGCCTGGCAAATCGTATCAAACCCGCCGACGCGGGTTTGCAATCCCTTATTAAGGGTTGGCGTAGACTTATTCGACTCAGGGATTACTGTCATCAACGCCCCCGTACTGCGCCGGCGCTAGCCAGCTCAAGACGATGCGCCGGACCATCCCCCTGGCCGGACGCTGTTATAAAATTTCGCGCGCACCTTTTTAAAGCGTCAAGCCAGCCCATAGCTCTCAGCCGGCGCGCGACATTGATTTTGAGCGGATACAGGCGCGCAGGTCAACCGGCAAGCCCCAGGCTTTTTGCAACGCATCAAGATTTGCGCATGGATGTTACAAATGACGCAAACAGCCAGTTTGCGCCGATGTGCCACGCTTGCGGTCGCATCATAAGGGGCATAATTTCACAACTCTCAATTTCAGGCGCATGCGGGCGCGCCAGCGGATATCAGTTAAGGACGCAAAGAAATGCAGGTTTTTGTTGGCTATAAAGCTTGGAAAGAAAAGGAATACCTCCTTAATCGCATGAATTTTAACGATCTCGTGCGGGCTTATGCGAGCTATCCGGCCATACAGGTCTATGCCGTGATCCTGGCGGCGGGCCTGGTGGTCGGGCTTGCGACCATGGGCTCCTTTCTCGCTTTTGCCGCGTCTTTTGTGGTTGGCGCGCTACTTTTCCAGATCGCCTGGTATATCGTCCACCGTTGGGTTCTGCATGGCAGCTGGATGTATAAAACGCCCCATCTCGCCAAATTATGGAAGCGCGTGCATTACGACCACCATCGTTTTCCCAATGATCTGTCGGTGCTTTTTGGCGGGCTGCACACAACTCTGCCTACGATCTTATTCGTTGCAGGGCCGATAGGATACTTAATCCATGGGACTTCTGGGGCCGCTGGCGCCATCTCAGGCACAGTGCTGATGACGTGCATCACCGAATTCCTTCATGCGGGCGAGCATCTCGCCTTCGCGCCGAAGTCGAAATTTTGGAAAGACCTCAAAAAGCGCCACCTGGCCCATCATTTTCATAACGAAGATGGCAATTACGGGATTTCTGAATTTTTCTGGGACCGGGTTTTTGGCACTTTTTACGCCGAAACCGAAGACCGTCCGCGCAGCCCGACCGCCCGTAATCTTGGTTACACAGACGAAATGGCCGAGATATACCCTTGGGTTAAGGAGGCGACCGAGGCGGAGCCAGACGATAAAAGGGCGATGCGGTCGCGCGCGGCTTAACCTGACAACAAATTCACCTTCTTTTCGGTCTTTTTCGCGTTGCTGCGACAAGCGGCCAAGTTTGGGTTGATTTTAACCGGCGGCTTTGCCAGTTTCCGCGCGGACATTCATCGGGGCCTGGTTGAAGCGCGCGCGTGCAGACACGTCGCTGCGGCCATATCAGCAATCACCCCACGATTACTGAACCTACTCCCAGGAGAGAAATAACATGAGCATGTCGCTTTGGTTGGTCATTTTGGCCGGCTTGGC
>JAADIQ010000101.1 GCA_013151255.1 Alphaproteobacteria bacterium
GCACGCGCGGCGGCGCGCAGCCGGTCCGAGGCGCGGTCAACGCGCTGGCCGGCGGCGCCGAGAATATCTTCCGGCCGGCCGAGCCCGCGCGCCGCCGAGACTAGCCCGGCGCGGCGGGGTTCAAACAACCGCGCCGAGGCGCTGGTGATGCGGCGCTGTTTGTTCTGCACCTCCGCCAACAAATCGGCGCGGACCGGCACCGCCATTTCCGCCGCCGCGCTCGGGGTTGGCGCACGCTTGTCGGCGACATAATCGATTAGCGTCGTATCGGTTTCATGGCCCACCGCCGAGATTAAGGGAATGTCGCTCGCCGCCGCTGCGCGCGCCACCGCCTCTTCATTAAAGCACCACAAATCTTCCAGCGAGCCGCCGCCGCGCGCAACAATTAAAACATCCGGACGCGGAATGTTGCCGCCAGGCTCCAGCGCATTAAAGCCTTCAATCGCCGCCACAATCTTCGCTTCCGCGCCGCGCCCCTGCACCAGCGTTGGCCAGACGATAACGTGACGCGGAAATCGCTCGCGCAGGCGGTGGAGAATATCGCGGATCACCGCGCCCGACGGCGAGGTGACGACGCCGATCACCTGCGGCAGAAACGGGATTGGTTTTTTGCGCGCCGCCGCAAACAACCCCTCTTGCTGAAGCTTTTTCTTGCGCTCTTCGAACAAAGCCATCAACGCGCCGGCGCCGGCCGGTTCCAGCGCGTCAATAATCAGCTGGTAGCGCGACTGTCCGGGGAATGTGCTCATCCGCCCGGAGACAATGACTTCCATTCCCTGTTCCGGTTTGATCGCAAGCCGCGCCGCGACGCCCTTCCACATCACCCCGGAGATGACGGCTTTTTCATCTTTCAAATCGAGATAGACATGGCCCGAGGCGGGAGTGGTGACGCGTCCAAGCTCGCCGCGCACCCGGACAAAGCCGAAATTGTCCTCAATCGCGCGTTTTACCGCCCCGGACAGCTCCGAGACGCTATATTCATGGACATTACCGACTTTTGATTCCACCATAGCGAGGCATAAAGCACAATTTGCGGGCCTTTATAAGCAGGAATGGGACGCCTGTTTTTCAGCAGTTCTAAGGCTCGACTTTTCGAACAAGTCAGTTGCGCATGCGTATCAGCAGACCTATCGCGGCCAAAATCGCGCCGATGTTTCGGCGGCGTCTATTAATTTTTGAAGGGGAAAATAAAATGAAATTGAAACTACTCATGGGCGCGGCTGCGGGCGCCATCGTTCTCGGCGGCGTCAGCGTCACCTTCGCGCCGGGCGGTCAAGACCAGGCCGGCGCGCCGTTCATGCACCCGTTGACGATTGTACGCGCCATGTGCGGGCGCGGCGGCGATGAACTCGCCAAACGCCGCGCGTTCTTTGTGCGCGCCGCACAAGCCTATGCGGCGACGCTTGAGGGCGAGGCCCCCGGCGTTCAGGATTTGCTGCCATCGCTCGGCGCAATCGGCTATGAGATTTCGACCAATGACCCCGAAGCGCAAGCCTGGTTCAATCAGGGCCTCGCCTTCACCTATGGTTTCAACCATGAAGATGCGATCAACGCCTTCCGCCGGGCGCAATCGATCGACCCGGATTGCGCCATGTGTTTCTGGGGCGAGGCGTTTGCGCTTGGGCCAAACATCAATGCGCCGATGGGCGATGATGCGGTGGCGCCAGCTTACGCCGCCATCATCAAGGCGCTGGAGCGCCGCGATGGCGCCAGCGTGAAAGAAAAAGCGCTCATCAATGCGCTTGGCTATCGCTATCAGGCGCAGCCCATCGCCGACCGCTCAAAACTCGACAATGCGTTCGCCGACGCGATGGATGATGTCGCCACTCAGTATCAAGATGATAATTTTATCGCCGCGTTGTCAGCCGAAGCCAACATGGACACCCAAGCCTGGGACTATTGGGCCGATGGCGGCCGCATGCCGAAGGACCGCACCGCCCGCACGGTGTCGCTGCTGGAGGGCGTGCTGGCGCGCGACCCGAACTACACAGCCGCCATTCATCTTTATATTCACATCACCGAGGCGTCCAGCGATCCGTTCCGCGCCGCCGATCACGCGGACAGATTAGCCGCGCTGACGCCGGGGCTTGGCCATCTCATCCACATGCCCTCACACACATATTTCCGCATCGGCCGGTTCAAGCAATCGCTTGAGCATAATATCAAGGCGGTTGATGTCGATGAAGCCTATCTTGCAAACACCGACGCCAGCGTTCTTTATGAATATGGCTATTTCACCCACAACATTCACTTCGCAATGACCTCGGCGCAAATGTCTGGCGATGCGCAAACCGCGCTGTCGATGGCGGCGCGCCTCGATGCGAAGCTGCCGATAGAGATGGCGGCGGCAGCGCCCTGGGTGCAACCGATTAAGGCCGCGCCTTATTTTGCGATGGTGCAATATGGCGCCCCCGCCGACACCATCGCCCTGCCCGATCCCGGCGACGCGCTGCCATTCCTGCGCGGCGCCTGGCATTATGCGCGCGGCGAGGCCTATGCCCAGCTTGGCGATACCGACAAAGCCATGGGCGAGGCTGAAGCCATCAGTAGGCTGATTGCTGAAGCGGATTTGAGCGCCCTGACCGATGGCGGCGTGCCGGCGATTGACATTCTCAACATCGCCCGACTGACAGTCATCGCGCGCCTGTCGGCAAGCCAGGGTGATTTTGACACGGCGATTGAGGCGATGGAAGAGGCGGTCGCCTTGCAAGAAGCCCTTGCCTATACCGAGCCGCCTTACTGGTACTATCCAGCCAAGCAAACTCTCGCCGCCATGCTGCTCCAGGCCGGCAAGACCGAACGCGCCGAACAGCTGTTTCTGGAAACCCTTACGGAATCGCCCAACAATGCCTGGGTGCTTTATGGGCTATCAGAAAGCTACAAAGCTCAAGGCGACAAGAACGGCGCCAAATACGCAAAAGCGTTGTTTAAGGATGCCTGGTTAGGCGAGAAAAAAACCACGCCGAGTTTGTCGCAGCTTTAGGGGCCGAGAGAAGAGCCCCCTTCGACCGCTTCGCGGCCACTTCCCCCGCAAGCGGGGGAAGAAAGAGTTTGCGGCTAGCTCAACCTAATTCCTCCCCCGTTTACGGGGGAGGTGTCCCGAAGGGACGGAGGGGGCTTTCTTTCGCCGTCATCCCGGACCAGCGCAGCGCATCCGGGATGACGGTAAACAACAACCGCATAAATCCAAACAACCACAACACGAATCGAATCTTCAAAAATACAACCCAGAGAGGGTAGTTGGCGATAAAACCCATATCCGGTGAAAAGTTATCCTCACGCATTCCGGCGGCCCTATACTCCCCCCAACGTCGAAATGCGATTTTTGAACCAGGCGATTTGGCGCCGCAAAGCCGGCCATCGCAAAACCCCACCCAGTCCTTTCCGGCGTTCATGTGTGAGGAACGTAAAGCTCGCTCGCATGGGCTCTTTGACATTGTGAATTTTTCAGCGGCATTGCGGGTTTTCGCGCGTGAGGTCGCTGTACCCTCCCCTCAATACGCTCGGGCATAGGCATGCCGCGGCGCGGGGACGCTATTGGTTTCTATACGGAAGAAGCCTATTTGTTCTTCTCGGCCTCTTCGAGGGCTTTTTTGAGCTCCTCGATATCCTTTAGCGTCAGCTCGCCATCCTCGCGCAGCGTCCATCCGGGCTGCGGCGTATCGGGCCCAATATTGGGGCGGTTGCCCTCAACGCCGACCATGAGGTTGTCGTCCAGGCCCTCGGCAATCGCCGCCCCGCCGGGAACGTCGCGACGGAAGTCGCGCAGCTGCTCAATGCGGCGCTCATCTTCAAGCCGGCGCGCGCTCCTTCGCCCGATCAGCTTGTCCAGCTCCGGCCCGGTGCGGCCGCCCTTGCGGGCATCGCGCAACAACTTGACCGCACGCGAGTAATCCTCGCCGGAATCGCCCGGCCGCCAGCCGGAAAAGAGCTCACGCCGTCCGGCGCATTCGGCGGCTTTGTCTTTGTCGTCAAACTCTTCCGGGCAAAAAATCGCCACCACCCCGGACGAGCCGGTATCGATCGGCGCCTCGCCCAGCGGCAATTGCACCAACGGCCGGACAAAGCGGCGGCCGGACAAGCTCGGTTCCTGATCGAAGATGTCGTCGTTCTGGGGTTGCTGCTCGGGCTCGTCTTCCGGGTCTTTATCGGCCTCATCATCGGTTCCCTCTTCGTCAACCCCGTCATCGCCTGCATTGTCCTCGCCATCATCGTCATCGTCGCCGAGGAATTCGTCGAGGCCCGCCTCCTGGCGCCGCTCCGGCTCAACCGCAAGCAGCGGCTCGGGGTCATCTTCCACCGGCGCCTGGTCGACGGCGTCTTCCTGCGGCGTTGGCAATGTCAGATCATCTTGCGCCGCATCCGCAGCATCAAGGATCAGCGGCTCGGGGTCTTCAGCTGGCGGCGCAAAAGCCGGCTCAAGGTCGAGATTGAGCTCGGGCTCGGGCTCGGGTTCCGGCTCTTCGATAACTTCCGGCTCAGGTTCTGGCTCTGGTTCGGGTTCTTCGACAATTTCAGGTTCCGGCTCAGGCTCGGGCTCAGGTTCCTCGATCAGTTCCGGCTCCGGTATGGGTTCGGGCTCAGGCTCTGGCTGCGGGTTTATTTCCGGATCGCGCAATTCCGGCAGGTCCAGGCGGGGAATTTCAACCAGGGTGACGCTAATTGAGGCGCTGGGCACATTCGGGACCCAGATGCGCACCCGCCCAAACACCGACAGCGCCGTAAACACAATCAGATTGATGGAAATGGCCACCACCAGCGCCGATGTCTTGCGGCGGCGGTCATCGCCGGCGAGGAAATCCAGCATCCGCGCGCTGGCGCGATCGAACGGGCCATAGATCCGCCGCCATAACCGGCGCACAGACGCAAAGGCGCGCAGCGGCGCAACGACCGCATGCGCTTTTTGCGCGCCGTTTTTATCCGGCGGAGGATCGGCGTTTTCCGTCATGCGGCCTGGCATTGATCCCTGCGCCATTGATCCCTGACATGGGGGCGCTTAAACGCGGAGGACAAATAGATGAGGTGGCCCAAGTGAAAGTCCTGTTGATCGGCGGCGGCGGCCGGGAACATGCGCTGGGATGGAAAATCGCGCAAAGTCCCGAAATGTCAAAGCTTTTTATGTCGCCTGGCAATACTGGTCTCAATCACATCGGCGAGACTTTGACCATACCAGAAAATGACACGAAAGGGCTCGTATCCTTTTCTAAGGACAATAATGTCGATCTTGTGATCGTCGGGCCGGAAGCGCCGCTGGCCGCCGGACTTGGCGACGCCCTGCGCAGCGCAGGAATCGCCTGTTTCGGCCCCGATAAAGCGGCCGCGCGCCTGGAAACCTCCAAAAGCTTCATGAAAGAGGTCTGCGCCGCCGCCGGCGCGCCAACCGCCGCCTATGGACGGTTTACCGAGGCCGATGCGGCGAAGGCGTTTTTGCGCGACCAAACCGCGCCTTATGTCATCAAGGCGGACGGGCTCGCCGCCGGCAAGGGCGTGGTCATCGCCGAGACCCTCGATGAGGCGGATGCGGCGATCGACGAGATGCTCGCCGGCCGGTTTGGCGCGGCCAGCGCGGCGATTGTGATTGAGGAATTTATGACCGGCGAGGAAGCCAGTTTTTTCGCCATCACCGACGGCGCGACAATTTTGCCGATGGTCGCCGCGCGCGATCACAAGCGCGCTTATGATGGCGACAAGGGCCCCAACACCGGCGGCATGGGCGCCTATTCTCCGGCGCCGGTATTCACCGAGGCCGTTTATGAGCGCACCATGCGCGATATCATCGAGCCGGTGGTCGCGGAAATGGCGCGGCGCGGCGCGCCTTATGTCGGCGTTCTCTATGCCGGGCTGATGATAGAAAACCAGCGCCCGCGCCTGGTTGAATTTAACGCCCGGTTCGGCGATCCGGAATGTCAAATCATGATGCGGCGTATGAACAGCGATTTGCTCCCCGTCCTCCATGCGGCGGCCTGCGGGAAACTGGAAGGCCAACGCTTTGACTGGAGCGACGATGACGCGGCGCTGGTGGTGATGGCGGCGAAGGGCTATCCGGGCGGTTATGACAAGGGAACGACAATCAACGGCGTCGACGCCGCCAATGACTTGCCCGGCGTGGTGGTGTTTCATGCGGGAACCAAAGAGCAAGACGGCGCGCTGGTCGCTAATGGCGGGCGGGTTTTGAATATCACCGCAACCGGGGCTAGCTTGCGCGAGGCGATTGACCGCGCCTATCGCGGCGTTGACGCGATCGACTGGCCGCAAGGGTTTTATCGCCGCGATATTGGCGGGGCCGATTTATGAAACCACTCGATCAATGGTGCGCTGAGGCGCAATATTTTGACGCCAATGGCCATCAGATCGCCTATTGGACCAGCGCCGCCACAGATGAAGGCCTCGCAAACGACAAGCCGTGGCTGCTGTTGATTCACGGCTACCCAACCTCGTCCTGGGACTGGACCGCGATATGGCCGGGGCTGGAAGAAAAGTTCAACCTCATCGCCCTCGACATGCTCGGCTTTGGCCTGTCCGATAAACCAAAATCATTCGCCTACAGTATAAATCGCCAGGCCGACCTCCAGGAAGCTTTGCTTGCGCAACTCGCCATTAGTGAGGCGCATTTATTTGTCCATGATTATGGCAACACCGTCGGGCAGGAATTGCTGGCGCGTCACAATGAAGGCGCCTTGAGTTTCGCCATCAAATCGATGTGCTTTCTAAATGGCGGCTTGTTTCCCGAACAACACCGGCCGCGCCCGATCCAGCGACTGGGGCTGACGCCGCTCGGGTTTTTGCTAGGCGTGTTGATGACCCGCGATAAACTGCGCAACACGTTCGATCAGATTTTCGGGCCCGAGACCAAAGCCTCGGACCTTGAAATTGACGGCCACTGGGCGCTGATCCGCCAACAAAGCGGCAACAAGATACTGCATAGGCTGCTGCACTATATTCCTGAGCGCAAAAAATATCGCGCGCGCTGGGTCGGCGCGCTGCACGAGGCGCGCGCGCCCATACGCCTCATCGATGGCGGCGCCGATCCGATTTCCGGGCGCCATCTTTATGATTATTACCGCCAGGAGATTGCCGACGCGGACGCGGTTTTGCTTGATGATATTGGCCACTATCCGCACACGGAAGCGCCCACACGGGTTCTCAGCGCCTTTTTTGATTTTCACGCCCAAATTGGGCACGCCAACATTGGAACCGATTTTTCATGAGCGCTTTCCTCACCGTATTTTTCAGCATTTTCCTCGCCGAGCTTGGCGATAAAACCCAACTCGCCACTGTGCTGTTCGCCTCCGAGGACGAGCAATCCAAAGCCCTCGTCTTTGCCGGCGCATCGTTGGCGCTTATCGCCTCAACCGGCCTTGCGGTCATGCTCGGCGCGATGGCGGAGCGCTATCTCGCTATGGCGCCCTTGAAACTGTTAGCCGGCCTCGGCTTTGTCGTCATTGGCGTGCTAATGATTGGCGAACATTTCCGCGCCGCCTGAAGGAGCCTTAGATGTCGTCCGATCCTGCTGCCGATTTTACCGGCGTCGCCAAAACGCCCGACCACCTCAAATTCGACGAGGCCGCGCTTGACGCTTATATGCGCGCCCATGTGGAAGGCTTTGTTGGGCCGATCACGGTTGAAAAATTTAAAGGCGGGCAATCCAACCCGACTTATTTGCTGACCACGCCGGCAAAAAAATATGTCCTGCGGCGCAAACCGCCGGGCAAGCTCCTGCCCTCCGCCCACGCCGTTGACCGTGAATATAAGGTGATGACGGCGCTTGGCGGCCAAGGCTTTCCGGTGCCGAAGACTTATGCGTTATGCGACGACCCGGAGGTTATCGGCACGGCGTTTTTTGTGATGGATTTTGTTGAGGGGCGGATCTTTTGGGATACGAGCCTGCCGGAAGTCAGCCGCGAAGAGCGCGCGCCGCTATTCAACGCGCTGATCGATACGCTGGCCCAGCTGCACCAGATTGACTATGTCGCCGCCGGCCTTGGCGATTTTGGCAAGCCCGGCAATTATTTTGAGCGCCAAATCGGCCGCTGGTCAAAACAGTATCAGGCCGCTGAAACGGAAAAAATCGAGGAGATGGACGCGTTGATAAAATGGCTGCCCACCGCCATTCCCGGTGATAGCGCAACCTCTATCGTTCATGGCGACTTCCGGTTTGACAATATCATCATGCATCCGACCCAAGCCCGACCGCTGGCGGTTCTCGATTGGGAATTATCAACGCTCGGCCATCCGCTTGCAGATTTTACCTATTTCCTGATGGTCTGGCACTTCCCGCCCTCCGTGCGCGGCGGGTTGGCCGGGCTTGATATCGACGCGCTCGGCATTCCGAGCCTGGAGGATGCGGCCGCGCGCTATTGCAAACAAACGGGCCGCGAAAACGTCCCCGATCTCGAATTTTGTCTCGCCTATAATATGTTCAGGCTCGCCTCCATCGCCCAGGGGGTCTATGCCCGCGCGCTTCAGGGCAACGCGTCCTCGCCGCAAGCGATTGAAATGGGCAAACAAATCAGACCGCTGGCGGTCCTTGCCTGGCATTATGCGGTTAAGGCCGGCGCCAAGTGAGATAATTTATCTGTATACTGACTTTCTAGGCGCGCAATTTAATTAAGCCGACAGCCATTGCCGCGAGCACTGCTGGCGCCGCCGCCAGCGCCAGAAAATATGTCCACCGCTCCAACTCCACGGCAATCATCCAGCCCGCTGCGGCAGGGCCAAACACTGCGCCCCAGCGCCCGACGCCAATCGCCCAGCCGACGCCGGTATTGCGAATTTGCGTCGGATAGAGCCGCGCCGCCACCGAATAAAGCCCGACCAAACCGGCCATGACGCTGCCCATGAGGAAGGCGAACACCATCAACAAGCCGGTCGACAAAGGCGCGGTGGCGAAAATCATAATCATCACCGCGGATATTAAAAAATAGATCTGTATCAACCGTATTAAACCGAACTTTGCCGACAGCCATCCAAGCAGTGTCATCGCGAGGGCGCCGCCGGCATTCATCAACACGCCCGCAAACCGTCCCTGATCGGCGGACAAGCCGGCATTGACAATCACTTTCGGCATCCAGTTTAAGAGAAAATAGAGCGCTACCATCGACAGGAAGAACGCCAGCCACAGCGCAAGCGTCGCCGCCAGATAGTCGCGCGAGAATAACGCCGCCACGCTAATCCGCGGCGCCTTGTCTGCCGATGGCCTATCGGGAAGGCTATCCAGCGGCGGCAATTTGCACCGCGCAGCTATGGCGTTAACATCGCGCAATGCATGGCGCGGCTGCTTGTCGAGCAGATAATTCACCGATTCCGGCAGCAGAAAATAAACCAGCGGCATCATGATGGCTGACGCCGCGCCGCCAAAGATAAACACCGACCGCCAGCCAAAAGCATGAATTAAATAAACCGAAATCAGCCCGCCGATGATCGCGCCAATCGGATAACCGGCATGCATGAAGCTAATGGAAAGATTGCGGCGCCGGTTAGACGAATATTCCGCCGTCATAGTCGTCAGGCTGGCGAGAATGGCGCCAATACCAAGCCCGGTGATGACGCGCATCAACACCATTGCATACACATTATCGACATAAGCGGTCGCGATCATACCGCCAGTTATGGTCGCTAGCCCGCCAAGAATAGTCAGACGACGGCCGAAATAATCGCCGAGCGGCGCCAGCAACAACGCACCCGCCATCATGCCAAACAGGCCCGCACTGAAAACAATGCCAAGCGCGGTGGGTTCCAACCCCCACTCGCGCGAGACTTCCGGCGCGGTAAACGCAATCGCCAGAACATCAAACCCGTCCAGCATGTTGATGGTCCAGCAGATGCCAAGCGCCACCAGCTGGAACGTGGTCATCGGGCCGGTTTCTATCTGTCCGCGTATGTCGCCGTCAAAAGCCGCCGCCGCACTGGCCATAAACAATCTTTGCTATTGCTAATCCGTCAAGCGAGTCTGACGTAGTCATCGCGCTTTGCCAAGCTATGCGCCACCGTCGGGCTCAAAGAACGTTGCGCTTTACAATCGCCGGAACGAAGAAGCTGGATACGCCGAGGCTCATTGTCGTGGCGATGAAAGCGATCAACATAAGTTCCAACATTTTGTCTCTCCTAAAGTCGTTTTTGATGTTGAAACGACCTTAGGCGGGGGTGTGAAAACCAGCTGTGATCTCGCACAGGTCCCGACGGTTAGTTTTGGCGATGCGAATAATACTTGAAGTTCAATGGCTTATAGGCAAGGCGCGACTGACCGCTACAACGGCGCGCCGGTTTCATGGCGATGGCGCAGCAATTGCGATATATGAGACGAGATGGGCGCAAAGGTCTGGGGAGAACCGCAGCTGATATTTTCGCAGCGTTTATTTTTCAGCCTGTCCCGACATGTGATCGCACGCACAGGGGCGCCGGCGCCATCATGATAGTTCGCATTTGAGTTTTGAGTTTCAACCAACTTCATTTGATAAGGTGAACACCATGCGACAACCCGACAACATTATCCGCAAAACTATCCTCGCGGCCGGCGCCGCACTCGCCGCTGCCCTCGCCCCCGCAAATGCGCAAGAGGCGCCGCAAGCAGAACCGCAATCGGTGATGATGGTTCTTGATGGTTCCGGCAGCATGTGGGGGCAGATTGATGGCGTTGCAAAAATCGAAATCGCCCGCGACGTTATTGGCGGGCTTCTCGATGGGTGGAGCCCGAACCTTCAGCTTGGCGTGATGGCCTATGGCCATCGCGTGAAAGGTTCGTGCGACGATATTGAAACGTTAATCGATGTCGGCCCGGTCGATCGCGCAGCGATCATGGCGAAAGTCAACGCGATTAACCCGAAAGGCAAAACCCCGATTTCCGCATCCGTGCGCAAGGCGGCTGAGGCGCTGAAATATACCGAGGAAAAAGCCACCGTTATTTTGGTGAGCGACGGATTGGAGACCTGCAACGCCGACCCTTGCGCGCTGGCAAGCGAGCTGGAAGCGGCGGGCGTTGATTTCACCACTCATGTCATCGGCTTTGATATTACCGAAGAAGAAAAAGCCGGCCTGTCATGTCTTGCCGAAAACACCGGCGGGCGCTTTATCAGCGCCAGCAACGCCAGCGAGTTAACCACCGCGCTTGTCGAGACCGTGCAGATTGTCGCGCAAGCAGAACCCGAAGCCGTGAACGAAGGCCCGCAAGGCGTGCGAGTGCGCGCCAAACTTTGTGAGACCTGCGACATTGTTGAAGACAATATGTTCTGGTGGGTGAACGAGACCGAGCAGGACCTGGAAGGCAACCGCAAGGAAGTCACCTATTCGGGCTCTGCAACAAAAATTTTCGAATTGCCAGCACGAGACTATCAGATTGTCGCGCGCTATGGCGGCGTAGCTTTCACCACCACCGAAGTAACGGTCGAGCCGGGTAAACTTACCGACCTTGTCATTAATTTGAATGCCGGTCATTTCCGGGTCAACGCAGCGCTCACCGTTGGCGGCGACATCCTCAAAGACACGATGTTTTACTGGGTCTATGAAACCAAAACAGACCTTGAAGGCAACCGCAAGGAAGTGACGTATTCGGGCTCGGCGGAAAAAATATTCCGCCTGCCGGCCGGCGACTATCTGGTGCGCGCGCGCCACGGCAACGCCTTTGCCGAACAAACCATCACCGTTAAAGCCGGCGAGCTGACCGATCTTACCTTCGACATGAACGCCGGTTACCTCAGGGTGCAGACGACTATGAGCACCGGCGGCCCGGCGCTTGAAAAGGACATGTTCTATTGGATATTGCAGCCGGAAGTCGATTTTAACGGCAACCGCAAGGAAGTCACTTACTCCGGCAGCGCCAAAGAAATCTTCCGGCTGCCAGCGGGCGATTACATCCTGCGCTCGCGCCACGGCGTCGCATTCAAGGATACGCCGGTGAGCGTTACCCCCGGCGGCATTACAGATACTATGGTTGTCCAAGAGTCTGGCCGCGTTAAGCTCAGCGCAACCCAGACCAAAGGCGGTGCGGCGCTCACCAGCGGCGTCTTCTGGTGGGTCTACCAGCCAACCGGCGACCTTGAAGGCACCGAGACCGAAATCACTTACTCCGGTACGGCAGAGCCAATCATCATCCTTCCGACCGGCGATTATATTCTCGCCGTGCGCTATGGCGGCGAAATTACCCGCACCAATATGTCGCTCAAATCGGGCGAAGAGAAAAAAATCGAGGTGGTGCTGAACCCGTAATCAGCGCCGAACAACATGAATAACGAACGGCGCTAACCCGCCGTTCGCTTGTATATTTTCCGTGTCGGGAAGGATTCTTTCAAAGCGTAATAGTCGGGGTTAAAAAGTTTATCGGGTTGCGGCGCATCGGCGCCCGCTTCGCGCAACGCCGCCAGACGCTTTGTGGTTTGCGGGTGGCCGGCAAATAATGACGTCGTGCCTTTGGCCTTGCGCGGCACAATATCGAGCAGGGTTTTATAAAACCCTGCGCCGCGCATCACATTATAGCCGGTCTTGGAAAAAACATCGACGATGTGCATGTCGGCTTGGGTCTCCAGGTCCCTGGAATAGCCGGCCGTCACCAACCGCATCATCGGTATGGAGATGGATTTCATCCCCGCACCCGTACCGATGCGCGCCTCTTTATCCGTCGCCGCAACCGCCGCCGCCTGCGCAGCGGTCGATAGCCCGGAATAAAACGCTTTCTTGCGCATCTCTTTAGCCGCGTGGCTGAACTCCACATGGCCCATCTCATGGGCGATCACCGCCGCCAGCTCGTCCTCGCTGTCGACATAGCGCAACAACCCCTTATTGACGCCGACCTTGCCGCCGGGCAGCGCCCATGCATTGACCTCATTATTGTCAATAATCACCGCCTCCCAACCAAAGGCTTTGCGCGCGCTGGTCTCAAACAGCCTGCGGGCAATCGATGTCACCGCAGATTGCGCATCAGAGTTCCGGTAAATCCCGCCCATGGTTTGAATGAGCGCGCCAAACAGTGAATTACCCAATTCAATCTCATCGCCTTCATCGAGATTGACGCTCTTCAGCATACGGCCGATATCTTTTATCTTACCGAGATTGAGCCGGAACTGGGCTTGCGCGGGCGCGATACTTGCGCCAAGCGACAATCCGACAATCCCTGAGGCGAGCGCGCGACGTGAAATTCTCGCTTTATTCGGTTGCATCACAATTTCTCCCCGTCACCTGCGACACCGACAATGCCAAATTCCGGTAAAAAGCGCAAATCCACCCGCACAGCACAGTGTTTGCGCTCATTGGTTTTTCTCCGGCGTATAGATTTTCGTCATCTGCGCCTGGCCGTGCAATTGCGTCTCCTCGATAAACCTGACGCCGATCTCAGCTGGCAAGTGGTCGGCGATGGATGCGTCCAACAAAATTTGCGTCTTTAATTGCTTGTTTTTCTGCTCAAGCCTTGCGGCGCGGTTCACCGCATCGCCGATCACGGTGTAGTTGAAGCGGTCTTTTGAGCCGAGATTGCCGGCGATAACCTCGCCGGCGCTGATGCCAATGCGCATCTTTATCGCCAAGCCATCACTAGCGACGACATTATAGGCGTCAACCGCCTCGACGCAGGCGAGCGCCGCGCTCAGCGCACGGCGTTCGGGTTCATCAACCGAGGCCGGCGCGCCCCAAACGCCCATCACCGCGTCGCCGATAAATTTATCAATATAACCGTCATGCGCCTCAATGTTTTCCGTCATGATCTGGAAAAAATGATTGAGATGCGCAACCAGCGCTTCCGGGCGGTCGGCCATTTGTTCCGCTGTGGTGGTAAAACCCGCAAGATCGGCAAACAACACCGCCACGCGCCTGCGCTCGCCGCCAAGCCTTAGGGCTTCGGGGTGCTCCGCCAGCTGACTAACCAGTGCCGGGTTCAGGTAATGCTCAAAGGCGTGCGTCACCCAGCGCCTGGACTGGTCTTCTAAAATGACGCGATAGCTGTAGAGGATGACATATAAAAGGCCGCCGCCGATAATCCAGGACATGATTGGCGCCAAAATGCCCTGCGCCAGAAGGACGGCGCTCAATGTCCATAACCCCGCCGCGCTCGCGCCAAACAACGCAACCCCTGCCGCCGGGCCGAGACGAAAATAGGCATAGCTGAGGCCCGCCATATAAATCAGCGTGCTGAGAAAAATAACCCAAGCCTGCGGTATCTGTGGCGCTGTCGCCTTCAAAAACGTATAGACCGCGCGCGCCTCAACAAAGACGCCGGGCATTGAGGCGCGATAAATCACCGGCGCAGCCTCGCCGCCACCGCGCCCGCAGGCGACGTCCAAAACCTTCGGCGCCTTTTCGCGTTGCAGACGATTGGCGCCAATATGGCGGTCCTCAATATCAAGCGCCGTGCCGATTAGAACGACCTTGCCGCGGAACAGCTCGAAGACAGTATCATCGCCCTGCTGATAGCAGGCATAAAGGTCAGAAAACCGGTAGGTCGGAAATTGTGCCGCCGGGGTGATATAATCGATCAGGATATCATCGCTCGGCGCCGCGCCGCTACGCGCGCTTAATTCTGCGGCGAATGACCGAACCCGGTCGCCATTCTCCAGCGCCAGAAACGCCGGATGGCGGCGCACGACATTGTCGCGGTCGGGGGTCAAATGCACGGGCCGAATATTCTCCGGCCCGCCAACGGCAATTTCCTGCCCCGTGTAAGGGCGGATCGGCGTATCGGAGAGCCGCGCCTCGGCCAGCACCAGCCTGTCCTCCGCACTGATTTTCGCCAGCGCCTGTAGAAACGAACGGTCATAGCCGGGTGCGATCGTGCGGCTCGCAATCGACTTTGGAAAGATCATATCAAGGCCGATCACCGCCGGCTCAGCCGCAGCAATCGCCATCATCACCTCGCCCAGAAACGGCGTCCAGGCGACTTCCGGCGTTTCAGAAAAAGGCGGCGTCTGGTGGGTGATTTCATCAATCACCACCAGTGCAACCGGCGCGTCCGCGAATTCATCTGGCTGCTGATAAAACTGCGCTGCAAGCGGGGTTAGGAAGTCGCCGCCGAGCCGCACGAAGTAAGTCGTCGTTGGCAGCGCCGCCAAGAGTGCGAAGGTAAAACAAAGCCCCGCCGCTACAGGAAGGCGATATCGCTGCGCACGCCGGCTAAATGCGGCCTCGCCAGGAGGCTTAAAGCCCAAGGGGCACCGCTGTCGTCAACAGGCCGTCGGGCAGTTCCAGCTGCGGGTCTATCGAGAACACCGCCGAGGTCTGGCGTTTCGCGCCAAACGAAACAACCACCCGATAAGGCAGGCCGGGGATCAGCGCCGGCGCATCATCCGGGTAGACCAGATAATTGCCGTCAACGGCGCCTTGCCAGACAAGCTCCTCCGGAGAGGCTTCCAGAAGGTAGACGCTGAGGGAGGCGCCGGCTTCCGCTTTTTTATCGCGCGGCCAAATAAAGCGCGGCGTCATCACCGCAACAGAAATCTCATTCCAGCCTGCGCCGGAAAACGGCGTCACGCGTTTGACTGATACCCCTGCTTCTCTTGCATCCGCAGACACCGACAGCGCTGCAGTCTGGCACGGCCGCGCCTGTTGCACTGACACGCCGCCCTTGGAGATTTTTACCTCATCATCTTTCAGCTTGATGACCCCGCCGGTGAAGGTCTCGACAATGCATCTGTCAAAAAAGGCAAGACGCAATTCGCCGCCGGGGCGCAAATCTATCTTGTCATTGGCATAGACATAATCGAATGGCTGCACCGCCGCTTCCGGCGCATCGACATGTTCAACCAGCGCCAACGGACGGTCTTGCGCGCCCGCGCCGCTGGAAATCGCAGCCAGTGCCGCAGCGGCGATCATCAATCGAAATCTGGTCATTTTGCCCAATTCCACACCGGCCCGTAGGCCAGCGTTTTCTCTCCAGCGTTAACTATAGCCCTATCACCAAGGCCCGTCACGTCGCCGCCGGGGCCATAAACCACGGTTAAATTCCATAAACCAGTTAACCCTGTGCGCGGGCTCACAGGCAGATTGTCAGCCCGCGCCTAACTTCTCCCGGTAATTCACGAGGCCCCGCCCGGCCCATCCAACGGAGAGAAGCAATGTCCACTAAAGCCCTGAATAAACCGACCTTTTTGAAATCCGCCTCTTACGCCGCCATCGCCATCGTGGCGGCCGGCATGATCACCGCACCGGTCGCCGCCAAACAGGCGCCAGACGGCGCGGCGATTGAGGCGTCCCATTCACAAACCCGCCTTGGCCCGAAAAAATCCATCGCCGTGATTGATTTCAGCGCCAACGGCTCTTTCCTTTACCAATATGGCGAATGGGAAGCCGGCGGCGGCCTCGCGGCGATGTTGGAAACTGAGCTTTCCCAAACCGACCGGTTCCGCCTCGCCAATCGCAGCCATCTCGACGCCGCGCTTTATGAGCAGCAGCTCTCCTCCAGCGGTCTCACCGCCGCCCGCACCGCAACGCCCGGCCAGTTGCTGGGCGCACAATATCTGGTGCGCGGTTCGGTTACCGATTTCACGCTTTCAGAAAAAGGCGGCGGGATTTCTCTCGGCGGCACAGTCGGCGGCATTCTCGGCGGCATCAGCCCGCAATCGCGCACCGGCCGCATCTCAATCGACTTTCAGGTGATTGATTCCACCACCGGCGAAGTCGTCGATAGTTTTTCGGTCAAGCGCAAAATCAAAAGTAAATCGATCGCCATCTCGGCTGCAAAAAGCGGCTATAATGTCGGCGCCAACACATTCAAGAACACGCCGCTCGGCAAAGCCGCACGCGAGGCTATCGCTGAGGCCTCTGACCGCATCGCGCACGGTTTGCAAAACCGCTCCTGGTCAGCCCATGTAGCGCAGGTTCGCAACGACACGCTTTATGTCAATGTCGGCGCCGACGCCGGACTGCAACCCGGCGATACGCTGAAAATTTATCGTATCGTCGAGCAAATTAACGACCCGATTACCGGCGCCGTCCTTGGCATCGAAAAAGCCGAGATCGGTAGAGCGGTTGTTGCAAGCGTCGCAGAACAATATGCCCGCGCCACTTTCAGCGCCATGACCGCGCCGGAAGCCGGCGACATCCTCACCTATTCCAATACGCAAATCGCCCAGCTTGGGGGAGCGTACGGGGCTGAGTAATAGCCCCGGGCCGCCCGGAGCTGCGGGCTCCGGGCGGTTGCTTTTTTCATAGAAGGAACATTCGCCATGACCATCGCCGCCCAGCACACTGAAACATTCAAGCACCCATCAATACGTTCTCTATACGGATATTTTACCATGAAACCGTTCAACAAAAGATTTACAACCGCTCTCTTGTCAGTGCTGGTCCTTGCGGCCACCACGGCGCCAGCTTTTGCGGATGGCGCATCCAGCCGCGCGAAAGCCAGGTTAGCGCAGTTGCGCCAGCATGAAGTCGCACTGACGCAGATCAAATCGCAAATCGACGCGTTCAAAATCAAAGGCTCTTATTGCAAACCGATCCACCGCCAGGACAAGAGAGCCGACGAGACCGCTTTAAAAAACCTTTCAGACCGGGCGGCGCAGGAGATGCGCGGCGTATCAAACATCCGGCGCATTCTGATCGCGACAATCACGCGTAATCAGACAGCACGCACCACGCTTGATCACGAAATTCCTGGCGGCACTGGTACAATCGTCGATGGGTCATTCTTTAGACCGTTCAACTATCTGAGGCGCGACATCAACATCGCGAAGGGGAAGAAGGCCAACGAACTCAGCGCCGCACCGACGCGCTCATGCGGGCAAAGCGGGACATCGGGCCAGCCGCCTAAAAAAGCCTTCGCGGTAAGTAACCCGCTCACCGAAATCGTCATGACCGCGCAATACACCGATGTGAAAATCCCGACATTGCCGAAACAGTTTTGTTACGAGGACGAAAGGCGCGCCTTAAAACGCATGCTGTCCGAGCTGCGCTCGGTAGCGCGCACAAACGCAGTAAACGCGCGCGAGCTTTCTGAAAAGCTCAGAGCACTAAAGAGCGACGTCTCGCAAAAAAGCAACGCCGCCTATGAAGCTGCTGATGCAGCGGCGAAGTCTGGCGACCGCGAGACGATGAACAATCAAGCCGCGCAAAAGCGCGCCTATGACGCCGCTTTGAAAAAGCTCGATGAGAAGATTGAAAAAGCCCGCGCCGACATGCGCAAATGGAGAGGCGTTGTCGATAAGATTGATGCTGAAAGCGCCAAGGTCAATAACATCCCGGTGGTCGATTGCCTCGGTGCTGTAACGCTCGACGGCATGCTCGGTGCAACCGCTTTTCCTGGCGTCTATAAGAGTATCGGCGACGTCTCTTTAAAAGAGGTGGAGCTAATCGACGTCAACATCACCAAGACTTGCTTCAAGGAGGTCAAAGAAAGGTTCGTCATGGCCGCCAGCTCGGAACTTTCCAAAGCTGCTTATAATTTATCGCAGTGGACCCTGCGGCTTGATCAGATCGCCAGTAATCTCGACCTTCTCTATCATAAAGAGGGCGTTACGGCAGCGACGATCACCAAAATGGAAGGCGCCCGTAATGAAGCCCGCCTTGAGGCCGCCAAGTGGGCGAAAATAAAAGCCCAGGCCGAGGCGATCGAAGCCAAAGCTAAAGCAATTGTTGTTGAAGACTGCACAGGCGCTGGCGGCGCGACCGAAATCGGCCGCCTCATTCCTGGCTTTGGCCAATTGTCCGGCGACATTCCTGTGCCGGATCTGAAACCTTACGATCTGCCGGAAGTTCCGGAAATCGTCTGCACCTGGGAAGAGCTGCAAGCGCTGATCGCCAGGGCCGCAACCGCTCGGGAAGTAGCCGCCAACAATCGCAGCGAATGGGGCAAACGCATGGTCGCGCTCGGCCAATTGCTGTTCGTCGACAACACAACAACCTATCCGCGCGGGCCCGAATATGAAGCCCTGCTCGATGCCCGCGCGCAATACGAATATTGGAGCAACCAGCAAGACGTCGCCCACAAAGTCTATTGGGCGCTGAAAGAAATGAAAGTCAGCAAATGTGAAGAACCGAAAAAATCGTCAATGTCGCTTCCGGGAAACACCACTGGCGGCTCGCTTGATGATGCGCTTCAAAACGCACGCAACACCGCGCCGACTTTCAACGGCGGCTCCAATAGCAGCGGCTATGGCCCGTATGGAAATGGGTATCCGCCGGTCTATGGCTATCCTGATTTCGACAAAATCCGCTTGCAGCGTCAGATGTATGGCCAACCGGGCTTTGACGGCAGTGAAGCCGAAGATGCTGTGCGCGACGCCGTCGATCGCGTCGAGCCCAAACCACAGGACGACCAGAACGATGACCACTCTTCGACAGGCGGTTATGGTTACAAAACCCAGAGCGAAACCGCTCAACCGGCTTCTGCTGAGGTTGAGGGCAAGCCCAAGAAACCTGCCTACCCTTCAACGAAAACCTCCGGTGCGAGCACGCCTACAAGCGGGCGAACGCAAGAGAACATGCGTGAGCCTGCTAATGCTTCGCCTACAAACAATCAGGGCGAAGCTAATGGCGAACACTCGGCGTCGTACGGGGTTGAGGTTCCGCGCGGTCAACTTACCACACGCGGCGCCCTGTCCACCGGCGAGGTCCGTCAGGAAGAGTGCCAGGCATGCGGGGCGAAGCGTCAAACAACGCCGCAACCCGCCAATGGCGTCCAGACGCAATCCCGCACCGATGCGACAGTCTTGTCCATCCCCAGCGCCAACAATAGCGGCAAGATGATCCAGGTCGCCCCGCCAACGCTGGTGATCACCCCTCAAGGCGGTTCAGCGCGAGACTATGGCTCGGCAGCCGAGTTTGAAGCCGCCACAAGCGGCCCGGCCACGCCGAGCGACGAAGACTAAACACGCACCAACACCACCTGCGAAACAAGGCCAGGAGAGAAATTCTCCGGGCCTTGTTGCTGTTGGTCAAGCCTGTCAGCGCCATTGCCATAGTCCGTATCAATAGAATAAGACACCTCTATGAGCAGCCTTGACGATAGCCTTAAATGGGAGCTGAAAAACAACCCGCTATTTCGCGAGCTGGATGAGGCGACTTTTGATAATTTATTGCGCGCCGCCAAACCCAAAATATACAAAAGCCGCGCATCCATTTTTCATGAAGGCGATCCGGGAGGCAGCATGTTGATGGTGCTTTCCGGGCAAATCAAAATCACCTCGCTCGCGGCCAACGGAAAAGAATGCGTGCTGGCGTTTATGGGGCCTGGCGATGTGATCGGCGAGCTCACGGTGCTGGACGGCGGCGCCCGCACCGCATCAGCGCAGGTCATCGAAGCGTCGCGGGTTCTGGAACTCACCCGCAGCGCTTTCATGACAGTCCTGGAAAATAATCCGTCAACGGCGCTTAAAATCATTGAAATCTTGTGCAAGCGCCTTCGCGCGACCTCGGAAATGGTAGAAGACGCAGCGCTGCTTGCCGCCGCGCCGCGGCTCGCCCGGACGCTGTTGCGTCTGGCGCGCTCTAACGGCGTACAAACCGATGACGGCGTTATTATCGACCTGCCGCTGTCGCAATCGACGCTAGGCGCTCACGCTGGGCTCTTACGAGAAAGCGTCAACCGCCAATTGCGCGCCTGGGAAGCGGAGAAAACTGTTGATCGCCGCGATGACCGGATTATTATTCTGCGCGAGGATATTTTGAGCGACATCAGTGAAGGCAGCGCTTAACCGCTGCACAAACCAGATCAGATGCGCCAGGCACTGGTCCCGCTGTCGAAACAACGGCCAGTTCCGCGTCTTTAGAGGAGAATATGGTTACCGCCGCCCCTGTGCCCCATAAGCCACACCCCAAACAGGGCGTCGTTGCGAGCGTAGAGAAAATGCGCTACCGTCGATAAATGGTCGAGGCGCGAGGGACGCGCCCCGACCAAACCGGAGGGACAACCGAAAGACGCGCCATCGACGTCCCGATTCTTTTGACACCAGGAATTGAGAACCCCTCAAAATTTCCTGCGACAAAAGACTAGGAGTTGGTCTCGTCAGGCACAATTGCTGTGTCCAGCGAGATATTGGAGTACCAATGGCGCTGGACGATACCTCTTGCAGGCCCTCAGATCTTGCCCGTCATAGACTGGTAGATCGCGCTATTCGCAAACACGACCGCATGCTGGTGCAATGGTTAACGAAGAAATTCGGTGACCGGGAGGCGGCGCGCGATATTGCCCAGAGCGCCTATTTGCGCATATGGCGTTATGCCGAACACAACGAGATCGATAATCCCCAGGCGCTGATATTCAAAACCGCAGCCAATCTTGCCGCAAATGAATTTCGCGCTCGCCATCGCATGCGCTTTATTGAGCGGATGGCGCCTCGCGCAGATGACGACACTGAGCATATTAGTATTGAAGATCTGGCTTCTGACGCCCCCTCTCCAGAACAAATAACTGTCGCAAGACAAGACCTCAAAACCAGCATCGCCGCCATAAAAAACCTGCCTGACCGCATTCGACACGCGTTTATTTTGAGCCGGTTCGAAAATAAGAACTACCGCGAGATTGCCGGCGATATGAAAGTGTCAGAAAGCAGCGTCGAAAAATATATCATCGCTGCATTGAAGTTGCTGCGCGATGCATTGGAACAAACCCCGCCAAAATCAAAAACCGTCAATCGGCAAACGGGTCGCCGGCGGCAACAAAAAGTAACCGCAGATGAGTGACATTATTTCATACAGGTCTGCTAAACGCCCAACGGAAGAAGCCGCTTTGTGGCGCGCAAAGAAAATGTCAGGCACCATGTCAGGCGATGAACGAGCGACTTTTGCTCATTGGCTGGAAGCGTCCCAAGCCAATCGCATCGCCTTTGAGCGTTTAGAAGATACGTTGGCCGCAACAGACATAGCGGCGCATACGATCTTGTCTGAGAAATTTGAAGATGAGCTATATGAAGAGGCGCAAAATTCTACCGCGTGGAGAATGCCCGCGCTGGCCGCCTCCATAGGGTTCGTATTTCTTACTCTGTCGGCAACATTGTTCTTCAACTATTCACCTCGTCCACAAGCTCAACTCTACGCAACAGCGGTTGGCGAAACCCGTTCTGTCAGCCTTGACGACGGCAGCATCATTAATATGAACACCGATACGACATTGGCGGTTGAGTATAATCGTTCCGAAAGAATCGTAAGCTTCGAACAGGGCGAAGCGATATTTAATGTCGAACGCGACAAAGCCAAGCCGTTCATTGTTGAATTGCCGTTAGTTGAAATCATTGTAACCGGAACGACCTTTAATGTCCTGTCGTCCAGTGACAATACGGAAATATTCGTTGTTTCCGGAACCGTCCGGGTCAAGCCTATTTCAGGCCAGATGCTTACGCTCGGCAAT
Source organism: Alphaproteobacteria bacterium (assembly GCA_013151255.1). GTDB lineage: Bacteria > Pseudomonadota > Alphaproteobacteria > Caulobacterales > Parvularculaceae > Hyphococcus. Next base: position 22,262 of record JAADIQ010000101.1, read on the forward strand.
GGCGATAGCGTATATATTGATCGCAACGGCGCGGCCGGCTCTATCGCACCATTCGATCCCATTGATGTTCTTGCATGGACAACCGGAAAGCTGCGCTTCACAGAATCTCCACTCCACGAAGTTGTCGATGAGCTTAACCGGTACTTTAACAAAAAAATTATCCTACGTGGTGAATCACTTTCAATGCTTCCGGTGACCGGTGAATTTGATGCAACAGATCAAACAGCTGCAATCGACGCTATCACACTAATTTTCGACCTTGATAGCAAGATTGAAGCTGGCGCAGTTATCTTGTCCAAAAAGGATGGGTGAATGCGCAGCCCCCATCTCACCTTGCTTTCCTGCACGCTTGCCGCGATGGCAATATCTCTCGGCAGCGCGCTAGCCGAAGAGCACTTGCAGATCGTTGAGATTGACATTGCGCAGACCTATCCAGGACAGAAAACGGCTGACGACAAATTTTCCCTGGAAACCATCCTAGGCGAGATTCACCGTCAGTTTGGCTGGTCGTTTATATTTGACAGCAGGGTGGTGTCAGGAAAAACGATTAAGCCGATAAAGAATTCATCCGATTTGGAAAACACACTTGCAGACCACCTTTCTGAAACGGGCCTGCTACTAAAAGAAATTTCCGATAATACTTTTGTGATTACAGCCATACCGAGTACGGACGAATCTAAAGTGAGGGCGCCACAGGAGAAAACAAAGCCGTTTAATGACGTCATTATTGTCACGTCATCATCAGCGGTAAAAAGCTCTCCGGCGATATCAGGAAAAATATTCGAGCTGGATGAGCAGTATTTAAATTACTTCAACGCCGCAACACCCGATCGTGCGATCTTTGATTTACCTCAGACGCTCGCATCTATAACGCCAACAAACACCGTTTTATTTGGCGCACTCGCTGGTGTCAGCTTCTTGGATATGCGCGGCCTGGGAACCAACCGTAGTATGGTGCTCGTCAATGGGCGCCCTGTCACTCCAACTTTCAACGAGCCAGGCCCTGAATTTGGCGTTGATCTTAATCGCTTCGCAACGCCATTTCTCGAGCGTGTTGAAGTCCAAACGACGCCCTCCAGTGCGCGGCATGGCAGCGGCGCAACGGTCGGAGCGGTCAATTTTGTTCTACGCTCAAACCTGAAAGGCGCAGAAGCGGGAGCGCATTACGGAGTATCCAAATACGGAGATCGCGAACAGCTGTCGATGTATTTCCTTGGCGGAAAGGATTTTTTACAAAATAGCGCCAATGTCACTTTCGGCGTATACCTAGCGCAAAGCACCGGGCTTATCGGCGCTGACAGATCGGTTACGAGCGAGGGTTTCGGCCTAAGCGGCTTCACTGAAAAAGGGCGGTTACAGGGCGTTGTCTTGGAAAACGGATCGTTTGCGCCATTCCCAGGAGGCGGATCGTTTGTTCCAAACCTGGATGGGACAGTTTCACCATTTATTGGCTCGCCCGACCAACTGTTTAACGCAATTAGCCCCACCACGATTCTCCCAGAACTTGACCGATTCATGGGCTACATGTCCAGCTCGGCAAATATTTCAAACTCGCTACGTGTGTATGCGGAAATCGAAGCGGGCTTGAATGCAACCAAGCTGCAAATCGCTCCCGTCCCGGCCGCACGCACCCGGGGGCCCGATCTGGTCATCGGAAGCGGGGCTGCAATTCCAATTGATAACCCGACATTGCCCCAGTCGGTGCTTGACCTGGTTCAAGATAATTTTGGCGTCCCTGTACAGTCTGTTGTCCTTGATCGTCGCTACGTTGAGCTTGGGCCACGGCGCGACAAACTTAACAGGCTCTACATAGATCTTGCCATCGGCGCAGAGGTTTCAAGGAACGAAAAGGAACGATATGCATTGTCGTATCGATTTGGCAGAACCGGAACTGACTGGTCTATTCGTAACAGAGTGAACGCAGGTAACCTATCTACTGCGCTTCAACCAGACCTTTGTGAAGCGACCCCGGGATGTGCGACAATAGATCTTTTTACACCCGCCGGCATATCCCCCCAAGCACAAGAATTTATAAGAACGCCGCCAATACGTTCCAAATACATCCTCGAACGACATGAAATCTCCATTTCAGCCAGTAATTCTCTTTCCGGCATACTCGCAGACGACATCACCCTTCAAGCCGGCGCCGATTTTGAATATTCATTGATGAAAATCATTGCCCGATCCAACCCGGATATCATTTTAATCGGCACCGACGACACTCCCGACGCCAGGGGAACAATTTTTAATACTGACCTCTATGGCAACGTCGCCCTACCCTTCCTAAGCCCTGAAAGCCAGATAGGAGCGCTGGAAGTTACAACCGATTTTAGATTTACCACGTCATCCGTGTACGATTCTTTTACAAACCTTGAGGCCCGTGCAACCTGGCGGCCGAACGACATGGTTGAATTGTCTGCATTTGGACATCGCGGCCATCGTGCGCCTGGCATAACTGAATTGTTCGCCGTATCCACCAGGGCCGGATTTCCGGCATTCGATCCCTGCGGCAGTGGTTTGGGATCCGCCTCAGCAATAATTGTTGAAAATTGCCTGAGCAATACACCACTTGGCGTCGGTAGCGGCTTCACACAGGATAATTCGCTTGCGCAGCACACCTTTTTTGGTAACCCGAACTTAGCGTCGGAGGAAGTAAAATTTTACGGCGCCAGCGCCACAATCAGACCGACAGAAATCACTACTTACCTGCCAGGACAAATGGGTATTACTGCAACATGGCACTCATATCAGATTACGAACCAAATTCTTTTTCCTGATGATAGTGTGTTTGACTGTTATTCCAGCGTCAGTTTTTCCGATGACAGTTGCGGGATTAATCCGCTTACAGGCGCGCCCCGGATTATCCGCAACCCGGTCACACGACAAATTACCTCAATTGAAGAATCTGCCAGAAACTTTGGTGCGATCAATTGGCGAGGGCTGGATATTGAAGCGCATTACGTCCTGAAGCCGGAGGCAAACGGCTTGTTTGATGAGCTCTGGATTAACCTCCTTCATACCTATACTGATCGTGTGGTGTCTGTTAATCAACAAGGTGATGCAGAGCGTTTAGAAGGACTATTGGGTTTTCCACGCCATCAAAGCCTCGCTTCTGCGGGGGTTAACCGGGGGCCTATTAGTCTTGCAATTTTGTTCAACCGCCGTGGCAAGGTGTTGACGGCCAGAACCAATAACCCATTTGCAAAAGTCCCCGCTGTCTTCTATCTCGACACCAGCCTTCGAGTAGAATTGAATAAGAATATCTATTTTCAATTTGGCGTCGAAAACCTGCTCGACAGAGATCCACCGCTTGCGTCCTTCTCTTTTTTTAATAACAGGCCGACAAATTTCTACGATTTTATTGGCCGCCGGTACTCTTTCTCAACGCGGATAAAATTCTAATCGCGCGTCTACACCAACTCAGCGTCGGTAAGCACCTCCACTAGCGCCGGCCCTTCATGAGCGATGGCCTGGCGCAGGGCGGCTTCCAATTCATTACGCTCCGTCACCCGCAACCCAAGCCCGCCGCAGCTTTGTGCAAATTCGGCAAAGTTCGGGTTGGTCAGCGATGTCTGCCATACCGGCCACTCGCCGCTGCGCTGTTCTTTTGAGATTTTACCCAACTCGCAATTGTTCATCAACACATGCGTGATATTCATATTGTAGTGAACCGCTGTGGCGAACTCCATCGCATACTGACCAAAACCGCCATCGCCGGAGATAGAAACCACCTTGCGCCCGCGATAGTCGTCAAAGTCTTGTGTCGCAGCCCATGCGCCCATCGCCGCCGGAAACCCAAACCCGATAGAGCCGAGATATCCCGACATCAATATGCGCTGACCGCAGGGTTCAAAATAGCGGCCAAAGGAATAGGTGTTGTTGCCGACATCAACCGGCATGATGGCGTCGGCCGGAACCACTTTTGTCATCGCCGCAAATAGCGAGGCTGCATTTATGCCCTTGCCGCGATCATCACCAAGGCGGCTTTCTTTTTCGCGTCTCCAGATTTTCCAGCGCTCCGCGATCTCGCCAAGCTGGTCGGCGCCGGCGGCGCGTTGTGGCCGCGCGCCGCGCATCAGCCGAAGCGTTTGGCCAACCTCTCCCCACACCGGATAGGCGACAGGGTGGCTTTTGCCGAGATGCATGCGGTCAAAATCGATTTGCACAATCGGTTTTGACGGCTCAATCCCGGTGTGATGCGAAAACGATGCGCCTATGGCGACGATCAGGTCGCACTCATTCATAAACCACGAGGCAATCGGCGTTCCCGAGCGACCGAGAACGCCGCCGGCGTTTGGATGGCTATCGGGAATTTGCCCCTTCGCCTTAAACGTCGTCACCACCGGACAGCGCAGATGCTCGGCCAGTTCAACCACATCCGACATCGCCTCGCGCGCGCCATAACCAACGATAATCAATGGCTGCCTGGCGGCGTAAATCGCCTCACTCGCCGTGCGGACGACATCGTCAGGCGGGGTCATGCGCGCATCAACCATGCGCCCTTGCGGACTTCCCGCTTTCATATCCGGCGCCGACAAAGTCTGTGCGTCATCGGGAAAAATCAACACCGACACATCGCGTTCAATCAAGGCGGTCTTCATTGCGAGGTTGGTGGTCTCCGCATAATTGGACGCATGCAGAACAAGCTGGTTGAATTTGCCAACTGGCGCAAACGCGCCGTGAAGATCAATATCCTGGAACGCAAACGGCGAGAACACCTGCACCTGAACTTGTCCGGCACAGGCAATGATCGGCGCGCGGTCAACCTTCGCATCCCACAATCCCGTCATCAGGTTTGTCGCGCCCGGCCCGGCAATCGAAAAACACACCGCCGGCTTACCCGTCAGTTTCGCATACCCCGAACAGGCGAAAGACGCCGCACCCTCATGGCGAACACCGATATAGCTGAGATTGCCCGCCTCTTCCTGGCGCCGGAACGCATCAGCCAGACCGAGATTGGAGTGGCCGACCATGCCGAAGACACGCTTCACGCCCCAATTGACCATGGTTTCCGCGACGACATCGGTTGAGGTGCGTTTGTGCGGGGGCTCCGGCGACACGCCGATATAAACACCGTCATCGCGCAGCTCGACCGGATACATCTCCTGACCTGAATCTTCATGTCCGCCTGGCGGCTTACCGGTCAGCGGGCCAAAGTCCCATCCGTGCCACGGGCAGCGCAACCAACATTTGCCATCGGCGCCTTTTTCAATCGACCCCTCGCCAAGCGGTCCGCCCTGATGCGGACAGCGATTGTCCATCGCCGCATACTGACCGTCGAAATGAACCAGCGCCAGGGTTCGTCGCCCGACCGTTACCGATTTCACGCGGCCCTCTTGCACTTCGTCTTTGGCGGCTGCAAATTTCCACTCGATAGTTTTCGGCGTCGCATCGCTCATCAGCGGTTTTTCCTTTGCAGCTTCTTGTTGGGCGCCAGTCTTTATAGCCGAGACCGGTCTCTTGCCGAATATTCTGGAAAATATAGTTTTCATTGAGAAATTGGCTCGCAGAACAATTATAAATCGTGTTTTGCAATTTTGAGCAGAGCCAATAGGGTGGCGCAAATCACAATGTTCACCGGACCGCCTTCTGGGCGATAAAAGGCGAGAAATATGGCGCAAAACTGGGTCGCGATTGCCAAATGGGCGAAGCTCGAAGATCGCAAGCCTGCTTATGCGCTGGTCGCCGGGATTGACCTCGTCATCGTGCGTTATGATGACGCCGTCTCGGTTCTATATGGCCGCTGCCTGCATCGCGGCGCGTTGTTGTCAGACGGCCATGTCGATGGCGAGAATTTGATCTGCGGACTGCATGATTGGGACTACCAGTTAGACTCCGGCGTCAGCGCGTATAACAATTCAGAAGCGCTGCAAAAATTTTCCAGCCGCGTGAAAAACAAGACGGTCTATGTCGATCAGGATGAAGTTGAAGCCTGGGCGAATGACCACCCGCAACCTTTCGATCGAGGCGCCTATCAAGGGCTTTACGCTGACACCCATCCGATAGCCGCAGAACCGTTTGTCGGCCTGATCCAGGCTTATGCGCGCGACGGTCTTTCCAAAACCGGCCATCACGGCGTGGTTGCGGCGATGGGCGTGGCGCGCGACGACTTGCCGACATGGGATGATATTCAATTTATCACCGCGCAGCTTCATCGGGTTCCGCTGTTGGATGACGAACCGGTCGACACGTCCGTCACCATCGGTCCCGGCGCGGCCAAACCCCTGACGCTCAAAATACCGCTATTCGTTTCCGATATGAGCTTCGGCGCGCTGTCGCGCGAGGCGAAAATTGCACTCGCCATGGGCGCGGAAATCGCCGGCACGGGCATCTGTTCCGGTGAAGGCGGATCGCTTGACGAGGAGCGCCATGCCAACAGTCGCTATCTTTACGAGCTTGCCTCGGCGCGGTTCGGGTTTTCCTGGGAGAAAGTCGCTGAGGCCGCCGCGTTCCATTTCAAATGCGGACAAGGCGCCAAAACCGGGACCGGCGGTCACCTGCCCGGTCGTAAGGTCAAAGACGAAATCGCAAAAGTCCGCGGCCTCAACCCGGGCGAGGATGCGATTTCACCGGCGCGCTTCCCGGAGCTGAGCGAGGTTTCTCAGTTCAAAGACTTTGTCGATGAAGTGCGCGAACGCACTGGCGGCATCCCGGTGGGATTTAAACTTTCCGCACAGCATATTGAAAAGGATATCGATGCGGCGCTGGAAGCCGGGGCGGATTATATTATTCTCGATGGTCGCGGCGGCGGTACCGGGGCGGCGCCGATTATCTTTCGCGATAATATTTCGGTGCCGACCATTCCGGCGCTGGCCAGAGCCCGCCAACACCTTGACGCCTGCGGCGCCGGCAATGTCTCGCTGATCGCCACCGGCGGCTTGCGCCAGCCCGCAGATTTCGCAAAAGCGTTGGCGCTTGGCGCGGATGCGGTCGCCTTGTCCAATGCACCAATGCAGGCGATCGGCTGTCTTGGCATGCGCGCCTGTCATACCGACAATTGCCCGGTCGGCATCGCCACCCAAAAGGAAGACTTGCGCGCGCGGTTGAAAATCGAAACTTCAGCGAAGCGTCTCGCCCAATTTTTCGACGCCGCAACCGAGTTGATGACATTGCTCGCCCGCGCTTGCGGACACCGCCAACTTTCTGCGTTCAATATTGACGATCTCACCACCTTCAAAAAAGAAATGGCGGAACTCACAGGCATTGCCTATGGCGGCGTGCAGTCAGGAGACAGGCGATAAGATGGCGCTTGCAGAAACCATCGTTGTTTGCCTTGGCGTTTATTTTGGCGCAGGGGTTATCGTCGCGCTGTTATTTCTCAGCTTCGGCGTCTCGCACATTGACCATGCCGCAAAAGGCGCCAGCGCGTTTTTCAGGCCAATGGTGTTTCTGGGCTGTGTCGCCCTATGGCCCTATATCATCTTGCGATTTCTTTCCTTGAAAAAAATCAACCAGCCTGATGTTAGCCCGCCAGACGGGAGCGCATCATGAAACGTCCGCACCGGCGCGCGCATTTCCTGTTCTGGCTGATAGCCGCGCCCACCGCCATCATCGGCGCCTTCTTCTCCTGGAGCCTGCGCCCGCATACGCCTTATACGGAGCTTCCCACCGCAATCAGCGACATCTCGGAGCCGCGCTGATGGGACACCAATATAAAGCCATTCAATGGAACAAGAACAAAATCGTCTACGACCTCTATATGGCCGTTGCGGTTTTGGTGTTTGTCGGCGTCTTCATGGCCATCGGGCTTCAAACCCAGCCGACCGGTCACACCGCCGACCCGGTCGTCCTGGCGATCCGCGCACTTGGCGTTGCGGCGTTCACTCTGCTCACCGTAATCTTGGCAATTGGCCCGCTGGCGCGATTATCGCCGCGCTTTGCGCCGATGCTTTATAACCGGCGCCATCTCGGCGTCATGACTTTTAGCGTCGCCGCTGCACATTTCGGCTTGGCGCTGCTGTGGTATCACAGCGGCGGCCCGCTCAATCCGTTGGTCTCTTTGTTTGTCAGCAACCCGCTCTATGATTCCATTCCCGGCTTCCCGTTTGAAGTGCTCGGCTTTGTCGCCTTCCTTATTCTGTTTGTGATGGCTGCGACCAGTCATGATTTCTGGCTCAACAATCTCTCCGCCCCGGTCTGGAAGGCGCTGCATATGCTGGTCTATCCGGCTTATATATTGCTGGTTTTTCACATCACCCTTGGCGCCTTGATGACCGAAAAGTCGATGGTCTATCCTATCCTTACGGCGGTTAGTTTCGCGTCAATCTCGGCGCTTCATCTTTATACCGGCTATGGCGAATGGCGCATCGACAACGGCATGAAATCTTTGAAAGCCAAAGGCTGGATTGAAATCGGCGCGCCGGATGACATTCCAAACATGCGCGCGGTGATTGCGCCGCTGCCAAAGGGCGACCGGGTTGCGGTGTTTCGTTACGACAATAAAATCTCGGCGGTTACCAATGCTTGCCGCCACCAGAACGGACCGCTCGGCGAGGGCCGGGTTATCGATGGCTGCATCACCTGCCCGTGGCACGGATGGCAATATCGCCCTGATGACGGCGTCTCGCCGCCGCCCTTTACTGAAAAAATCGCCACCTACAATGTCAAAATCGAGGCCGGACGCGTGTTTGTCGATCCGAAACCAAACCCTCCGGGCACGCGTACCGAACCGGCGATCATTGCTGAACAAGGAGCGAAAGCGCCATGACCCTCCCCAAAGGCGTTATCGATCCCGGGCCCAAAAACCCGGACGAGATGTTTGTCGGTTGGGCGCCTGCGCCGAAAGTTGATCGGCGTTTTCTGCTTGGCGCCCTCCCCCTCGGGCTTGCAGGGGCCGGCGGCGGCGCCTGGCTTATCGCCAACGAGCTGGACAATCCCGGCGCCGGCGCCTGGCTGACCGGCGCCACGCATGAGGTTGCCGGCGTGTTGGTCACCGATCCCTATCCGATGTTGCATTTGGCGGACCCAAGCATGCCCGGCGGGGTTCGCACCGTGTTGATAGTCGCGCAGGGAAAATGCACTTCTGCGTTGCAGCTGGACGACCAGCGCGGCAGTCCGGTCATCGCGCGCGGCGTGCTTATTCAGCGCAAAGGCCGTCAGATGCTGGAAGTGCCGCTGTTCGTGGACGACTGGCTGTCGCCGATAAAAATGGACATGACCGCCGCGCAACTCAGCCCGCCGGTGAAATCCCTGGGCGCCGCACAGCTGTCAGGCGCGATCATGGATACCAAATGTTTCTTCGGGGTGATGCGTCCCGGCCGCGGTAAAACCCACAAAGCCTGCGCCAGCCTGTGCATCCGCGGCGGCATACCGCCAAGCTTCTGGGTACGGACGAAAACTGGCGCTGAAGCTGTTTTGCTGATGACGACTGCCGATGGCGGGCCGATGCCGATGGATATTCTGCCTTTGGTCGCAGACCCGGTTGAGGCGGCGGGGGAAATCGTCCAGGTCGGCGATCTCCTGCAATTTCGCGCTGACGTTGCAGCTTACCGCCGCGTTTAAGCCGGCTTACCGTCAATTCTGGCGGCGGCGCTCTCGCCATAGCGCCGGGAAAATGGCGCCGCCGTTGCGCCGTGCAGGATAATGCTCAAAAACACCGTCACATAGACCACCGCTTCGATTTCCGTAAGGCGGCTCATCTCTTCATGATCGACGGCAATCATCAAAAACAGGATGGACGCCAGGCCCCGGGGACCGAACCAGCCGATGAACAAGATGGATGGAATTTTCAGCTTCAGGCCAAGCAGCGAAAGCGCCGTCGGCGCCATGCGAATGATCGTCAGGCTAAGCACCGCATATAGGACGCAAAAAGCGGTGAAGTGACCTATTGCCTCCGGCAACAAAACGGCGCCGAAAATGAAAAATATGATCAAGCTGAAAAGTTGGCCCTCTTCTTCTACGAAATTCGTCAAAGACCCGGCGCGGCGCGAACAAAAACTGCCATAGGCGAGCCCTCCGGCAAAGGCGGCGATGAAACCGTTGCCATCAACCAGGTGAGCGCCGAGAAGCGTTAAAATCGCAACACCGATGCTGGTTAGATTACGAAAAGCATGCGCGATCCATCCTTTTCCATCTGCATAGTGAATAAATTTACCGAGCGCGCCGCCAATGACGGCGCCGACAATCGCCCCGACAGCGACCTGCTTTAAGGTAAACCCAATCCAATAGCCTGCGCCTCTGGCCTCATCCGGCATTGTGCTATAGGCGAGCGCCGCAAACAGGAGAACTGCCGGCAGCGCCAGCCCGTCATTAAATCCGGATTCCACTAAAATCCCCTGCCTGATGCGTTCAGGCACGTAGCTGCTGGTCACCACTGCGTAGCCAAGCGCCGCATCGGTCGGCGCCAGGATCGCAGCGATTAGCGCCGCCTCCTGCCATAACAGGTTTGGGAACACGCCAATCGCAATCGCCGCCCCGAATAAAATCGTCAACGGAAGAGAGATCAGCAACAGGCGTTTGGGAATACGGTTTTCGCGGAGAAGGTTTCTGCTGTTGGTCGACGCCGCATCTGCGAAGAGAATGAAGCCGAGCGTTAACTCGCCAAACCCTTCCAGCACCTGGTTGTCGATATCGACCTCAAAAATACCGAGACCGGCGCTGCCGGTAATTAATCCCGCCAGCACAAAAACCATCGGCGCGGAAACCACGGACTTGCCAAGCCAGGACGAGAACGCACCGTAAAAAACGATGCAGAGCGCGATAACAATAAGCGGTTCTGTAATCATGAATGGGGGCGCCGCCCAAATTGTAGTCAATCACGAGATTTGTTTTATCGCATGATTTCCCTTTCCCGAAACCGTCGCCTCACGAGGCCTATTTCCGCTAAGCCCCGCCATCCCAGACAGACAGCCCATCCATCAAAAGCCGCGCTTATCTGTTATGTATTTCAAGTCTTTGATTGTATTGTGAGATTCATTCTACTGAGCTTAGGACTTGCCTATTCAGAATAAGCATTCTAAACCAGATTGACCATTCTGGATTTGCCACATGACTCCCCAAGCCGAAATCGCACTGAGCGATCCTACATTAATCGCTCCCATTAACGCCGCCAAAGAACTCTTTTGGCGCCAGGGCTATGATGAAACCTCGATTGAGGATGTGGTTGGCGCGACCGGCATGAACCGGTATGCGCTTTACAATGCTTTCGGCGGCAAGCTGGAGCTGTTTCTGGCCGTGCTGGAAAACTATTTTGTTGAACGCAAAAATTTATTCCTCACAGCCTTGAGTGATCCACAGGGCGGGCCGATGGCGGCTATACGCGAAGTCTCCGAGTACTGCATCATTGAAATGACGGATCGCGGCGCAGGATGCCTCATGTGCGACGTCGCCGCTGAGGTTGGGCGTTATGACAAAGCCGTATCGGAGCGCGTGCTCAGCTATCTCGAAGAGATACGAAGCGCCGATGAGATGGCGTTGACACAAGCGGAAGCGTGCGGCGAATTAAACCCGGCGATTTCACCGAAAGAAGGCGCGGCATTACTAATCGCAAATATGCTCGGCGTTGGAGCTTTGGCGCGCAACGGCGCCGGTCGAAGAGAACTGCTGACTTTATTCAATTCGTGCCTCCGCCTCTTGGGTCGTCAGGGCGATGCTCAAGGCCTCCAACGCAAGCGTCGAAATCCACAAGCCAGAACCGTCAAGCAGGTATCGAATTAATACGCCGATTGCGTCGATAAAAACGCTGAGGCGCAGTATATTAGGAGTAAACCATGGCTGCATCAAATAAACTGCTGGATAATTTTGCCAGCGGGCTGGCGCGATGGATGATTAAACTACGGTGGATTGTTATTGTCGCCAGCGTGGGCGGCGCCGTCGCTATCGGCTCATACGCCTCGCAGCTTGAATTTTCTAACAATTACCGCGCGTTCTTTTCAAAGCAAAACCCTGAGCTACAGGCGTTTGAAGAGTTTCAAAGCACCTACACCAAAAGCGATACATTCCTATTTGTACTCAAAACAAAAGACGGGAGTGGCGCATTTACAAACGACACGCTGGCGGCAGTAGAGCTTCTGACCGAAGAAGGCTGGCAAATTCCCTACGCTTTGCGCGTCGATTCACTAAGTAATTTTCAATATACCTACGCCGTCGAAGACGATTTAATCGTTGAGGATCTGATTGTCGATGCGCGCAATCTGACGCCCGACCAACTCAACGAAAAGCGCGACATTGCGCTGGCCGAACCTCTCTTGCGAGACCAACTGATCACTTCCGACGGGCAGGTAACCGCCGTTAATGTGGTTCTTCAATACCCCGAAAAAGCATTGACCGAAGTGCCCGAGGCGGTGGCCGTTGCGCGCGCGACAAGAGACAGAATTGAGGAACAATTTCCCAATCTTGACGTCTACCTTACCGGCACCTCAATGCTGAATAATGCATTCGGCGAGGCTGTAAGCAATGACCTGGTCACATTGGTGCCGTTAATGTTTTTGGTCGTACTGGTCCTGACGGCAATCACCATTCGGTCTATTTCCGCAACGGCGGCAACGCTCATCATTATCCTGCTATCAACGATGATCGCCATGGGTTTTGCCGGCTTTATCGGCATCAAGCTCGCAGGCCCCAGCCCCAGTGCGCCGGTGATTATTCTGACATTGGCGATCGCAGATTCTATTCATGTCCTGATTTCAATGCGCGCCGCGATGCGCGACGGACTTCAAAAACACGCCGCCATCGTTGAGGCGATGCGCATCAACTTTCTGCCGGTTGGCGTAACGTCGATTACCACCGTGGTCGGGTTTTTATCGCTGCGATTTTCTGACTCTCCGCCGTTTCAGGATTTGGGAACGATCACAGCGGTCGGTATTTTAGCCGCCTGGTTTTTATCGATTACGCTCCTTCCCGCCCTCTTAAGCCTTGCGCCAATTCGCGTAAAAGCGCGCGCCGAAGGACAAACACGCAACAAATTGATGCTTGGTTTTGCGAACTTCGTGATCAGACGATTTCGCGCCCTTCTCCTGATAACAGGAGTTAGCGCGGCGGCGTTGATCTCATTCATCCCATCGATTGAACTGAGCGACCAATGGAGAGAATATTTTGCGCCGCGCATCGAGTTCCGTGCTGAGAGTGATTTGGTTCTCGATTATTTTGGCTTTTACCCAATTGAATATTCTATCCCAGCCAATGAACCCGGCGGCATAAACGAACCGGATTATCTGCGTAAGCTTGAAGCGTACACCGAGTGGCTGAGGATTCAACCGGATGTCACCCATGTCTATTCCATCACCGATATCATGAAACGGCTCAACAAGAACTTGAATGCCGATGACCCGGCATTCTACAGACTGCCGGACGAGCGCGAGCTCGCCGCGCAATATCTGTTGCTTTACGAATTGTCGCTTCCCTACGGGCTCGACCTCAATGACCGGATCAACATCGATAAGTCCGCAACGCGCGTCACCGCAACGCTTGACGGCCGGGTGACCACAAAGCGGGTGCGTGAATTTCTCAAACAATCTGAGAAATGGTTTGAGGACAATGCCCCCGAAATTCATACATCAGCGACCGGCCCGCAGGTGATGTTTACTTTTATCGCCCAGCGAAATGTTGAAAGCATGATCGCCGGCACCTCAATCGCCGTCGTCGCCATCGCCATCATTATGATTTTAGCACTACGAAGCGTCGGCATGGGGCTGGTCAGCCTGGTGCCAAATGCGCTGCCAATTCTTTCGGCGTTTGGCGCCTGGGCGATCCTGGTCGGCGAGGTTGGGTTTTCTGTGGCTGCAATTGCGGCGATCTCTATGGGGATTGTTATCGACGACACAGTACATTTTCTCGCTAAATACATGCGCGCACGCCGCGACAAGGGACTGTCCTCCGCCGATTCGATCCGTTATGCGTTTGAGACCGTTGGCGTGGCGATCATTGTCAATACGGTAATCCTCGGCGCCGGCTTCCTGGTGCTGACCCTCTCAGCGTTTAAAATCAATGAGGAGATGGGGATGTTGACCTCATTGACGATTGGTTTCGCGCTGATCCTTGATTTCCTCTTTCTGCCGGCGTTGTTGCTTTTGCTGGCGCGGTTTTCCGGAGAGACTATAGATGTAAAAGGAGATGAATATGTTCAACATTCGTTCGAAGTGCGCACTTAAGGCGGCGCTTACCGCTATGTTGTTTAGCGCTTTACTCTCGCCATTGCCAGCAACCGCACAAGATCCGAGCGCGTATACCGATGATCCGGCAGCCAAAGGCGATACCCCAGAATCGATAAAGGGGTATGAAATCGCCGCGCGCAGCGACCGCAGTGACGCCGGATTCGGAGACAGCAAAGTGTCTGCAATGATGATGTTGCGCAACTCCGCCGGGCAGACGACAGAGCGTAGCCTGTCGTTTTCCACTCTGGAAAAAGAAGATGAGACCGTTGGCGATAAGTCTCTAGTGATTTTTAACTCCTCGCGATGTTGAAGGTACGGCGCTTCTATCACATGCGAAAATTCTTGACCCGGATGATCAATGGCTGTTTCTGCCCGCGTTGAAGCGCGTCAAGCGTATTTCATCGGCCAATAAATCAGGGCCGTTTGTTGGGTCAGAATTTGCGTTTGAAGATTTCACGCTCACTGAGCTAAATAAATTCACCTATGCCTATGTCGGCGAGGAGGAAGTTGACGGCATGATGATGGATGTCGTCGATCGGTTTCCCCGCTATGAAAAATCCGGCTACACAAAACAAAAAGCCTGGATCGATCAGGATGCCTATCAGGTGCGCAAGATTGAGTTTTATGATCGCCGTGGAGGTTTGCTGAAAACGCTGACGCTTTCTGACTATCGGGAGTATGACGGCGTCTGGCGCGCCCACAAGCTTGTCATGATCAATCATAAAACTAACAAGGAAACCGATCTCATCTATTCCGAATTTGAATTCAAAACCGGACTTGACGCGGGTGATTTCGTTAAAGGTGTATTGCTACGCATTCGGTAATCCGCAAAGTCTGACAGGAAATTTATTATGCGGCAGAGCCTGAACAGTGTTGCGGCGTCGATAAGCGCAGCCCTTGCAACCTTGGGCGGAGCGAGCGCTGGCGAATGGGAGTTCGGCGGCGAGGTTGCCGGCGAGGTGCGCTACTTTCCGCAAAGCGCTCAGTTTCCAGATCAGTTCGACGATTGGCAGCCGTCGGGAACTCTTCAGGCGGATCTGCGTTGGAAGAGTGACGATGGCAAGCATCAAATCGTTGTCGTTCCCTTTGGACGGCTTGATGCACAAGACGACAATCGCACGCATGCCGATCTGCGCGAGGGATATTATCGCTATGTGAGCAACAGTGACTGGACATTGCTCATCGGCGCCGCAAAAGTTTTTTGGGGTACGGTTGAATCGCGCCACCTCGTTGATGTCATCAATCAGACCGACGGCGTTGAAGATATCGATGAAGAGGACAAGCTTGGCCAGCCGATGGTCAAGCTTTCTCTGTTGAAAGGCTGGGGACAGCTGGATCTATTTGTCCTGCCGGGATTTCGCACCCGAACTTTTCCGGGACCGGAAGGCCGGCTGCGGTTTGCTTTGCCGATTGACACGGATAATCCAATCTTTGAACGCAACGCCCGGCGCGGCGCGGTGGATTATGCGGCGCGATATTCAAATTTCTTTGGCAATTGGGATGTCGGCGTCTCGGCCTTCCACGGAACCTCGCGCGAGCCCCGCTTTACGATTGCGCCAACCGGCGCGGCGCTGCTCCCGGTCTATGATCGCATCACTCAAGGGAGTCTGGATGTTCAGTACACGGCTGGCGCCTGGTTGTGGAAGGGTGAGGCGATTGTCCGCGGCGGCCAGGGAAAAACATTTTTCGCCGGCGTCGCCGGGTTTGAATACACGGTCTACCAAATTTTTGATAAGCCATGGGACTTGGGGCTGTTGGCTGAATATCTCTATGATGGCCGCGATGATGGGTTTGTGCTTGAGACTTTTGGGCTGACCTCCGCGGCCCCGTTTACCGCATTTCAAAACGACGTGTTCACGGGCGCGCGGCTTGCTTTCAACGATACACAGGATACCTCGATGCTGGCGGGCGTCTCGGTTGACGTCGATGATAGCTCGCTCTCGATGTTCGTCGAGGCTGAGCGCCGTCTCGGTCAGAACTGGAGGGCGGAATTGGAAAGCCGGCTGTTCTTCAATGTCGACCCGGCAAACCTCGCCGCTTCTGTTCGCAACGATGATTTCCTGACATTTCGTCTAACGCGGTATTTTTGAAAACGCGTTTTCGGTTTCTAACGTCGGACATGCGTCAAGGCTGACCGATAGCCTTACCGCATAACAGGCTTGTTCACCGCCGCCGCAGCGCGCTTGCCCAACGCATCAAACATCGGATGGAACGCCGGCCGCTTGATGTACCGTCCGGCGCCGCGCTCAGCGCGCAACTCGCCTTGGGCGAAAACAGTCTTACCCTGGCTTACCGTATGCGAGGCGAGCCCGGTTACTTCCATGCCTTCAAAAATATTGAAATCGATGTTTTGGTGGTGGGTTTTCTTCGAAATAGTTTTTGTCGCCGCCGGGTCCCAGACAACAATGTCGGCGTCCGCGCCGGTAACGACTACGCCCTTGCGCGGGTGGATATTAAAAATCTTCGCCGTATTGGTTGACGTGACGGCAACGAACTCCTCCGGCGTCAGCCGGCCAGTGCCGACGCCATGCGTCCATAGAACCGCAAGCCGGTCTTCAACCCCACCGGTCCCGTTCGGGATCTGCGTGAAATCGTCCTTGCCCATCGCTTTTTGGTCATAACAAAAACAGCAATGATCGGTCGCCGTAGTTTGCAAGGCGCCCGATTGCAGCCCGCGCCATAGCGCTTCCTGGTTTTCCTTCGGCCGAAATGGCGGCGACATCACATGCGCGGCGGCGCTCTCCCAGTCAGGGTTGCGATAGACGCTGTCGTCAATCAGCAAATGCCCCGCCAGCACCTCGCCAAAGACGCGGCTGCCTTCGGCGCGGGCGCGCATAATGTGGCCCAGCGCCTCTTCGGTCGAGACATGCACGAGATAGACCGGCACGCCGATAATTTCGGCAAACTTAATCACCCGGTGCGCCGCCTCGCCTTCCACTTTCGGCGGGCGTGAAAGCGGATGGCCTTCCGGGCCGGTAATGCCCTGCGCCAAAATTTCGCGCTGCAACTGATAGACCAGTTCGCCATTCTCGGCATGGACAGTGACAATGGCGCCAAGCGCCAGCGCCTGCTTAAAGCTGTGATAGATGGTCTCGTCTGTCGCCATGATGGCGTTTTTGTAGGCCATGAAATGTTTAAAGCTGTTGACGCCTTCTTCCTCGACCAGGGTTTTCATATCCGCAGCGACGCTCTCATCCCACCAGGTGACGGCGACATGAAAGCTGTAATCGCCGGCTGATTTTTCAGCCCATCCGCGCCAGTCACGATAGGCCTCCATCAGCGGTTGTTGCGGATTGGGAATCACAAAATCGATAATCATCGTGGTGCCGCCAGCAAAGCCCGCCGCCGTGCCGGTATAAAAATCTTCTGACGCCACCGTCCCCATGAAAGGCAATTGCATATGGGTGTGCGGATCAATTCCGCCCGGCATCACATATTGTCCGCCCGCGTCGATCACTTCAGCGCCCGCCGGCGTCTCAAGGTTTTCACCCACCGCGACGATTTTGCCATTGGCGCAATAAACATCAGCGCGTGCGCGCCCATCGGCATTAATGACGGTTCCGCCCCGTATCAAAAGTGACATGTCAGACGTCCTTTCATTTTTTCATCTCACCCCGGGTCAGCAGATAATACACCCCCGCCGCGACAAGAAAACCGACAAACCAGGCATAGACGTATATCCCGTCAAAAATTGCAGGAACCGATTTCACCGCCCCGGCCGCGTGGAGAAAGCCCGGCAGATTAGGCGCAACACCAACCGCCAAAGCGATCAGCCCGGCATGGTTCCACCCCTTATGACCGGCATAAATGCCGTCAGCCTTGAACAGCTCATCAACAATCAGATGGGTTCGTCGCAGCAGAAAATAATCCGCTATCAAAATGCCCGCAATCGGCCCAAGCAACGCTGAATATCCCACCAGCCAGGTAAAGATATAGGCGCCCGCATCCTCGACCAGCTTCCATGGAAAAATCACAATGCCAATGCCGGCGGTGATATATCCGCCCATGCGGAAGGAAATTTTTGACGGCGCGAGGTTTGAAAACCCATAGGCGGGCGCGACGATATTCGCCGCGAGATTAGTCGTCAGTGTAGCAACAACCAAAGCCGCGAGCGCAAACACAACCGTAACCCCGCCCATGCGCCCGGCCAGGTCAACCGGGTTCCAGACCGGCTCGCCATAGATAACGACAGTTGCCGAGGTGACGGCGACGGAGATAAAGGCGAACAACGCCATAGGTATTGGAAGGCCGATGGCCTGGCCTAAAATTTGTGCCCGCTGGTTTTTTGCATACCGCGTGAAGTCCGGAATATTGAGCGCCACCGTCGCCCAGAAGCCGACCATGGCGGTGAGCGAGATAAAAAACGTACCCCAGAACTCACCTTCCTTGGCCCCGCCCTCAACAAATTGCGACGGCGCTGACAGCATTTCGCCAAAACCGCCGGCGGCAACATAGGCCCATACCAAAAGCGCAAACGCCATCGCCAGAAGGAACGGCGCTGCAAGCACTTCCAGCCAGCGGATGGATTCCGTTCCGTTGCGGATAAAATAAAGATGCATCGACCAAAAGGCGAGAAAGCTGATGGTTTGCGCAACATCAATGCCAAGCACCGGAAGCGGTGCACCGATAAACATATCGCCGGTGAGCGTGTTCAAAATCACATAAATCGCCGAGCCGCCAACCCAGGTGTTGATGCCGAACCAGCCACACGCGACGAGCCCACGCGCAACCGCGGGGATCTTCGCGCCCTGCGGCCCAAACGCAGAGCGCAACAACACCGGAAAAGGAACGCCATATTTTGCGCCCATATGGCCGATCGCCATCATCGGCCCCAGAACAATCATATTGCCGAGGAAAACCGTCAGCACGGCCTGATACCAGTTCATGCCGGCGGCGATTAACCCGCCCGCCAATAAATACGTCGGGACGCAGGCGACCATCGCCACCCACAAGGCCGCATAGGCCGGCGCATCCCAGTTGCGCGCTGACGCATCAGCGGGCGCCAGGTCTTCGTTCCACAAGCCGGGATCGTAGGTTTGTTTGGCTGTTGCATCGGCGGAGGCCGCAGCGTCGGTCATGGGCGGTTCGCCTTTTTCAATCGTGGCCCTCGTGGGTTTTTTATTCACTCGCCACAAGCGGTCCATAAGTATCGGGGCGGCGATCACGGAAGAACTGCCACAGATCGCGCACCTCTCGCACCATATCCATATTCATGTCATGAACAATAAGCTCGTCTTTATCGCGGCTGGCCTCAGCCTCAATCTGCCCACGCGGATTGACGAAATAGCTTTGGCCATAGAACTCGCCAATGTTCCAGGGCTCTTCAACGCCGATGCGGTTGATGGCGCCAATCCAGCAGCCATTGGCGACGGCTGACGCGGGCTGTTCAAGCTTCCACAAATATTCTGACAACCCTGCCACGGTCGCAGACGGATTGACGATATACTCCGCGCCGTTTAGCGCCAGCGCCCGCCAACCTTCCGGGAAATGCCGGTCGTAGCAGATATAAACCCCGAGCTTGCAATAGGCGGTGTTAAACACCGGCCAATCGGAGGCGCCGGGCTTGAAGAAGAACTTTTCCCAAAAGCCTTTAACTTGCGGAATGTGAGTTTTGCGATATTTGCCAAGGTAAGACCCGTCAGCATCAATCACCGCCGCGGTGTTGTAATAAACGCCCGCGACATTGGTGCGCTCATAGATCGGAACGACAATCACCATACTGAATTTTTTCGCGTAATCCTGCATCAGCTTGGTGGTCGGGCCGTCGGGGATATATTCCGCCGCCTCATACCATTTGACGTCCTGGCTGGGGCAAAAATAAGGTTGGGTGAACACTTCCTGAAAACACAAGACCTGAACGCCTTCCTGGCCGGCCTTCTCGATTAGCGGAATATGTGCATCAATCATCGCCTGGCGGATATTTTCCGGCGTGTCGTCGGTTGAACCTTTCAGGCTCATCTGGATAAGGCCGCCGCGCAGTGTGGTCATGTTTGGTCTCCTAATTCATCGTCGGAAATTTAAAATCAGCGCCCGCGCGAATACCGGTTGGCCAGCGCGTGGTGACGGTTTTAAGGCGGGTGTAAAACTGGATCGCTTCAGGGCCGTAAATCCCGTGGCCGCCAAAAATCGACCGCTTCCAGCCGCCAAAGCTGTGATAGCCGACCGGCACCGGGATCGGCACATTAACGCCGACCATGCCGACCTTGATGCGCGATGTAAAATCACGCGCCGCATCACCGTCGCGGGTAAAGATCGCTGTGCCGTTGGCGTAAGGGTTGTTATCGATAAGCTCCACCGCCGCGTCATAATCATCCGCGCGCACAACCGACAGGACGGGGCCAAAAATCTCCTCGTCATAGACCCGCATGCCGGGTTTGACATGGTCGATTAAAGACCCGCCGAGCCAATAGCCGTCTTCATAACCTTGCATCGTCAGGCCGCGCCCATCAACAACCAGCTCCGCGCCTTCGCTTTCGCCATCACCGATCAGCTGCGCAACACGGTCGCGATGCGCCTCGGTTATCAGCGGCCCCATCTCCGCCTCGCCATCCGTACTCGGACCGATTTTGAGCGCTCGCACGCGGGGGCCGAGCTTTTCCACCAACCGCTCGGCGGTCTCCTCGCTTACCGGCACCGCAACAGAAATCGCCATGCAGCGCTCGCCAGCAGAGCCAAACCCGGCGCCGAGCAACGCATCGCTTGCCTGATCGAGGTCGGCGTCAGGCATGATAATCATATGGTTCTTTGCGCCGCCAAGCGCCTGGACGCGTTTTCCGGCCGTGCAGCCGCGGCTATAAACATATTCTGCAACCGGGGTTGAACCGACAAAACTAACCGCCGCGATATCGGGATGGTCGAGCACAGCGTCGACAGCATCCTTAGCGCCATGAACGATATTGAGAACGCCCGCCGGCAAGCCCGCCTCGGCAAACATGTTATGAATGAGGTTGGCCGATGACGGGTTTTTCTCCGACGGCTTTAAGATAAATGTGTTGCCACAGGCCAACGCCATCGGGATCATCCATAGCGGCACCATCGACGGGAAGTTAAACGGCGTGACGCCCGCAACAACGCCAAGCGGTTCGCGCACCGCATGGGTATCGACGCCGTTGGCGACAGCGCTGGAAAAATCGCCCTTCAACAACTGCGGAATACCGCTCGCATATTCGACAACTTCCAGGGCGCGCGTCACCTCGCCCAGCGCATCCTCATGGGTTTTACCATGCTCGGCGCTGATGGTTTCGGCAATCTCGTCGCGGCGCGATTTCATTATTTCACGCAAAGAAAACATCACGCCCGCACGCTTGGCCGGCGGCCTCGTTGACCAATCGGGCAAAGCGCCTTTGGCGGCGCTCACCGCCAGCGCAACCTCGTGCGCGCCGCCCAGCAAAACCTCGCCGCTTTGCCGTCCGGTGGCGGGGTTAAACACCGGGCCGGTTGCGTCGCCCTCGACGACTTCTTCGCCGCCAATAATATGTCCAATACGTTTCATCCGCACCGTTCGTCCTTTTATGTATTATTCAGCCGCTTTGCGCAGCGGATTTTTCGGATGTTCCGGCCAGGTCAAATAAGGCCGGTCCGTATCGACCGCTTCCATTGTGATGCAATCCTTAACCGGGCACACATGCATGCAAAGATTGCAGCCGACGCATTCATCGTCGATCACGGTGAATTTGCGGCCGCCCTCGGGTTTTGCGTCAATGCGGATCGCCTGATGCGCGGTATCTTCGCAAGCGATAAAGCATCGTCCACATTCGATGCAAGCCTCATCGTCAATCCGCGCCTTCAAATCATGATTGATATTCAGCTCATTCCAGTCGACCGTTTGCGCAGTCGCCTTGCCTTTGAAATCAGCAATCGAACGATAGCCCTTGTCACGCATAAACGCGGCGAGGCCTTCATTCATGTCCTCAACGATGCGAAAACCATATAACATCGCCGCCGTGCAGACCTGTACGGCGCCGGCGCCAAGGGCGATAAATTCCGCCGCATCGCGCCAGGTGGTGATGCCGCCAATCGCTGAAATTTCGAGCCCTTGGGTTTCCGGCTGGCGCGCAATTTCCGCTGTCATATGCAGCGCAATGGGCTTGACCGCCTCGCCGCAATAACCGCCATGAGTGCCGCGCCCATCGACCGTTGGCGTTGGCGCCATGGTGTCGAGATCAACGCCGATAACCGAGTTCACGGTATTAATCAGCGACACCGCATGAGCGCCGCCGGCTTTAGCGGCCGCGGCCGGAACAATAATGTCGGTGACATTCGGCGTTAGCTTGGTGAACACCGGAATATTTACAGCCTCGCGCACCCAGCGCGTAGTTTGCTCGACAAATTCTGGATCCTGCCCCACCGCAGAGCCCATGCCACGCTCGCACATGCCATGCGGGCAACCGAGATTAAGCTCAATCCCCTGAACGCCGCTATTGGCGACTTTGATCGCCAGCGATTTCCACGCCTCCTCATCCATCGGCGCCATAATCGAACCGATAATCACCCGGTCCGGCCATTCGCGGCGCATTTCCTCTATTTCGCGAAGATTGACGTCCAGTGGCCGGTCGGAAATCAGCTCAATATTGTTGATGCCGATAATCCGCCGGTCCTGTGTTCTGTGTACGCCATATCGGCTGGTGACGTTGACGACGGGCGGATCGACGCCGAGGGTTTTCCAGACCGCACCGCCCCAACCGGCCTTAAACGCACGTTCGACATTATACTTCTTGTCCGACGGCGGCGCTGAGGCGAGCCAGAACGGATTGATGCTTTCAATGCCGCCAATGATGCAACCAAGATCGCTCATTCGCCCGCTCCCTTCCGTTTCGCGCGCAACATATTGTCCGCTGCAATCGCTGCTTGCTTGCCGTCTTCGACCGCCTGCACTGTCAGGTCTTCGCCGGATTTGATGCAGTCGCCGCCAGCATAAACGCCCGGCAGCGAAGTTTGATAATGCGCATCGACGGCAATCTTGCCGCCTTCCAGTTTTAGCGCGCTAAATATGGCGCTATTCAATGTCTGGCCAATCGCCTTCAGCACCATATCGGCAGGGAGCTCGAAACTGTCGCCGCTCGGCGTCAACTTGCCGTCGTCCATACGCATTGTCGAAAACGCCGCGCGCTCAACTCTCGCCCCACCCGAAAACGTCTTGGGCGCGGCCCAATAACGCACGACCACACCGTTTGCGGTCGCCAAATCGCGTTCCCATTGGGTGGCGGTCATAGCGTCCGGCCCGCGCCGATACGCCAGCGTGACATTGCGCGCGCCAAGACATTTTGCTTGCACGGCCGCATCAATCGCGGTGTTGCCGCCGCCGATAACCACCACATTATCGCCAACCGGAACGCTGGATTTGTCCTCCGCCACGCGGACAGTTTCGATAAACTCAAGCGCATCACCAACCCCGGCGAGGTCCTCGCCATCAACGCCAAGACCGCGCGCATTGGTGAGCCCGGCGCCGATGAACACTGCGTCATAATTGGTGCAAAGATCACCGAGTGAGAGATTGTCGCCAAGCACTTTACCATGTTCAATGCTAATGCCGCCTATGGCGAGAAGAAACTCAACTTCAGCCTGGGCAAAATCATTCGCCATCTTGTATGCGGCAAGACCGTATTCATTAAGCCCGCCAGGCTTGGGCTTGGCTTCATAGACAACCACATCATGGCCAAGCATCGCCGCACGATGGGCAAATGACAGCCCCGCCGGACCGGCGCCGACCACCGCCAATTTGCAACCCGACAATGGCGCGCGCGCAAACGGGTGGGCGCCGCCTTTGGCCATCAAATGGTCGACGGCGTGGCGTTGTAATTCGCCAATCTTCACCGGCGCGCCTTCCGTATGGTGAACAACACAGACCTCTTCGCATAAAACTTCCGTCGGACAGGCCCGCGCGCAGGCGCCGCCCATAATATTTGCCGACAGGATAGTTTGCGCCGAACCGTCGAGATTGCCGGATCGAATCTGATGAATGAATTTCGGAATGTCGATGCGTGTCGGGCACGCATTCATGCACGGCGCATCATAGCAATAAAGACACCGGCCAGCCTCAACAATGGCCTGGGCGCCGTCCAGCGGTGGATGAAGGTCGTCAAAATTGTCGGCGATATCGCGCGCACTCAATCGCGAATTTTCTGTGGTAATTTTGAAATGCTTCACCCGGCAAACCTGCTCCGCTAAGTCATGAACCGAAAGGGAATAAGCCTAACGCAAACCGCACCGCTCACACAACGGCGCCCCCGCACAACGGCGCCAATGAACGCCCAATAGAACCGGCGACACAACACCTCACGCCAGAGACTCATATCCGTAGATTGCATACGAGAGTATCGGCGACGGCGACGCTCGCAACCTGGCGAGCTAGACCTTTTATAAGATTGTGCGGAAATCGCAATCACTTCCTTGCGATTGAGCAATTCCTAGAGCATTTTCGGATAAGTGTGACGCGGTTATCCGACGGTTAAGCTACAACCGGGGCTGGCTCAATATCTTGTGCGTTCAACCGGAGCATACTGGTTCGGGGGTGTTCACGAGATTTTTTCGATATCGCTCATGATCGAACCCAGCAGGCGCTCATCCGTTGTCAGTAAATCTTGCTGAAGCGCGGCCTCTGGCGCAATCGCGCGATAGAGCGCCACCTTTAGCGCAACTTCCCTCACGTTATCGGATGAATGGTTTGCCATCGCGTCGCTGAGGGCGCTCAATCGCTCTAACGCGACACTGCTATCTTCAATATCTGTCACGGTTTCTATTCCGGCCGCAATTGTCAACTGCTCAATGAAGGGCGCTGCTTCTTCAAATAGGCCCTGTACATTCGAGCCCTCGCCATCACTGCTTACGCGCACCTTATGGGAATTTGCGGGTTTATCTTGATGAAGCGCTGGCATTTCGGACTTCTTCCTCGGTTTCGAACCGTCGCCATTTTATAGAGCATAAAATTTCGACATTCGCAGCAACGCCCATTCTAGGCGGCCGGCAAACGAAATCCTAAACTGGTGTAAACTGGTTAACAAAGCCTGTAGGCCGCAGCGCATGATAGTTTCAGCTGCCTAGAGCAAGACGGGGTCATACAACGAACTAATCTTCACCACTTTCGATTTTTCAAAAGCCCCCAGGCGACCCGTTCCAATTGAACATCGCCCGGCGCCTGTCGCCATGGTAATATCAAGCGAATGGTCCGCCTTGTTAGCGAGAGGAATAACCTGACCGACCTCAAGCTTTGAAAGTTCAGACAAAGTCGCTTTATATCGGTCGAGGACAATATCCAGTTCAATATCGCTCTGGTTGATATTGGCTTCCATTTCCTTGCGCCAGCGTGAATTGTCGTTGTCTACAACCGTGCGCTTGCGGACTGTCGTTAGCAAACCTCGACACTCCAGAAAATCGGTCGGCAAATGCATCGTGACAACGCCTGGAGCCGCTGTTTCTTCAAAAGTCAGGTCAAATGACAGGTTGATAAACGCAGCCTTATGTTGGCTGGTTACCATATCCGCTTCTTTGTCCGCCACATCAACCGGATGCAACACCCCTTCACGACGGAAGCCCGCATCTTCAGGAGGAATTGCACATAATGGCGCCAAAAAACTATCAATCGTTGGTCTGGCCAGGGCAATATCAAGGTCGGTCGGGCATGCGCCCTCTTCCGGAAGCGTGAAGTCACCGCCCAGCAAGCTTTCACTTAGCGACGCCGTAAAGCCTGGCGCCAGCGTCACAAAAATCACCTGATCCGTATCCGCTACTACCGCTCCGTAAAGCGGAACGCCTTCCGGCAACTCCCCCAACGCCAGCTGGCCATCGGCCATGCAAACATCCATTTTTACCAACGCAACGGGCGCTTTCGTAGCGTCAGAAATTGCAGCAACGCATGTCTCGACAAGCACAGACGCAAGCTCCTCAAGGCGAGGAAAGATTGAAATATCTATACTCGCACTTTCGATCTTTTTTGACAGCGTCGCGGCCTGCTTCTGCGTCATTCGCAGTAACCTTTTTAATATCCTGTGTAGCGCAGAGTTAGCGTTGAATTTGTTTATATTTTGCTAACCTTAACGGCTTTTCGCGGCTTTGGTGTTAGTGTCAAATTAACACGCAGTTGGTTAAATTGTCGCTCCTTGTAGCGTAACCGATCCCGGCGTCCTGTGAGTAACTCCGAACCAACAATAATCATCAAGAGAGTGAAGAAAGTCGCCGCCGAGGGTCACCATGGCGGCGCCTGGAAGGTGGCTTACGCCGATTTTGTAACCGCGATGATGGCCTTTTTTCTGCTCATGTGGTTGCTCAACGCAACCACGGAAGACCAGCGTAAAGGCCTTGCGGATTATTTTAACCCCTCTATTCCGATAAGCCCGATGTCTGGCGGCGGCGCAGAACTGTTGGAAGGCGCCACCATCTTCTCCGCAAAAGCCGAATCGAACGCCAGTACTGAGCCGAAGAAAAAAGACAACCAATCAACAGCCGAAGAAAACGCCAGCGGTGAGCAAAAAAATAGCAACCAGTCCGCGAGCGAGGCTTTGAAGGAAGAAGAAACACGCATCCAAAATGCCCAGCAAGCCGCATTAGAGTCGGTTGAGGAGGACCTTCTCAGTCAGATCGGCGGCGATCAAACTGAGGGCATAGCAAGCCATATTCAATTGCGCGTAACGCCCGAAGGGCTGGTCATTGAACTCATAGACACAAACGACAATCCGCTATTTAACGTCGGCTCAACAAACGCATCGCCCATAATGGTGCTGCTTTTGGACGTTGTCGCGCAAAGCTTGTCATTGGTGGAAAACAAGATTTCTATTGTGGGGCATACTGATAGCCTGCCATATTCCAGCGGGCGAGACTACACCAATTGGGAACTTTCGACGGATCGCGCCCACGCGGCGCGCCGTTTAATGATCGCCGCAGGATTGCCGATGACGCAAGTCAACGAAGTCGCCGGCAAAGCTGATAGCGACCCCCTGGTTGAAGACAGGTTCGCTCCACAAAACCGTAGAATATCCATCACCATACTCAAGTCGTAGCAATCGCTGCGCACCAAGTCGTAGCGACCGCTGCACCGATTATGAAAATTTTAATCACATTGACCGATAGTCCGAAAGAACTTGGTTAACAATAATGCAAATGTGAGTTGTAGTTATGGGTCTTTCATCTTCTCTGAACGCCGGCGTCAGCGGGCTAGC
>JAADIQ010000093.1 GCA_013151255.1 Alphaproteobacteria bacterium
GAATGTATTACCCGCAATGTCAGCGACAAGGGTTGCTTGATTTCGGCTGTTGGCGCGGAGAATCTCCCCGACGAAGTCTGCATTCGTCTTAGCCCGTTATCGGAACCGCTTAACGCAAAAGTCGTCTGGCGCGACAAAGGCGAAGCTGGGCTGGAGTTCCTGAAGCAACCCTGAGAAATTCTATTGACGGTGATAGTCATTCGCCATTGCGCCGGCACACAATATTGTGAGCCGCGAAGGATGCGGATCGCATGGGCTGCGTATAGAATAACCATGCCGGATAAGGCATAAGCACCGGACACCCTTTCACAGGACCGGCCGGGCTTGACCCAGAAGAAAGCGAAATTTCTCGACGGCGATTTAATGCGCCACATTACCGTCATGTCGCTTTCTGCGAGCGCCGGGCTTGTGGCAATTTTTCTGGTTGATTTTGTCGATCTCTATTTCATCTCGCTGCTCGGGCAAAAAGAACTGGCGGCGGCGGTGGGTTTTGCCGGCACGCTCATCTTCTTCAATATATCGGTGACGATTGGGTTTATGATCGCGATGAGCGCGCTGGCGGCGCATCGCATCGGCCGCGGCGATGAAGAAGACGCAAGACGCATCGCCACCAACGTGGCGGTGGTCTCGGTTTTGCTGGCGAGCGTGATTGCGATTGCGTTCTGGGTGGCGGCGCCGGCGCTGTTGGAATTGCTGGGCGCGGCCGGTGAGACGAAAGTGTTGGCGACGCGGTATTTGCGCATTGTGGTGCCGGCCCTGCCGGTCTCGGCAATGGCGATGGTGTGCTCCGGGCTGTTGCGCGCGCATGGCGATGCGCGCCGGGCGATGAACGCAACGCTCGCCTCGGGCGCGGTCAATGCGGTTCTCGATCCGATCTTAATTTTCGGCCTGGCGCTCGGTCTTGACGGCGCCGCCTATGCGTCTGTCGCGGCGCGGTTTGCGATGTTGGCGACCGCGCTTTATCCAGTGATACGCCACTATGGCGGCTTTGCGCCGTTCGATGCGGCGCGGTTTCGCCGCGATCTCGCGCCGATTTTCGCCATCACCATACCGGCGGTTTTGACTAATGTGGCGACGCCGGTGGGAACCGCGATTGTGCTGCGGGCGATTGCGCCGTTTGGCGATGCGACGGTGGCGGGATACGCGGTTATCGCCCGGCTGACGCCGCTGGCGTTTTGCGTGATTTTCGCGCTTTCCGGCGCGGTCGGCCCGATTGTCGGGCAGAATTTCGGCGCCGGCAATTACCCGCGGGTGCGCGAGACGTTGGGCAAGGCGATTATGTTCACCGGCGCCTATACAGCCGGCATGTGGGTTGTGCTGTTTTTACTCTATGGCGTCATCGCCGCTCAGTTTGGGCTGCTGGAAGACGGACGTGTACTGATTTTCTGGTTTGCCGTCGTCGTCACGCCGCTGTTCTTTTTCAACGGCATGTTATTTGTGACCAATGCGGTCTTTAACAATCTCAACCGGCCGGTTTGGTCGACAATGTTGAACTGGGGAAAGAACACAATTGGCGTGGCGCCATTTGTGTGGCTCGGGGCGAGCTGGGCGGGTGCGCCCGGGGTCCTGATCGGCCAGGCAATAGGCGGTATTTTCTTCGCGCTATTGGCTCTGTGGCTCGGCTTCAGGCTTATCGACGACTATGAGAGCGGCCGCGCCGACCCGGATAAGGGCTGGAAAATCCCGCTGATGCGGGCCCGCCCGACACCGCCTTTATCATCGCCGCGAAGTTGAAGGCTCCGCGCGCCGGCGGAGGGCATTGAGACATGTTAGCCCCCGGAAATGCCGCAGACGCCATTTTCAGGGGCTCGGCCAGCCTTGGCGAGGGCGCCATGGGCTTGTTTCGGGCGGTCGGTGGCGATGATGTCGACGCCGTCGGCGGCGATTTCTGCGTAGCGGGCCGCATCCCCGGAGCGTGCAATCTCCCTGTCGATGGAGCCGCTGCCGCCAAGCGTGCCGAATATCACTTCAACATTACGGGCGTTGAGGGTTGAGAACAGGCGCGGGCGCGGCGCTTCTATGCCGGTAAAGCCCATCAGCCGGTTGGCGGGAATGCCGGCGGCGACCGCGCGGTTAAGCTCTGACTGGGAGTTTATGCCGAGCGAAATCATCATCTCTGGCGCGAGGCGGTGGAGCTTGCGCGCGGACGCCAAAGTATAAGCGATCAGAATGACGCTATCTTCCGCATCCTGACGATTAATTTCATCGATGACATCTTCATAACGGGCTGAGGGTTTGAAATCGACCTGCAAAATTGTCCGGCCTTTGGCCCACCGTAAAGCATCGGAAAAGCGCGGCGGCGCAAAAGCGGTTTTGCGCCCGACCTCGTCTATGAGGCGGAGTTTTGCGATGTCGGCCCAGGAAAGCGCATTCGCCGCGCCGGTTCCGGTGGTGGTGCGGTCGAGGGTTTGGTCATGCATCAGATAAAGGACGCCGTCAGATGAGGCCGCGACATCGATTTCCATGAGGGTTGGAACCTCGCGCAAAATCGCCGCCATGGTTTCCACCGCGTTTTCCGGATAGCCGGGATAAGGCCCGCCGCGATGGGCTGAGAGTAATGTCGCCCCCTCAGCCTCAAGGCACTCAAAGAAGGCGTTGAGATCGCCTTTTGGTGCGACGGTCCAGCCGCCGGACCGTGGGGCTTCAGCAGGCTCGGCGTTGTTATTGCCGCAAGCTGCCAACAGGCCGGTCGAGGCGAGGAGTATCCATTTAAACATATGCCGGA
Organism: Alphaproteobacteria bacterium; assembly: GCA_013151255.1. Taxonomy (GTDB): domain Bacteria; phylum Pseudomonadota; class Alphaproteobacteria; order Caulobacterales; family Parvularculaceae; genus Hyphococcus. The sequence goes on from JAADIQ010000093.1 coordinate 2,726, forward strand.
CCTTTGTCGTTACGGGGTCAAAACAATAGCGCCGACGCTCTTTCCGCTTTCCAGAAGCTTGTGCGCGGCGGCGATTTCTCCGAGCGCGAAGCGGTGGCCGATCTTGGGTTTAAGCGCGCCGTCGACGATGAGGCCGAACAGCGTGGCGGCCATTTTCGGCAACCGTTCCGGGGTTGCGTAGTGAAACAGCGTCGGCCGCGTCAAGGTTATCGAGCCCCGCCGGCATAGATCGAGCGGTTCGACGGCCGGAACCGGCCCGGACGCATTGCCATAGGTGACCATGTGGCCGCGCATGGCGAGCGCGTCGAGCGAGGCCTGGAAGGTTGCCGCACCAACCGAGTCGTAAACCACATCAACGCCGCGCCCGTCGGTGAGGCGTCGCACGTCGCTGGAAATTGATTTTGTTTGTGTACGAATGATAACGTCGTCAGCGCCGTTGTCTTTTGCGGTCGCGGCTTTTTCTTGCGTGCCGACCACGGCGATGGTGCGCGCGCCAATATGTTTGGCCCACTGACAAAGCAGCGTGCCAACCCCGCCGGCAGCGGCATGGATGAGGCAGGCGTGATCAGGGCTAAGCACGAACACCTGCCGGACCAGCATCTCCGCCGTCATGCCTTTTAAAAACACCGCTGCTGCGGCCTCATCCGAAACGCCGTCCGGGATTTTTGCAGCGATTGCCGCCGAGACATTGGCGGCCTGGGCATAGCCGCCGCTGGTAGCGAAATAGGCGATGCGGTCACCCACAGCAAAGCCGTCAACACCGTCGCCGACGGCCTCGACAATGCCGGAAGCCTCTGAGCCCAAAATGGCTGGCATAGCCACCGGATAGAGCCCGGTACGCTGGTAAATATCTATGAAATTCAAACCGATAGCGCTATGGCGCACACGCATCTCGCCAGCCGATGGCGGCGGCAATTTGTGGTCGCGAAGCGTGAACACTTCCGGCCCGCCATGGGCCTCAATAAAGACGGCTTTAATCGTATCTTTGGTCATGGGCGTCCTCGCAATCGGTTCCGGTTTAGCGGCAATCCCGCTCCGGGCGCAACAACCTCGCCGATCACACGCGCCGGCTTGATGCGTTGACGGCGGCGCGAACTGCGGACATGGTTTGGTGTTGATATAGACTGGACGGGGGCAAACGCATGCGAAATTTTCTATTCTTGTTGATTGCGGCGGCCGGACTTGGCGGTTGCGCGACGCAAATCATGAGCGAAAAGGAATGCCTGGCCGGAGACTGGTATGGCGCCGGGCTTGAGGATGGCGCCGCTGGGCTGTTGGAAAGCGCGCTTGATGAGCGTGCGGCACAATGCACGAAATTTGGCGTAGCGGTGGATGCGCAAGCTTATGCAGGCGGGCGCGATGCGGCGGTGGCGCGGCTTTGTACCGATGAAGGCGGCTACGGCTTTGGCCGTGACGGCGGTGTTTATCGCGGGGTGTGCAGCCCTGATGCAGAACCGGCGTTTCTTGGCGGATATCTTTCTGGGCGGCGGATTTATGCGCTGGCGCTGGACCGCGACGCGGCTCAGTCGGCTTATGATACGGCGATTGGCCAGGTGAATTATCAAACCAGCGCCATCGATAAAGCCCGTCATGTGCTCGATGACGCTGAGGCGACGGCCAAGGAAATCGAGGACGCCAAGGGCGCGCTCGACTATGCGTTGCGGGCGCAAGGCCGCGCCAATCGCGATGCGGATGACGGGCTTTATGCGCTTGGCCGCGCTGATGAGGCGCTAGACCAGGCGATTGCCTCAGCGGCGCAATGGCGGCGCAGCCGCGCCTTTGCCGATGCGCGCCAGACGCTTGCCGAGGCGCACGCGTTTGCTCGCGGGGAGGCGGCAATAAGTCATTGTACGGATGAAATGGGCTCGTTCAGGCCGTCTTGCTGGCTGCGCGCGGGCGCGCCTTTGCATGATCGTGATAGCGGCGTCTTGTGCGTTGTCGGCCCGGGCGAGGCGCTCCTCGTTCATCGCCAAAGGCGGGCGTCGGGCTCTGCCCATAACTATGCGTTCTATGCCGGCGAGGCGGGGTCGGGCCGCATTGCCAGACAGTCCGTTGAGGGGTTCGAGGTGCTTTTTGAGGGCGACGGGGCGGGCTCCTATCTCGGGGTTTCCTGCCAGGCGGCGCCGTAGACACACGGGCTGTTGCGGCCGTCAGATTTGGGCTATATCTCGCCTCCCCAAGCCGGCTGTGAGGAGATGCGCCAATGAAACTGACCATAAATGTTGAATGCACGCCCCAGGAAGCACGCGCCTTTGTCGGCATGCCGGATGTTGAACCGCTCAATAAGATGGTCATGGACGAGATGGCCAAGAAGGCGAAAGAAAACCTCGATACGCTGGCCGACCCTGAGAAGTTAATTGCGGCATGGGCGAATATGGGCGGCAAGGGGCTGGAGCAATTCCAGAGCCTGGTCGGCGCGGCGCTGGGCAAGGGCAAATAGGGATTGGGTTTTAGGGATTTGGGCTAGTTTTATGGCCTCGCCCTTGACGGCGATATGGCGATTTCCATCTCCAGCGATACGATTTATGCGCGCGCCTCTGGCGCAGGCAAAGCCGGCGTGGCGGTGTTTAGAGTGTCGGGGCCGAAATCTCACGCCATCGCCAATGCGTTAGTTGGTAAACAGATTAAAATCCGCGACCCGAAACTGGTCGCTTTGCGCGCGCCTTCGAGCGGCGCCATCATCGACCGAGGACTGGCCATACTTTTTAAGGCGCCGGCAAGTTTTACCGGTGAGGATGTTGCTGAATTCCACTTGCATGGCGCCCGCGCGGTGGAAACGGCGCTGTACGAGGCGCTGTCGGCGCTCGGCGCAAGGCCGGCGGAGGCCGGTGAGTTCACCTTTCGGGCGCTCAAAAATTCAAAGCTCGATCTTGCCCAGGCAGAGGCTTTGGCCGATCTTATCGATTCCGAAACGACCCGACAGAGAATGCAGGCTTTGGGTCAGCTTGAAGGGCGCTTGTCGGCGCTTGCCGAGGGCTGGCGAAAGCTCATTTTAGAGGTGATGGCGCCGCTTGAAGCCGACATTGATTTCCCCGATGAGGGCGGCGTGCCCGCAGCTGTCGCTGCTCGCGCGGCGCCGGCCATCGCCGCGCTCAAGCGTGAGCTGTCCGGGTTCATTCTCAATTCGAGACGTGCACGGACGATACGCGAGGGCGTCATGGCGGCGATTGTCGGGCCGCCCAATGCCGGCAAGTCGTCTCTCTTGAACGCGCTCGCCGGATCTGATGTCGCGATTGTCAACGAGGCGCCAGGCACTACCCGAGATATTATTGAAACCCGTCTCGATCTTGGCGGGATTGTCGTCACGCTCGCCGATACGGCGGGCCTTAGAAACATGACTGCGGATGCCATCGAGCGCGAAGGCGTCGCGCGTGCGCGTGCGCGCGCCGAGGCTGCTGATATTCGCCTGTTGGTGATTGACGGCGCAATGTGTTTCACGTGAAACACTGCTTGCCGGCGAGGATGAAACTGTGCCGCGTGAAACGCTGGCGCTACTCCATCCAGGTGACTTCCTCATCTGGAACAAGGCCGACATTGCCGGCGATGTCCAGCGCGAGGGAAATTCAGGGTTTCACGAGCACGTCGTCTCGGTGAAGACCGGCGCAGGTATGATGGAACTGGTTGCGGCGTTGGCCCAAAGCGTTGCCGGCCCGGCAATAAGCGGCGATGACCCCGCCCTCACCCGCGTCCGCCACGTTAAAGCGGTCGAGGACGCCATCAACGCGCTCACCCGCGCGGAGGCGCATATTGAGACCGCGCCGGAGCTTGCCGCCGAGGATGCCCGCCTTGCAGTGCAGGCGCTTGGCGGTATTACCGGCGCGGTGGGCGTTGAGGATGTTCTCGGCGAGATTTTTTCGAGCTTTTGCATCGGGAAATGACGGACGCAACAAACACCAGCGTCATTTTCCGAATTTTGGCGTTCAGCCTGACGACAGGAGTTCTTTCGCCGGTTTGGCGGTGATGTGGCGCAACCGGTCCGCCGCGCGATGCAAGACCTCTGCGGCGTCGCCATCGCCGCGAATTTCAAGCTTGGCGGCGGCGCGCTCATAGTTTTTGGCTTTTTCTGCCAGCCGGCGCGCCAGCATGCGCTTCACACGCATATCTTCCAGCTTATCGGCGGCTAGTGTTTCTTGCCCAAACGCCCGCGGTTCTAACCCATGTAAGTGTGTATGTGACGCGGTTACTGTTTTTGAATCGTTCATAAGATGTCCCACAGAGATCGATTCCCCCGTTGTTGATGGAGGGGGTATTGCAGCCCCCGTGCCGAGGCGGCCCTACCGGCGCAATCCTTTCCAATTTGTAAAATTAGCGCCTGGAGGCCTGCTTGGCCCGAAAGGGGATGCATTCGTCCCGGCCCCGGCCTATATGGGCGGCGAAAGTTAAGGCCATGGTCAAGACATACGACGTCATTGTTATCGGTGGGGGGCACGCGGGCTGTGAGGCTGCGGCTGCGGCGGCGCGCGCTGGCGCCAAAACGCTGCTGGCCACCCACCGCATCGATACAATCGGCGAAATGTCCTGCAATCCGGCGATTGGCGGTCTCGGAAAGGGCCATCTGGTGCGCGAGGTTGATGCGCTGGACGGGCTGATGGGGCGGGTGATTGACCGCGCCGGCATTCAGTTCCGGATGTTGAACCGCTCCAAGGGCCCGGCGGTGCGCGGTCCGAGGGCGCAGGCCGACCGCCAGCTCTACCGCGAGACCATGCAGGCCCTGCTTGGCGCGGTTGATAATCTCGATATTGCTGAAGTCTCGGTCGAAGACCTCGATGTTTCACGTGGAACAAATGGCGCGCTGAAGGTTAACGGCATCGTCGCCGCTGACGGGACAATAACCCGCGCCGGCGCTGTGGTTCTGACCACCGGCACCTTCCTGAAGGGCGTCATCCATATTGGTGACCGCCGCATTCAAGCCGGGCGCGCCAATTCGCGCGCCGCCGACCGGACATGGGGCGGGGTTGAACCCCCGGCGCTGGGCCTGTCGGACCGGCTTTATGCCATGGGGCTTAAAATGGGTCGGCTGAAGACCGGCACCCCTGCCCGGCTCAACGGTAAAACCATCGACTGGGCGAGCCTCGATATGCAGCCGGCCGACGAACGTCCGGTCCCGTTCTCGTTCATGACTGACAAGATTGCCGTGCCGCAAATCGCCTGCGGCGTCACCGGGACGACCAAGGCCACGCACCAGATTATCGCCGATAATATCGAGAAATCCGCGGTCTATGGCGGCGGCATATCCGGGCGCGGCCCGCGCTATTGCCCGTCGATTGAGGACAAGGTGGTGCGCTTTGCCGAACGTGACAGCCACCAGATATTCCTGGAGCCGGAAGGGCTGGACAGCGCCACGGTTTACCCAAACGGGATTTCGACGTCGCTGCCGGAAGATGTCCAGGCGGCGTTTCTGAAGACCATCCCCGGCCTGGAGCGGGCGGAAGTCATCCGTTACGGCTATGCGATTGAGTATGATTATGTCGACCCGCGCGCCCTCACCCAGGCGCTGGAGGTGAAGGCGTTGGGCGGGCTGTTCCTCG
>JAADIQ010000053.1 GCA_013151255.1 Alphaproteobacteria bacterium
ACGCGGCTGGAAACAGCGCTCACCGCCGCGCGCGCCGGCGCCGATTATCTCGGCTTCGTGTTTTTCCGCAAAAGCCCGCGGTTTATCCAGCGCGAAGCGGCTGAAGAGATCGTTGTCGAACTCAAACAGCTAAGCTTCGAAGACGGCTTTACCATGCCGAAGCTGGTCGGCCTGTTTGTCGACGCCGGCGAAATCGAACTGGCCGAAGCCGCGCCGTTCCTTACGCATTTTCAGTTTCACGGCCATGAAAGCCCGGCGCGCTGCGAAGAGATGGGCGCGGACTTTGCGGTTGATATCATCAAGGCGATTGCGGTGACGGGCGCGCAGGACCTCGGTGCGGCGACGGCTTACGCTGAGGCGGCCGACATCCTCCTGTTTGACGCCAAACCGCCGCCCGGCGCATCGCGACCCGGCGGTCATGGCGCACCATTCGACTGGGCGCTGCTCGCTGATTATGCCGGCGAGACCCCCTATCTCCTCGCCGGCGGGCTTGACGCAGATAATGTCGCCGCCGCGATTGCTGCACAAAAAAGCGCAGCATTTTTAGGCGTAGACGTATCGAGCGGCGTCGAAACCGCACCCGGCCGCAAGGACGATGCGCTGGTTGAGGCCTTTGTTTTAAATGCAAAAAAATAGAGCAGGCGGTTTTATGCTGCGGTTTTTGTGCGCAGCATTAAGTGCAGCATTTTAACTCATTCATAGACCGGCCGACCCCGATCGCATAGGCTGCCCTGGGTTTTGTAGGGGTCTAATCATGAGTCTTCGTAATTTTTTGGCGGTGTCTGGGATTGCCGTCGTTGCAACCTCGTGCGCCGGCGCCGGGTCTCCGCGCGATGTTGTCCATGCGCCAGGCGCGGTTGGTATGCCTTTTGATCATGCCAGGGCTTACGGGCTCCCTGAGGAAATTGTTGCGCAGGGGCAGGAAGTTTTAGCGTTGGTGGGCCAGAACGAGCTGCAAAATGTGGTGTTTCATGTTGCCCAGGCACAACGAGCAGAGATTGGCGCTGAAAGCTTGCGGCGCACCGCGGCCCATGAAGCAGCGCTTGAAAACAGCGACCCTTCGCGAATTCTCAATTTTTCTTCACAGGCCAAAACGCTCACCCCGATCAGGATTGACGTGGCGGCAAACAACGGAGGCTGGATCGAGGAAGAGTACGTTTACCGGCATGCCTATAGCGGTATGACCTGCCAGAAGACGATGATGATGCTGGTCGCAATCGACGACGATACAAGCAATCTTGCTCTGGTCCCGCTTGGTGGGATTCAGGTCTATGATGAAAATGGTCTGGATACTTCCTGCAACTACCAAAGCGAGCTGTTGGGAATCTACATAACGCTTTACGCATCAAAATGGCCGGACGTCACTCTTGAGGACCATTATGCGGCGGCGCTCAATGACATCGTTAATCAGCTTCCGATCGCAAGTAGCGCCATGACTGTGACTGCGGACACTAAAACAGAAGACGGTCAGGCGACATCGATACAGGGCGAAACTAAGGCCGCGGCGTTTGTTCTTGAGCCTATCAACGGCAAGACCTTGAAAACCATTCTCTGGCTTAACAAAACAGGCGATTGGCACGTCAAAGCGCGCGTCACCTATGTGATGCCCGAAGACAAAGGCGGCACCCAAATGTTCTCAACAGAACTCTTTGCTGCGATTGCATATTCATCAAAGCTGAGCGAAGTAGACAAGTACATCAACTCCGGCGCCCTAACGCAGGTTAGTTTTTAGCCGCCTGCGACGCCAAACCAACGAGCTCCGTTTCCGTGACCGAAGACACCACCAGCCCTCCCAATTCCTATCGTACCGGTCCTGACGCCGAAGGCCGCTTCGGCAAGTTTGGCGGGCGGTTTGTCGCCGAGACTTTGATGCCGCTGGTGCTGGCGCTGGAGAAGGAATATCGCGCCGCCAGGAAAGACCCGGCGTTCCAGTCGGAGCTTGCGCACTACCTCAAACATTATGTCGGCCGGCCGTCGCCGCTCTATTATGCCGAGCGCCTGACCGAGTATTGCCGAGGCAATACCGGCCCTACCAAGGGCGCGAAAATTTATTTCAAGCGCGATGAGCTCAACCATACCGGCGCCCATAAAATCAATAATTGCATCGGCCAAATCCTGCTTGCCCGCCGCATGGGCAAGACCCGCATCATCGCGGAGACCGGCGCCGGCCAGCACGGCGTCGCCACCGCAACGGTGTGCGCGCGGTTCGATTTGCCTTGCGTGGTGTATATGGGCGCCACCGATGTTGAGCGGCAAAGCCCCAATGTCTTCCGCATGAAGCTGCTCGGCGCGGAAGTCATACCGGTAACCTCCGGGCGCTCGACCCTCAAAGACGCGATGAACGAAGCGCTGCGCGATTGGGTGACGAATGTAGACTCAACCTTTTACATCATCGGCACCGCGGCGGGCCCGCACCCCTATCCGGAACTGGTGCGCGATTTTCAGTGCGTCATTGGCAATGAGGCCAAAGACCAGATGATGGACGCAGAGGGGCGCCTGCCCGATGTGGTGATGGCCTGCATCGGCGGCGGCTCCAATGCGATTGGGCTGTTCCATCCGTTTCTCGACGACAAAGACGTGGAGATCATCGGCGTGGAAGCCGCCGGCAAGGGCGTCGATACCGATGAGCACGCCGCCTCGCTCACCGGCGGACGGCCCGGCGTGTTGCATGGCAACCGCACTTACTTGTTGCAGGATGATGACGGCCAGATTACCGAAGCGCACTCAATTTCCGCCGGGCTAGACTATCCCGGCATCGGCCCGGAACATGCCTGGCTGCACGAGACCGGCCGCGTCACATACCTCTCTGCCACCGACGAAGAAGCGCTGGCGATGTTCCAGCTCTGCGCCAAACTCGAAGGCATCATCCCGGCGCTAGAACCCGCCCACGCACTCGCCCGCGCCATGGACAAAGCCAAGGACATGGACCGCGATCAAATCCTATTACTCAACATGTGCGGCCGCGGCGACAAGGATATTTTCTCGGTGATGGAGATGTTGGAGGGGTAGGGGGGCGTTTGCAATGCTTGCTGCGCAAGCTGGATCGTCGTGACGCACAACTTAGATTGTCGCAAATTTGGCTTATTAGCTTGGAGCCCGATATAAATAATTATCGGACGCAAAGACGGTTGCTATTGTTAACATCGCTAACGGTCAGCCAATCGAGCAGCTTCTTCGATATGCCGCGCCAAATTTTCTCTGTTGCTATATTTGTAGACTTTGAAACCATTCGCTTCGATTTGAGTTGGTGTCGCCCCAACCCTAGAATCTGGGTTTATACCATCGGTCAAATGATGAAGCTGAATACCGAGTAGCCCATTTTTCTTTTGGAGGGACGCATTAATCTCGTAATCTATCCACTTCCGGTCTTTCACACCGTATGTAATGCAAACGACAGTAACCGAGGTCCCCTTTAGGGCTGTGTCAATCATTCCCCGAATCTTCGGTCCATCGTTTTTCACAGATTCCCATAACGAAGAATCCGAAAATCCGGCTCCTGCTGCCCCAATGATATTTGGCATAGAGCGAATCTGGTTGACGCGAAAAACATGAGCATACCGGAAACTAAAGAAGACCGTGCGGGTCATTTGTTATCCCCCTGAAAGCATTTTTATAATCATTACGACGATGATTGCTACGATCAGAACGCCATGAAACCATAGCAAAGTTGGCCTAAATACGGCCCGCGCCCAACCACCTGCATCTGTCGCAACAGGCTTGGTATCCATGCAAAAATCGATGTCGTCCTTATCCTTAACTCTTATCAGTTTATAAAGCGCTCGGTATTGCCGTTCCTTCATCAGAAAGAAACCATCGAGGCCCCAAAAAACAACTGCCGGCAAATAAGCCAAGAAGATGAAACTCAAAGATGATTCTTTCGTTCCTAATGCCATCAGAGCAGACACAAGCAAAACACTCCAGCCCTTCAGCAGGAAAGAGTTGGTCGAAAGACGGTTAATTACACCCTGTATAAATTCGAGGTGCTTTAACTTTCCATCCAAAGCTTTTCTCCTTATGGGCCAGTGATTAGAAGACTCTACCATGGGCGGATTTCGATTATTTCCGATAGCATAAATTCCCGGAATTGTGTTGAATGTGCAGTGACTAATTTATAGTGCAATTCCAGCCAGTCACGCCGACGCCATTTAACACTATTACCAATAGTGTTAAATCCTGACGCTGTGCACAGCCAAAAACCTGAATAGTTCCAGTGAATTGAAAGTGCGATTACCGCACAGGATTTAACACTTCTCTGGAGTTTTGTTAAATCTGGGCCCGCGTGAAGCCTCGGTCAATGTACATTTCCCACGCAGTAGGACGGGCAAATGCTCGCCCTAGGCGCGGAGGCACTCCTGTGTAGCGAATACTGCCCACCGGACAAAGCGTATGTTTTGTGCGGCTAAGTCGCTGCGCTTGGCGTCGTCACCATCGGACCCGCGTGGACCTCTTCGGGGTGGAGCCTGTGGCGCAAACTTCATCACACTTTCTTCGCGTTGGCGCCGCTCGCGGTAATGCTGGTTTACTGGCGGGTGATCTTTTCTACGACGGCTTAAACAGTGTTTTGGTCTTCACAAAAACTTGATGGCGATAGTTCGATTATGAATTGATTCTTGATTATGAATGTTGTGAATTCCTTTCATGTCTGCGGGGTTCATCTTCCATAGACAATTGTTGCACTGGTTTTGAAGCAAGCACTATCCTTTGATTTGGGTTGTGCGGGCGGGGTGTTGTCATGAATTTTTTATCTAATGGGTGAAGTGAATTATGCCGTTTCGAAAATTATCTTTTGTCATTACCGGTACGGTCTTCGCTGCACTAGCGGCGTTGACGCCTGCATCTGCGACGTTGGTGCGTGTCACGGTCACCAACCCGGCCGCGCCCGGAGGACTCTCTTTAACCCCGCTTTATTTTGGTTTTCACAACGGAACGGTTGATTTATTTGATGCCGGCGCTGCGGCAAGCAACGGTATCGAGGAAATCGCCGAAACCGGCAATTTCGCTCCGCTTCGCGGTGAACGTTTGGCGCAGCAGGCCGATTCCGTCGGCGGCGTTGCGCTAGGAACAGATATCGGCGCGCCCGGACCAATCGAACCTGGCGAGAGCGCCACGTTCGTCGTCGATCTTGATGCTGCGGACAACCGGTTTTTGTTTTTCGCCGCTATGATTTTGCCGTCAAATGACACCTTTGTCGGCGTTGATGATCCGATGCAATTTTCATTGTTTGATGCGGCTGGAAACTTCCTCGGACCGCAAACAATAGATATTACCGGATTGTTTGCGTATGATGCGGGAACTGAAGTCAATGATGCTTCTGTAACTGGCGGCGCCGCTTTTGTTGATGGCGTGGACATCTCGCAAGGCGCTGCGGAAGGCGGCCTCATTAGCTCTGCAATGAGCCTGTCAGACTTTCTCGGGCTGACCTTGGCGAACGGGACGTTATTCAACGGCGATATTGATTTTCTCAGCGACCCGGCAAATTTTATCTTTGCACGCATAGAAATTTCAGAAGTGCCGTTGCCGCCCGCTTTTCTGCTGATGGCCGCCGGTCTTGCGGGTTTGAGGCTTTCCGCCAAGCGCAAACGTTCAGTTTAGCACGCGGCTATCGCCGCGTAAGGCGGGCAAATGCCCGCCCTACATGCTTCGTTGGAATGAGCGGATAGGATAGTGCGAGTTACGCCGCAGACACTGCGCCTGCATCTTTGGCCGGCCGTGCGAACGACAGTCCCGGCGCCCAGATTTGGAAGGTGCGTTTCAAATCGTCGTCTTTGACCGGCTTGTGCAGATAGTCGTTCATGCTGGCGGCGATACAGATATGTTGGTCGGCGGGTTTGACATGGGCGGTGACGGCGACGATGGGCGTTTGCGCGGCGCCGTTTTCGCGTTCGATCACGCGGATTTCCTTTGTGGCCTCCAGCCCGTCCATCAGCGGCATGTTGATATCCATAAGGATTAAATCAATTTTGCGGGTCCGGAACAGGCTGACGGCTTTGCGGCCGTCTTTGGCGAGGAGCAGCTTGGCGTCGAATTTCGACAGCAGCGCCTGCATGACTTTGAGATTAACCTCATTGTCCTCGGCGATCAAAATCGTGAAGGCGCCGTCATCGGCTTCGGGTTTTTTGTTTTTTCGGCCCATGGCTTGAGCGAAAGATGGTTTTTCGGACGTCATGGGCGCGGCTCCCTATTGGCGGGCGCAAAGGGTTGCGACCGTCATGAACCCACAACCTTAGTATGGGTTCGTTAACCGTCGGTTTCGAAACCGCCGCCCCGAGCCATGTAACTGCGCCGTTTCGGGGACCCGGACTGTAAAAAAACCTGTTCGCATGGGTGAAAATGGCGGAACATCATATTCCGCCCGAACACCGCAATCGCTGGAGAAGAGACAGATGAAACAGATTCTATCGATCGCCGCCGCTTTGATGCTCGCCGCCTGCGGTAAGGCCGATGCGCCAGCCGCCGCGCCGGCAGTCCCGAATGAGGCGACGGTGCGGGTGATTGCGGGCGGCGAGATTATCGGGCTGACGACAGCGGCCGGGGCGCATTCCTGGCGCGCGCTGCCCTTCGCGGCGCCGCCGGTGGGCGATCTGCGCTGGCGCGCGCCACGGGCGCCGCAGGGCTGGCAAGGAAGGCGCGACGCCACCGCGTTCAGCGCGCGCTGCGCACAGATGAGCAATGGGCTCAACGCCAGCGAAGGCCTGGAGCCGGGGCTGTTTATCGGCGCGGAAGATTGTCTGACGCTCGACATTTATGCGCCGCCCGATGCGCGCACTAGTGCGCAAGGTAAAAAGCTCCCCGTCATGGTGTGGATTCACGGCGGGTCTAATGTCTGGGGCCGGTCATCGTCTTATGACGGATCAAAGCTCGCGCTTAAGGAAAATGTCATCATCGTGCCGGTGCAATATCGGCTCGGCCCGTTTGGCTGGTTTGCGAACGCCGCCATGCGCGACAGCGCCGAGACGCCGGAAGATGCGGCGGCGAATTTTGCGTTGCTGGATCTGATGGCCTCGCTGCGGTGGGTGCGCGAAAACATTGAAGCCTTTGGCGGCGATCCGGCGAACATCACGATTTTTGGCGAGAGCGCCGGCGGGCACAATGTTGTCGGGCTGCTGGCCTCGCCTCTGGCGGAAGGCCTGTTTGACCGCGCCATCATTCAGTCGGGCAGCTTTGACAGCGTGCCTTTGGCGGAGGCGGAATTTTCCGGCGCCCCGCAGAGCAATCCGTCAGCGGTGGTTGCCGCGCGTCTCGGCGCAACGGACGCAGCAGGCCTGCGCGGCGTATCGACGGAGGCTTTGCTTGGCGCCTATAGCGAAAACGGACGCGGCCGGCTTGCCTTGCCAGCGATGATCGAGGACGGGGTGACGCTGCCGTCATATCCGTTGCGCGACGCGTTCGGGGTTGCCGGCGCGTTTCACGCCGTGCCGATCATCACCGGAACCAATCGCGACGAGATGAAGTTTTTTCATATCGCCAATCCAACGCTGACCAAGAAAATCCTCGGCGTTTTTCTGGCGCCGCGCGATAAGGATTTTTATAATGCGGTGTCAGAATATCTCAGCCGCATCTGGGGTATTCGCTCGGTCGACCAACCAGCCGCGCTAATGGCGGCGGCGGGGCATGAGGATGTCTACGCTTACCGCTTCGATTGGGACGAGGGCGGACGGTTGTTGTTTACCGATACCAGCCAATTGCTCGGCGCCAGTCATGCGATGGAAATCCCGTTTGTGTTCAATCGGTTTATTCTGTTTGGCAAGCTCGATAAAATTCTGTTCAACAAGAAGACGGTTGAAACCCGTGAGGAATTAGCAATCAGAATGGGCGCTTATTGGGCGGCGTTTGCGCGCGACGGCGCGCCCGGCAATGGCCCCGGCCTTGCGCAATGGCCGCGCTGGTCAACAGATGGCGGCTCGGTGATGCGGTTTGATTCCACTAATGATGGCGGCGTCGGCGTGATGCAAGGGGTTGCGACTTTTGACGCTTTAACAGCGGATATAAAAGCCGATCTGCGGCTAAGCCCCGATGAACGCTGCAAAATCGTTGAAGCCGTGCGCTTCTGGCTCGACGGTCTAGCGACCGCAATCGGCGAAGACGTTGGGTGCGCGGCAAGCCCGTCCTGACCAAGCGGTTGCCTATTTATTTACGACGGGGCAGTGTTGGGTTAGGAAAGCGTTTTGGGGAGGGCCGCGCGCGTGGCCGATGGCGCCAGATTAAAAACTATAATTACCGCCGTAGCGGCGGGTTGCGTCATTAGCGCGGCCGCGCTGGCGCAATCGACATTCAACTACACCGCCGGTTTGAAATTTAAAACGCTGATCAAAGGCGAGGTCACAGCCTCGTCGATAAAATGGAAATGCACCGGCAAGGCGTGCGCAACAAGCGGGCCATGGCCGGTCCCGGGTGTTGGCGCATGCGCGGCGTTGGCGGAAAAGGTCGGCGAAATTGCCGCCTACGGCCATCCTGGCCGCAAGCTCTCCGTCAGCCAGCTGGCGACATGCAATAAAAAGGCTGCACGCCAACCGATCAGCCAGACGGTGAAGTTGCGCCCGCAGACCAGGCAGGCGGCGCCGGTGATAAACACGAAAAAGAAACCGGTGCGGCAATACCCTGATCGGGCGACGCCGCCGCCTTCCCAGCCGCAGGCGTTTGAACCCATTAGGGTGCGCACCCGCGCGCTAACCGTAACCGGAACCGGCGCGCTTGCCGCGTTAGCGCCTTTTGAGCCGGTGGTTGTGCGCACCGCGCCGCTCACCGTTACCGGTGCGGGAAGTCTGGCGCCGCTTGCGCCTTTTGAGCCGGTGGTGGCGAGAACCCCGCCGTTAAGCGTTACCGGAGCAGAATGATGAGGAGACGACAGATGATAAAAACAGCAATCATTGCCCTTGCCGCCGCGATTGGCGTAAGCGCTGCCGCTTCCGCGGAGGATTTCACCTTCACCGTTCCCGTTTCCGTCTCCAACTTGCCGCCGGAAATCGTTTCCATGCGTGTTTCATGTTCAACCACAGCAGCGCCGGAAAATGGTCGGCGCATGATCGGCAGTGAGGCTGTCGTTGTTGAGATTACCGAGGGTGGGTTTTCCGGTGATGTCGTGGTGGCTTTTGATGCGACGCTTCGAGCAGAGCGCCATCTTGCGGTTGATTATTCATGCCGTATCAATCAGTTCAATGCCGCCTTTGTGCCTGGCGTGGGCGGGCGTGTATACTATACGTCATATGCGGCGACGCGGCCGGATTCGTTTTTCCCACTCGCGTCCGGTGCGCCATTTGTATACAGCACTGGCAAGTTGACGTTGCCCTGATCGGCGCCACTGCGTAATGATATTTATTATTTCCAGACAAATCCGTATTCGGAGGGAATTTCCATGAAGCTGAAGCTTGCCATATCGCTCATCGCCCTTGCTGCGCTCACCGCGCCGGCGCTGGCGCAATCGGACCTTCGCGCCGATATTGCGGCCGATTATGACGCCAATCTTGAGGCGCTGTTTACACATTTCCATCAGAACCCGGAGCTTTCGCATCGCGAATTTGAAACCTCAAAGCGCCTGGCGAGCGAAATCAGGGCGCTTGGGTTTAATGTGACGGAAGGCGTCGGCGGCACTGGCGTGGTGGCGGTGCTGGAGAACGGCGCCGGGCCGACGGTGATGATCCGCGCGGATATGGACGGGCTTCCGGTGCTGGAAGATTCAGGGCTTTCCTATTCTTCGGTGGCGCACCAGGAAGATATTGACGGCAAGGTGAAGCCGGTGATGCATGCCTGCGGTCACGACACGCATATGACGTCGCTGGTCGGGACCGCACGGCAGATGGCGGCGCGCAAGGCGCTTTGGTCAGGAACGCTTGTGCTGATTGGTCAGCCTGCGGAGGAGCGTATCTCCGGCGCCCGCGATATGCTTGAGGACGGGCTCTATAAGCGCTTCCCCAAGCCCGATTACGCGCTGGCGTTCCATGTGTCGGCCCAACTGCCCGCCGGCCGTGTCAGGATATTGGAAGACATCGCCTATTCCAGCGCCGACAGCATCGACATTATCGTGCATGGCGTCGGCGCCCATGGCGCCTCGCCGCATAAGGGCGTCGACCCGGTGCTGGTCGCTTCGCAAATCGTGGTCTCACTGCAATCGGTGGTCTCACGCACCATCGCGCCGCAGGACGCCGGCGTCATCACCGTTGGCGCTATCCATGGCGGGACCAAACACAATATTATCGGCGACAAAGTCGAGATGCAATTGACCGTGCGTTCCAACAATCCGGCGGTGCGCGCAAAACTCCTCGACGCGATTGACCGGGTGGCGAAAGGCGTCGCCATCTCCCTGGGCGTGCCGAAAAAACTGATGCCGGAAGTCATCCGCTCCAAGACGGAAACCACGCCGCCGACAATCAATGACCGCGAGACAGCGCTGCGCGTGCGTGCAGCGATTGCGGATGCTATGGGCGAGGACATCCTCCTCGACAAGCCGCGCCAGGGCATGGGCGCAGAAGATTTCGCCTATTTCATCACCCCGGAATCCGGCGTCAAAGGCGTCTATTTCAGTGTCGGGGGAACGCCTGCAAAAGACCTCGAAAAAGCCGCCTCCCACCACTCGCCATTTTTCAAAGTCGAACCGGAACCAGCGATTAAGGTCGGCACGGAAGCCATGGTGGTCGCGGCGATGGCGTTATTGGTTGGGGAGTAGCGCTACAGGTGCGGCTGGTCAGGTGTAACTGGTTGACTACTGAGGGTGTTGGGAATTATTTGGAAGCTGAGATGCGTCAGAATTTAAAGTTTGGGGTAAGGCCACTTTCTCCCCGCACTGTTCGAGAATTTGAAATTGCCGCTCAAAATAACGTATCAGATTTTTATTGCGGGACATGAAAACGCATGGTGCGATATCATGCTTGCTAAAGGCCCAACCGTACAAGACCTCTACACCGTCTGGTGAATGCAAGATCATAAAATTTGTAAAGGGTATTCGATTTTGTTTCAGTATATAGGGGCGGTAACCATGCGGGCTTATACTTTGAACCTCTTCTGCAACTTGTCTCAGGCTGGAGGCAGAGATATTTTCACTTACAATATCATGGTACACTCCGCCTTTCGCTAAAAACATCTTTCTTGCTTCGCGAAAAGCCGAATGTGTTTCGGTGCTATAGTAGTCTAAATCCGTTTGCTCATTGTCGCCCAATCGGATTTTGGTGTCGTATATGTGGGTGCATGTTTTTATTTTTTCATTTACGTATTGTTCTGCGAGAGCCGCGGAAGGAAAAACCTCTGAGTCAATTTGCGACCTCAAGAGGCCTTCCAACGCTACGTTAGACTGACTTAGTCGAGTTTCGAATTTTCTTCGCAGTAAGGTGTATGAAATTCTCTCGCCTGCAATGAGAAGTAAAATGGAAAACGTGAAGGCCTCAAACTGGCCTAAAAATCCAAATTTTGTGGACGTAATGAACGCAATAATAGCAACGACGGCAGATACCGTAATTGCAATAATATCATTTTTGAGGTCGCCTTTGATTTCAACTGTTTGCGGCATTTGGAGTTTCCCCTGTGTCTTTCCTTATTGTTTGTGAAAGCAGCGCCTCCTTCCGCCCAAGTCAAATAAATTTATCGGGATTCGTCAGCCTCTAGCTTCGCGCGTCTCGACGCGTTATATGCTGCGCCGCAACAAGCGGAGCATGCCATGACCAATTCCAAACCTGCCGCCAAAGACATCAACAAAGTTGTCCTGGCCTATTCCGGCGGGCTCGACACGTCAGTGATATTGAAATGGCTGCAGGTTGAATATGACTGCGAGGTGGTGACGTTTACCGCCGATCTCGGCCAGGGCGATGAGCTTGGTCCCGCCCGCGACAAGGCTGAGCGCGCCGGCGTCAAAGAGATTTACATCGAGGATTTGCGCGAGGAGTTCGTGCGCGACTTTGTGTTCCCGATGTTTCGCGCCAACGCGCTTTACGAAGGGCTCTATCTGTTGGGCACGTCCATTGCGCGCCCCTTGATCGCCAAGCGATTGGTGGAGATTGCCCGCGCTGTCGGCGCCGACGCCATCTCCCATGGCGCCACCGGCAAGGGCAACGACCAGGTGCGGTTTGAATTAAACGCCTATGCGCTTGACCCGGACATTCATGTGATTGCGCCATGGCGCGAATGGGATTTGAACAGCCGCGAAAAACTTATCGCCTGGGCGGAACAACACCAGATCGCCATTCCGAAAGACAAGCGCGGCGAGGCGCCGTTCTCGGTTGACGCCAATCTTCTGCACACCTCATCGGAAGGCAAAGTGCTGGAAGACCCGGCGGTCGCCGCGCCGGACTATGTTTATCAGCGTACGGTTAATCCTGAAGACGCGCCGGACCAGCCGGAGGTGATTGAGGTCGGATTTGAATGCGGCGATGCGGTTTCCATCAATGGCGAGGCGTTGTCGCCGGCGGCGTTGCTGGCGCGGCTCAATGATTATGGCGGCAAGCATGGCGTCGGCCGGCTCGATCTGGTGGAGAACCGCTTTGTCGGCATGAAGTCGCGCGGGATTTATGAAACGCCGGGCGGAACCATTCTTCTTGCCGCCCATCGCGGGATTGAACAAATCACCCTTGACCGCGGCGCGGCGCATTTGAAAGACGAATTGATGCCGCGCTATGCGGAGCTGATTTATAACGGTTTCTGGTTCGCGCCGGAGCGCGAGATGTTGCAGGCGGCGATTGACAAAAGCCAGGAGCATGTCACCGGAACGGTGCGCGTCAAACTATATAAAGGCTCAGCCAATATTATCGCGCGCCAGTCCGACCACACGATTTATTCCGAGGCCCATGTCACCTTTGAAGAAGACGCGGTCTACGACCAGAAGGACGCAGAAGGCTTCATCAAGCTGAACGCTTTGCGGCTGAAACTTTTGGCGCGGCGAAACCAGAACGTAAAATAAATGCGCGGGCGTTGCTGGGCGTTAGCGGCAACTCACTGAAACGTGACCGCAGCGCCGACAGTCTGCATTGACGCGGCGTGCTGCGTGGCCATGTTTGTTCGCGAAACAACGGCGGCGACATAAAAAGGAAACCCGACATGTCAGATTTTACAATTCACACCATTGAGACGGCGCCGGATGCGTCAAAGCCTTTGCTTGAGGATTCACAAAAATCCTTCAACTTCATTCCAAACCTGCACGGCGTGTTGGCGCAGTCCCCGCAAGCGCTGGAAGCGTATAAATCTCTGTCTGCGCTGTTCAGCGCGACAAGCCTTTCAACGACGGAGAAAAACGTCGTCTGGATGGCGATCAATGTTGAAAATCGTTGTCTTTATTGCGTACCGGCCCATAGCGGCATCGCGAAAATGCAAGGCGTTGATGCGGAGACGGTTGAGGCTTTGCGCAACGCCGCGCCGCTCGCTGATGAGAAGCTGGAAGCGCTGCGCGTGTTCACGCTGCAGGTCGTGCGCCAGCACGGCGTGGTCGGCAAAAGCGATGTTGCGGCGTTTCTCAGCGCTGGTTTCACCCAGCAAAATATCCTCGATGTGATTGTCGGCGTCGCCCACAAAACGCTGTCCAACTACGTCAACCATTTCGCCCAGACGCCTGTGGACGCCGCTTTTGCCGGCGAGGCATGGACGCCGCCTGCCGCGGCAGCCGCTGAATAGGCTGCGGGCCGGGTAAAACTGGCGCTCCTGACACCCTGCCGGGGGCGCCAATATTAACCCTTTTTTAAGGCCCCGCTTCGGGCTATGGTTAACCACGGTATGGCCGGGTTCGGCCCGGTATTCGCCGGCATGCAAGGGGTTTTCGCATCCGGCGGAGAAGCGTAACGAGGGGTCGTCATGCGAAATATGCAGATCGAAGCACTGTTTGGGGGCGTTCTGGCGCTGGTGGTTTTGGGCGTCGCGATTTACGCGATCACCAATACTAGTTTTGGCGGGCCGGGCGAGGGCGGCGTGAGCGAGCCGACGGTGGTGGCGATTAGCGGCGACCCGGTGGTGTTGACAGAGACCTCAGGCCAGGACCTGATTTGCCAGTGTTACGACACAGGCTTTGATCTGGCGGGGAAAGCCAAAGTCATCTCGCCGGAATATCGTACCGGGTTTGAACAATGCCGCGCCCGCGGCGGGGTCGATGGCGGCGACGCCTGGACCGCCGGGTGGAATGCGCGCCTGTCGGCCAAGCCCTATGAAGCGAGCTGCCGCGCATATAAGCGTCGCCATTAAATTTTCCGCTTTTATTTTGGCGCTAGCGCGCCGGCGACAATCCGGTATGGCCGGATTTCCACCGTTTCAAATAATCCCGCAAGCGCATAAGGATCGTTGTCGGCAAAGCTTTGCACGTCGCTTTTCTTTGCGGCGGCGATGACAAACAGGCTGCCGGCGGGATTATCTTCACCATCGAAAATTGGACCGGCGAGCAGGATGTCGACATCGGCGCTGGCGACATAGGCCAGATGTTCGTCGCGGGTTTTAAGGCGCAGCGCGAGGCTGTCTTTTCTGTCGTGGCAAAACAGAATGAATTCGGGCATTATTTCGCCTCCGTTTTAAACGGTCGCGCCAATAAATCGGCGATGATTTGGTCGATTGTCTGCTCGCCGCGCACAAGTTTCGCAACAGCGGCGCAAATCGGCATTTCAATCCCCGCCTGATGCGCCAGCGCGGTCACCGCCTCGGCGCTGGCCACCCCTTCGCTCACCGTGTTGCGCTCGCCGAGCACGTCTTCAAGCGAACGGCCTTTGCCAAGCTCCAGCCCTAACGACATGTTGCGCGATTGCGGCGAGGACGCGGTCAAGATGAGATCGCCGAGACCGGAAAGGCCAGCCATGGTTTGCGGCTTGGCGCCGAGCGCGACGCCGAGGCGTTGGAATTCAGCAAAGCCGCGGGCAATCAACGCCGCGCGCGCGCTCTCGCCAAGATTGCGGCCAGCGACGGCGCCGGCGGCAATGGCGAGCACGTTCTTCACCGCACCGCCAAGTTCAGCGCCAACCAAATCATCCGACAGATAAGGCCGGAAATGCGGTGCGCCAACGCTGGCGACCCAGCGCTCGCCAAGCGCGGCGTCAGCCGCCGCCAGCGTCACCGCCGTCGGCAGGCCCATGGCCACATCGCGGGCAAAGCTCGGACCGGACAGCACAGCCGGCCGCGCCCCCGGCCACACCTGGCTCAAAATATCGGTCATCAACAACCCGGCGCCGCGCTCCACCCCCTTGGCGCAAAGCGCAATCGGCGCGTCTTTGGCGGCATGGGTTGCAAGGTCTGCCAGAACCGGGCGGCTGAACTGTACCGGCACGGCAAAAATGAATGCCTCGCGCTTGCCCGCCACCGCCAAATCGCTAGTCGCGCCAAGTTTCGGGGACAGGGAAACGCCAGCCAGAAATTCGGTATTTTCATGGCTATCGGCAATCGCCTCAGCGACCGATGTCTCCCGCGCCCACAGCACCGTATCGATACCGTTATGAGCACATAAATTGGCCAGCGCGGTGCCCCAGGCGCCGCCGCCAATCACCGCGATAGACGAAAAAGGCTGGGCTTTTTCCATAAGCGCCTTGCAAAATGACGATTGAACAGTTTATATATTAGTCAGGCTAAGAAGAAATATCGTATGCCGACTACAAATTTAGATGAAACCGCAAGACAAATCCTGGCTGCTGCGAGCCGCCGGTTTCTTCATTACGGCTACAAGAAAACGACCATGTCGGAGATTGCCGACGACTGCAACATGTCGTCGGGCAATCTCTACCGGTATTTTCCCTCAAAGCTTGATATCGCCGAAATGTTTGTCCGCGTGTTGCGCGGCGAGCAGGTCGCCAATCTGCGCACCGTGCTTGATGCGCCTGGCCGTACTCCGGCTCAGAAGGTTCGTGACTTCTTTCTGTTGAAGTTCAAGCTTGCCTATGAGCGGTTTCATGACAACGCCAAAGCCTTTGAGCTGTCTTCGGCGCTGATATTGGAGCGCCCGAAAGTGGCGCTGGAATGGGAAAACGCCGAGGGGCGGGTGCTCGGGGAGATTCTTGCCGAGGGCAACGCCGATGGCAGCTTTGCGATTGACGATGTGCCGGCGATCACGAAGATTTTACAAAACGCCGCCTATCGGTTTACCAGCCCGGCGGTATTTCACGAAACCGACGAAGAAGTGCTCGCCGCCGAGCTAAACGGCGTCATTGACCTGGTTTTAGACGGGTTTGCCTGGCGTTCAGCCCACCGTGATCACGGCAAAGCTGCTGCCGCTGGCAGCAGATCCTAAGCAGTATCTAGCGTGATTTTGTTGCTTTAAAGGCTTGGCTGGGTATGGCCGGCTTCCTAAACAACCCATAACCCATTGATAAAGCTTATCTTCAGTAAATCTATGGTGCGATGCAGAAAAAACAGCAGTGAAAAATGAAGATTTACGATATCGTTCATTGACAATTCTTCAGTGGGCTCCTATCTCTCTCTCATCGCCGCGGTGTTCTGAACGCAGGACTGCCGGGGCGGAAAAACAAGAAACGATAAGATCCACTAGATCAGAATGAAAAGAGATTGCGCCATGACTACTTCCACTAGAGATTTTGCCCTCAAAGCCGCCATTTCCCTGACACTTACAGGAATTCTCGGCGCCGCATTATTCGGTTTTGCTGATTTCGCCACAAGCGGCGTCATCGTCTAACCAGCGGCCACATAAGACCCCTGTCGCTGCGGTGGTTGTCCCCTCCCCTGTACGGACGCACCTCCCTAACCGCAGCGAATAAGAAGCGCGGAAACCGCCCCCCGGTTTCCGCGTCTTTTTTTTGCGGCTTGAGAAATGTGGATGGCCCCGTTTATTCAGCCGGCTAGCTGCAAACCGTAATAGAATTAGTTACATAAATATGGCCTAGTCATACCGGCCATACTTTGGCTTTATAGCTGAGCTTTCGTGCGTAATGCGCTATAGCGAAATTCCCGCATCTGCTGTTAACGAACAATTTGGAAAATCGGATTACCACTGTGTTACGTACGTAGTTACATAATACGGAGCCGATCAGTATGGCCGCTTCCACGAGGTTTTGCGTTGCCGTTCACATCCTGGCGGCGCTGGCGCTGCAGCGCGGCAAGCCAGTGGCGTCCGAGGCGATTGCCGCCAGCGTCGGCACCAACCCGGCGGTAGTGCGCCGTCTCCTGTCGGATCTCGCCCGCGCCGGGCTCACCCGGTCGCAACTCGGCAAAGGCGGCGGCGCGATGCTCGCCCGGGCGCCAAAGAAGATTTCCCTGTTGGAGGTTTACCGCGCCATGGACGAGCCGGCTATCGTCGCCCCGCCGCGCAGCACAGCGGACCAGACCTGCCTGGTCGGGCGCAATGTCCAGCCAGCGCTCCGCCGGGTGACCGATGCGGCCGAGGCGGCTTTTTTCGAGAAGTTGGCGGGCGCCAACCTCAAGCAAATCGTCAAGGATATCAAAGCTGACGACATGGCGGCCTAGGCTTTAGGGCCCTTGCGGCCGCCGCCAATCTCAGCGCCTTCAGGTGGCGGCGCCAATGGCCAGCGGGCGCGCGGCGCCAGCGCCAGTACTTCGGCAATTGGCGGGGCCATACCGGCGGCGAGACGCTCCGCGCCGGCCCAGGCGATCATCGCGCCATTGTCAGTGCAATATTTTATGGGCGGCGCAATCAGCGCCCAGTCCTTCCGTTCACAAATTGAACCCAGCATTGATTTAACCACGCCATTAGCAGCAACCCCGCCGGCGACAACCAGCCTGCGGGGCTCGCCCTCTGCCATTTCCATCGCCCGCTCGGTGCGCTGCGCCAGATGGCGCGCGGCGGCGAACTGAAACGAGGCGGCGATATCAGCGATATCGGCCTGGCTCGGTGCGGCCATACTTTGCGCCGCCTCGCGCACCGCGGTTTTCAGCCCGGAAAATGAAAAATCACACCCCGCCCGGCGCGCCAGCGGTTTTGGAAAGTCATACCGGTCGGCACGGCCTTTCACGGCGGCGGCCTCAATGCGTGGGCCGCCGGGCTGACCGAGGCCGAGCAGTTTCGCGGTCTTGTCAAAAGCCTCGCCGGCCGCATCATCAATGGTCGTACCCAGACGGCGATAATCCCCCAGCCCCGCAACCCAGATTAGCTGGGTATGGCCGCCGGAAATCAGCAGCAGCAGATAAGGAAAGGCGGCGACTTCCGTCATCCGCGCCGACAGCGCATGGCCTTCGAGATGATTGACGGCGAGCAGCGGTTTTGAATGCGCCAGGCAAATAGCTTTTGCGGTGGTGAGGCCAACCATCACCCCGCCGACCAGGCCCGGCCCAGCGGTCGCCGCAACCGCGTCGATGTCATCGAATGAGAGCCCGGAGGCGCGGATGGCTTTTTCAATCGTCACATCAAGCCGCTCAACATGGCTGCGCGCGGCAATTTCCGGCACCACGCCGCCAAAGGCCGCATGGTCGCCATGGTCGGTCCAGACCTCGTCGGACAAAATCCGGCAGCCGCCATCCCCCTCGCGGCGGACAACAGAAGCTGCGGTATCGTCGCAACTTGTTTCAATCCCGAGAACGACCAAATCTTTATGTGAGGAAGCCATGCTCAGCCTATGATACTCCGAATGGGCGCATGAACATCGCTATCGGTTTGAAAGCAAGGACCACACGCTTGTTTTCATCGCGGCGGCATTTGTTCCGGGCCTAAAACGAGTGCGGCAGAGAAATGCCTTTGAGGGTAGCGACGGCGAAGGACAATGATGCAAGTTTTGGTAACGAGGCCCGAGCCGGACGCAAGCGAATTTGCAGCTTTATGCCGCGAAAACGGCCTCGCGTCGGTGTTGTGTCCGCTGATGGAAGTGGTTTTCGAGACCGCTGCGGTCGATTTGTCAGGGGTCGGCGCGCTCGCCTTCACCTCCGCCAATGGCGTGCGCGCCTATCTTGCCAATTGCGCTGATAAATCCCTGCCGGTTTTTGCGGTTGGCGAGGCGACGGCTCAAACCGCCGCTGAGGCCGGCTTTGGCGCGGTCAAAATCGCTGGCGGCGATGTTGAGGCGCTTGCTGGACTGATTGGCGAGCATCGAGATAGCTTTTCTGGCGAGGTTCTACACATTGCGGGCGCGGCGCGGGCCGGCGACCTGATTGCGGCGTTGAATGCGCAACGTATCGCCGCCCGGCGGATGACGCTTTACACGATGCGCGAGGCGGAGGTTTTGCCGCCAGCCATCCTGTCGATGGATGCGGGTTGGGCGGCGTTTTTCTCACCGCGAACGGCGGCGTTATTTGCAAAGCTGGTCCATAGCGCCGGCGCAGGCGAACGGTTCGGTAATATGCGCGCGGCATGTTTGAGCGATGCGGTGGCCGAGGCGGCGGGCGCGATGGCGTGGCGCTCGGTTGATGTGGCTGGCGCGCGCAATGCGGCGGCAATGGTTGCGTTGATGAAGGACCTTGAGAGCCAAACGCGCGGCGCGTAACAAGGCGCCAAGGACGGGCGAGACAAAAGGCGGCCAATGACCGACGACAAGAAACATCCTGAGAAAGACACGCCAGCAGAGGCCCCATCTGACGCGACATCATCGATTCCAGAAGTGGAAGCGGAAATTGTCGGCGAGGATGAGGCGCCCCGGCCTGGCGCCGGTTTTGACGATGGCGAAGAGAGCGTCGCGGATGAGGCGATTGCAGGCGAGACTGCCCCGCCGCCGCCGCCGAAATCATGGCTGACGCCAGGCGTGATTTTGCTTACCGCATTCGCCCTTGTGGCAGTGGTTGTTGTTTTCTGGCGCCTGCAATCAGGCGGTGAAGGCGAGGTTCAAACGCTGCCGCCTGTTGCGGCGCAAGACGGCGCCGCTGTTGATGGCGATAAGGTTGAGCAAGCGCCGGACCGCACGCGCACGGAGAGCGAACCGACGCCGCCGCAAAGTGATGGCGCCGATGCAGAAAAAATAACCAATGATGGCGGCGATATAATAAAAGAGGCTGTGGCTGAAGCGGTTCTCGATGAGAACGCTCAGCAGACGGATGATGTATCTTCCTTGCCGCTTGCGGACAGCGAAAAAATAAATGCGCAACCTCTGGGCGAGGGGTTGAAAGATGCGCTCCAGGCTCCCGGTGATGCGCCTGAGCGCGATGTTGAGCCGCCGCAGGACGCGCCGATGAAGTTTGAGTTTGAGGATGGCGCTGAGGTTGACGTCGCAGACCCCGCTGACGCTGAGCCCGTCGGCGAACCGGCAGCGCCGCTGATTGAGGAAGCCGCCGTTTTCCCTGATGCGGCGTCAGCCGGCACAGATACCGCTAAAATCGAAAATGATATGGGCGCGCTCAAACAAGCTATGCGTTCGCAAATGGCGGATATCGCTGCGGCGCTTGATGCGGAACGCGCCCGTTCGGCGGCGCTGGAAGATGAGATAGCCGCGCTGCGCCAGGATTTTGCCGCCGCGCTTGATGAGCGCGATGCGCGCGCCGCCGCGCAATGGTCATCGCTCCGCGCTGACCTCGATAAAATCCAGAATGTCGACGGCGTCGCCCCGGCGCAGCTGGCCGCTGGCATTGTTGCTTTGAGCGCGCTGGAGCGGGCGGTAAATGCGGGCGCGCCATTTGCGCGCGAGCTCGAACTGCTTGCCGGCATCACGCCGGATGCGCCGGCAATCCGCACTTTGCGGCGCCATGCCGATAGCGGTGTGCCGACGCTGTCCGCGCTGCAAGAGAGTTTTGGCGCCGCGGCGCGCGCTTCTCTCGCAGCGGCGGGGGTCGAAAAACACGGGGCGATTGTCGCGCGGTTGATGGGCCTCATTAGCGTGCGCCCCGCCAAGCCGGAAGCCGGCGACAGCCCGGCGGCGATTATTTCCAGAGCCGAGGATGCGGTTAGCCAAAACGACATCGCGCGCGCATTAGATGAGCTCAGCGCCTTGCCAGAGCCGGCGCGTGCGGCGATGCACGGATGGCTGGAACAGGCGCAAGCCCGCGCTGAGGCGGAGACGGCGGTCGCAGCGCTCGGCGAGCGCTTCACGATTGAGAACGGGAAATAGGCGGCGCGTCATGATACGTATATTAATCTTTTTACTGACGATTGTCCTGTTCGCCGGGTCAATCACCTATTTTGCCAGCCTCGACAGCCGGATTGTCGGCGAGGCTTTTGGCTACAAATTTGACGGGCCATCTGGGTTGATTGTCGGCGCTTTGTTTGCGGCGTTCTTGTTGGTGATTTACATCACCCACAAGCTTAAAGACATCATGGCGTTGCCGGGAAAGATTAAAGCCCGCGACAAAGAGGTCCGGCGCGGACGCGGTATTGCCGCGCTCACCAGAGGGCTGGAAGCGGTGGCCGTCGGCGATGCGGCGGATGCGGCGCATCATGCAAAAGTCGCCCAGCGCCATCTCGATGATTTGGCGCTGACGCGATTGTTAGGCGCCCAGGCCGCGCATTTAAGCGGCGACGAGACGGCGGCGCGGCAAGCCTATACGGCGATGCTGGAAGCGCCGGAGACGGAGTTTCTGGGCCTTAAAGGGCTCTACCTGCAAGCCATGGCCAAGGGTGACCTCGCGGCGGCGCGCGAACATGCCGAGCGGGCGTTTGGCTTGCGCTCCAATGCGCGCTGGGCGTTTGACAGCGTCATCGAGCTGGGGCTGGAGCGCGGCGCCTGGGGCGAGACCCGCGATGCGATTGCCCGCGGCCGGCGCAACAATTTAATCGCCGCCGACAAAGCCGACCGCGCAACCGCAGCGCTCTTAACCGCGGATGCTTATGCGGCGTTCCTCGGCGATGACAAGAAAACCGCGCTAACCGATGTTGAGGCGGCGCTGAAACTGGCGCCGTCTTTCGCGCCCGCAGCGGTTCTTGCGGCCCGGCTTTATGGCGACGCCGGCAAAACCGGCAAGGCGGCGAAAATTATCGAGCTGGCGTTTACCGCGCAGGCCCACCCCGCCTATGTACAGATTTATGATAAGCTCTATGCGGATGAAAGTGCTGAGAAACGCGCCGAACATTTGCGCAAGCTCGCCGCCAAGAACCCGTCCTGCCGCGAGGCGAAGCTGTTGGAGGCGCGCGCCGACACCCTCCTTGGTGAATGGACCAGCGCCATCAAAGCGCTGGAACCGTTATTGACCGGCGCGCCGACGGCGCTGGAATATTCACTGATGGCGAGCGCCGTCGCCGGGCTTGGCGGCGAGGATGAAGCGCGCATCTGGCTGGAGCGCGCCGCCGCTGCGCCGCGCGATCCGCGCCCTGGCGCTGAGGGTGAGTTTCATTTCACCCGTGAAGGCTGGGCCCGGCTGGTGCGCGACTATATGGATTTTGCGCGCCTCGCGCCGCCGCCGCTGGAAGATATTGCCGCCGGCGTCTCAGCCGAAGAAATCCGCCTCCTGACGGCGCCAAAGGCGCCAGCGCCCGCAGCGCCACCAGATGCGACGTCAGTTCAGGGCGATGACGAAGGCGTTGCACAAGAGGGCCCGCCCTCTGAGCCAGCAACACCGGCGGGTGAGCCCGCGCCAGAGCCTCCGCAAGGCGGGGATGACCTCATGGTCGACGACGAAGATGTCGAACGCATCGCCGCCGAGGCCAGAAAAGTTTCATAAAGTGCGATTGCGCCAACCTATTCAGCGGCGTCCTTGTTGACGTCATCTGTATCGTCATTGGCCGCCTTCGGACCGGGCCCGTTTTCAACGGTCTGGTCTTTGGCGGCCGCTTTTTCAGCAACCCCTGCGGCGGCCTTCTCCGTAGCTTTCGCCTCGCGTTCGGCGCGCTTTTGTTCATCGCGTTCTTGCGCCGCGCGTTTTTTTAACTCGCGCTTGGAAGGCTCCGGCTGCGGCGTCTCTTTGGCTTTCGCAAGCGCTTCGAGCCCTTCTTCTGCGAGCGTTTTGACGGCTAAGAAGTTTATCTTGCCGGTGCCCTGAACCGGCATTTCGTTAACGCAGATAATTTTTTTCGGAACCGCAAGCTCGGCAACGCCGTGTGACTGCGCCCAGGCGAGAAGTAGATCGCGCGGCGCTGAGCAACAATCCGTCACCAGAATAATCTGCTCGCCTTTCCTGGCGTCAGGCAGGATCGCGGCGGCATGGAGATTGTCCGGCCACACCGCGGAGGCGCAATTTTCAACCACCGCCAGCGACACCATCTCGCCGCCGATTTTTGCAAACCGCTTCAGCCGGCCGCGAATAGAGACATATCCCTCGTCGTTAATCGCAACGACATCGCCAGTATCGTGCCAGCCATCTTCGAGCGGTTTGATGACGCCGGGTTCGTCAGCGGTGATGTAGCCTTTCATGATGTTGGGCCCGCGCACATGTAATCGCCCAGCATTTTCAAGGCCTTCCACTGGTTCAAGCCGCGCCTCAACGCCCGGCAGCAAGCGGCCGACCGTGCCGGAGCGGATATCGCCGGGCTGGTTGGCGGCGAGCACCGGCGAGCCTTCGGTAACGCCGTAGCCTTCTAAAACCTCAAAGCCAAACCGCCTTAGCGCTGCGGCGCGGGTTTCGTCGCGCACCCGCTCTGCACCGCAAACCGAGATGCGCAACGACGACATCGCGCCATCAGCGCTGGCGCGCATATATTGCGAAAGGAACGTGTCGGTCGCAAATAAAACTGTCGAGCCGGTTTCCAATATCCGTTTAGGGATGATTTTTGTTTGTAACGGCGAGGGGTGCAGCACCACGCGGTGGCCATTGAGGATTGGCCACAAAGAGCCGGCGGTGAGCCCGTAACAATGGAAGGTCGGCAGCGGATTAAAGAAAACATCGCTCGGCAATAAATCTACATGCGCGGAGATTTGTTCGGTATTGGCGATGATGTTGCGGTGGGAAAGCACCACGCCTTTTGGCGTTCCTTCCGTACCCGATGTAAACAATATGACCCCGGGCTCATCATAATGCGGCTGTGCGGCGAGCAGTTTGGGCAAATACGGCCCAAGCACCGCCAGCACTTTGTCACGCCGGGTGAGCTCGCCGCGGAGATCTTCAAGATAGATAATGTCGACCGCCTGGCTGAGCTCATCAATCAAATCTTGCAGATTGGCAAGCTCGATAAATTTCTTGGCGGTGATGATGCGGCTAACTTCGGCGGTTTTGCAGGCGAGCAAAAGATTGCGCGCGCCGGAGGTGAAGTTGAGCATCGCCGGCACGCGGCCGCGCGACAGCAATGCAAAAAATGAAATCAGCGCGCCGGCGCTGGTTGGCAGTAAAATGCCGACCCGCTCTTTTTTCGCCATTTTGCGCGCCATCGCCCCGCCAAGCGCAAACGCCGCGCGGGTAAGCTCTTTAAAGGTGAACTCTTTGCCGTCGCCATCGATCAGTGCGACGGTGGCGCCGCCGCTTTTGCGGGCGCGGCTCAGAAAGGCGGAAAATATCGCCCGCTTCGATCGGCGCTCAACGCGCTTGATGGGGTCGCCCATAAGTCCTGCCTTTCGTTGAGGCTAGAACGTAGCCGATCCGCCGCGCGCGCGCAAAGGCGGGAAAGTGCGTTCAGGCCGCCTCGATTTCCGCGAGGATCGCGCGGGCGGCGCTAGCGCGGTCGTCAGCGGCGAGGATTGGTCGCCCGACCACCAGATAATCGGCGCCGGCGGCGATAGCGTCGGCTGGCGTTGCGATACGGCTTTGGTCGTTGGCGTCAGCGCCGGCGGGGCGAATGCCCGGGGTGACAATCGTTAGGGCGTCGCCAAATCGCGCCCGGATCGCGGCGGCTTCTTGCGCCGAGGCGATAACGCCGTCGGCTCCCGCCTCGGCGGCAAATTCTGCGCGTTTTAAAACCAGCGCCTCAACCGCCATATCAATGCCGGACTGGCGAAGGCTGTCGCGGTTGAGACTGGTGAGGACGGTGACGCCCAGAATTTTCAATCGCGCATCGTCGCCGCGCCCGTCAACGGCGCCTTTCAAAACATCCGGCTCGGCATGAACGGTGAGAAAATCCCCGCCAAGCTTGCAGATGCTTTTCACGCCGCGCTCCACCGTTGCGCCGATATCGTGAAATTTAAAGTCGAGGAACACCTTCTTGCCTTCGCCGGAAAGGCGTGTCGCAAGCGCCAATCCGCCGACCGGCATTAGCTGATAGCCGATTTTATAAAACTGGCCGGCTGGGCCGATGGCGTCAATCGCCTCTTGCGCCGCCTCAGTGGTCGGCAGGTCAAGCGCGATGATCAGACGGGTGTGGGCGCTCATGCGGTAGCTTTCTTTTTGGCTTTGCGTTTTGGCCTGGCGGATTTCAGCTTTGGCGCGCTGGCCATTTTGCGTTTGGGTTTTGCCGGTTTTTTCGCTTCGCTGTTAAAAACTTTGTCTTTGTAAAGACAAAGGTCGACAATCGCGCAGGCGTCGCAATCGGGCGTGCGCGCCTTGCAGACATAGCGGCCATGGAGGATCAGCCAGTGATGGGCGTGGCGCTTAAACTCCGGCGGGGTGATTTTCTCCAGCCCGGCCTCAACTTCAAGCGGGTTTTTTCCAGGCGCCAGGCCGGTTCGGTTTGACACCCGGAAAATATGCGTGTCGACGGCGATGGTCTCTGCGCCGAAGGCGACATTCATCACCACATTGGCGGTCTTGCGGCCGACGCCGGGCAGCCGCTCCAGTGCGTCGCGGGTCTGCGGCACGGCGCCGTCATAGTCCGCCAGCAACATCTTTGACAGACCGATTACATTCTTGGCTTTGTTGCGCCACAGCCCGATGGTCTTGATGTAATCGCCGAGTTTTTTCTCGCCCAGCGCTACCATCGCCTGCGGCGTATCGGCGACGGCGAAGAGCTTTTTTGTCGCCTTGTTCACCCCCTCATCGGTCGCCTGCGCCGACAGAGCGACCGCGACAGTCAGCGTGAACGGGTCTTTATAGTAAAGCTCGGTTTGTGGTTCCGGCGTATGCTCGGCCAGGCGTTGAAATAACGTCTTGGCATTGGCGCGCGTCATTTTCCGGGGCATAGGGGCCTTTCATTCTGAGCCGCAACCATAGCGCCACCTGCGCGGGCGTAAAGTTTCCCGGCGGCGGTAGCCGCAGCGCCCCGGCGCGACTATCCTCGCCCGCCTTGGGCGCGGCGCGGTCTTAGTCTAAAGCGTGTAGCCTGTTAGCTGTCGGATAGTCCTCAAATGCTCTGGTTCTTTGTCATCATCACGGTCCCGCTTGCTGGCGCGGCGGTGTTTTATTGGCGCTGGCGGCGGATGATTGCCGCCGAGGTTGCTGAAGGTGCGGCTATTGAATGGGCGCATCTGCAAAAGCATGAGCCGGAATTT
>JAADIQ010000051.1 GCA_013151255.1 Alphaproteobacteria bacterium
TGATAATCTTAAGCCCGAGGCGGTGGGCTTTTTCAATGATGCGGTCAAAATCCGACAGCGTTCCAAAGATTGGATCGACGCCGCAATAATCGGCGACGTCATAACCAAAATCAGCCATTGGCGAGGTGAAAAAGGGTGACAACCAAACCGCATCGACGCCAAGCGTCGCTACATAATCCAGCCCATTAAGGACGCCGGTTAAATCACCGACGCCGTCGCCGCTGGAGTCGCGAAAGCTGCGCGGATAAATCTGATAGATAACCGCGCCGCGCCACCAGTCTTGCGCATCGGCGATATCGGGCCGCTGGCTGGCAGGCATCACATTTTTGGCGTCAAGCACATTCATTATACTCAGTTCCAATCGTTAGACTTGCAGATGACATATGCAAGCGGTGGCGTCGTAACTTCTACGCTGCCCGTCGTTGTGGATTTCCGGTTGCACCGGCCTGAAATAGATTTCCATGATGTCGATCGTGGGTCGACGTTGATTTGGACAGTGCGCTCGCGGTTTGCCGCATTGAAGGCGATCAGATATTCGCCGCCATCCTCGCCGAGGCGCGATACCGCCAACAGGCTTCCCTTATGTTCGGCTGCGCGCAATAGCTGCGCGCCGCGCCGCAGCGGCGCATGTTTGCGATAGATGCGCGCCATTTTTGACAGAGCGCGATAAAATGGATGTTTGGTGTTGAAGTTAGAAGTTGCGGTTGTTGCGTCTGTACCGATCAAGTCGTTATCGTTATAGGAGGCGACCAAGCTTGGAAACATATCCTCCCTGGCCGCCTGGTCTTTTCCGTCGCTGATAAAACCCTGTTCATCGCCATAATAAATCACCGGCACGCCGCGCAGGTAGAACATCATCGCGTGTGCGAGAAGAACACGCTTGGAGATCTCCTCTTCGGTTGCATCCGGATGCGCCTGGCGGGCGAACATCGAAAACCTTCCCATATCATGGTTGCCAACAAAGACAGGAAGTCCTGCAGTGGTTTTTCCGCCGCCCTCATAAAGCGCGTCCACGTCGAAAAGGTCTTGAAACCGTATCGCCGGCGCGCTGTTTAAGACAACCTCTTGCACGGTGGATTGGAATGCAAAGTCAAGCACATATGGCAAGCCATCGACACGCGTGAAGCGCGCCAACCCGGCAGGGTTAGGGCTATAGGCTTCTCCGAAAATGTAGAAATTCGCAATGCCTTGCGCGGTAGCGTGCTCCAGCATTGCGGCGCTAAAGGCCTGCCAGAATTCCGGATTGACATGCCTTGCTGTGTCAATGCGGAAGCCGTCTATTTTATAATTGGTGATCCAGTCCTTGAAGATCGTGATGAAACCCTCAACCACGCGCGGGTCTTCCGTCAACAAATCATCGAGCCCGCTGAAATCTCCGTATAGCGCGCTTTCTCCGAACCAGAACGAATCGCCGCGATTGTGATAGTAACGCGGGTCGTTTAACCAGTCCGGCTTCTTCACATTTTCTTCACCAGCCGGCACATAGGGCGTATAAGCATAATCGTCTCTGGTGAGGCGCTCGAAATTATCTTCCGTCTGATAGAGCGGGTCATCGCTCATGAAGCCGTCGTTAATGCGTTCGCCGGAAGCAAGCCCTCGCGTTGAATAAGGGTAGTCAGCTTTTGAGCGGTAAGGACACCCTTGTTCAGGCCTGTCGGCGCCTTGATAGTCAGGGTCGTGACATTCCCGGTAAGAGATTACGTCCGCGGTGTGATTGGTAATAATATCCAGATAGATTTTGATGCCGCGTTGATGCGCGGCATCGACGAATTCTTTGAGGTCGTCATTGGTTCCAAAATGCGGATCGACGGAAGTGAAATCCGTTATCCAGTAGCCGTGATAGCCGGCGGATTCATCACCGGGCGGGCCTTGTACGGGTTTGTTTTTGTAAATTGGCCCAAGCCAAATCGCCGTTGCGCCTAGCCCCTCAATATAGTCCAGCCGCGCCGTTAGACCCTTGAGGTCGCCGCCGTGAAAAAACCCTTTGTGGGTTTGGTCAAACCCATGATCGAGCCGGCCGCCGTCCAATCCGCCATGGTCATTGCTCGGGTCGGCATTTTCAAAACGGTCCGGCAACACGAAGTACACAACTTCGTCTTCGGGCGGGCGATCTAAATAATCAGCCGCGAGGGATGTCGCCGCAAGCGGGCCGCACCATATGACAAAGGCCAAACATGCGCGCCGTAATCGAACAAAAGACACCACGCGGTGTGAATGATTGTGCATCGACCCTATCTCTCCCGCCCATTATCTCCGGCCGCCAACAACTGGCTGATTCTTCCCGCCGATTCGCATCATAGCCTATAACGAGTACACTACGTGAAATTTATTGCAAGAAATTACATTAACCGTTGTGATGAAAATGTCATATCTTTTGCAGCTTCGCAAGATTTAAATAATCTCATTATAATAACATGTTAGGTGTGTATAGAGGATATAGCACCAGAATTTCAGGTGTCGCGGAGTGGTGTTTTTGCAAGATTAAATGATGTTGCTATTGCAAATAATTGATATTTCTTTCATGGTAGCCGTCATTAAGCCTAAACGCCCGCTAGGGAGGGGAAACTATGAATCGAGTTTACATTCGCAATGTTTTGCTTGGATGCGCGTCCAGCCTTGCATTCGCGCCGCTTGCATTTGCTCAAGTGGAAGACGATGGCGATCAAAAAGATGAAATCGTCGTCACCGGCTTTCGCAGTTCACTTGAGAACTCGGTAGCCACGAAACGCAACGCCAAGTCGATTGTCGAGGCGGTTTCCGCTGAAGACATCGGCAAACTGCCTGACGTTTCAATCGCAGAAGCGCTGGGTCGCCTCCCGGGGCTCACTACGCAGCGATTGAATGGGCGCAGTCAGGTGCTGTCGATTCGCGGTCTTGGACCCGATCTTTCTACGGCGCTTTTAAACGGCCGTGAACAAGTAACCACCAGCGACAATCGCGGTGTTGAGTTCGATCAATACCCAGCGGAATTACTTTCCGGGGCCGTCGTTTACAAAACGCCTTATGCGGGTTTGATCGGCCAGGGGCTTGCGGGCACCGTTGACATGCAGACCATTCGCCCGCTGGACCGCGACGGTCGGATCATCTCCTTTAACGGCCGTTACGAATTCAACGAAAATGGTTCTCTAAATCCCGATGCGCCAGGCAATGGTTATCGCGCCACCGCCACCATCGTCGACCAGTTCATGGACGACACCATTGGCATCTCACTCGGCGTCGCCTATCAGTCTTCGCCGGCTCAGATCGAGCAGTTTAACGCCTGGGGTTATGCTAGCGACAGCGCTGGCAACGCGCTTCTTGGCGGCTCCAAACCATTTGTAGCATCCAGCGATCTCGACCGCATTGGCCTTATCGGCACGCTGCAATATCAGCCGAGTGATCAATTCGAATCGACTATCGATATTTTCTACTCGGACTTTAAAGAAGACCAGCCATTGCGCGGTATCGAATTTCCGCTTGGTTTCGGCGCTTTTGGCGTAACGACAGATTCGATCAACTCTGTTGAAGATGGTGTCGTGACCGGCGCCACTTTCGGCAATCAAAGAGGCGTTATTCGCAACGACTATAATGAACGCCGCGCCGATCTGTTTTCGGCTGGTTGGAATGGCCATTATGACACCGACACCTGGGGTGTTGAGATGGACATCAGCTACTCAAAAGCTGATCGCGCTGACCGATTGATCGAAACCTATGCGGGCACGGGTTTTGGTGATACTGGCGGTGCGGCGGATACGCTTACGGTCACGCGCAACGCGAACGGCACATTCAACTTTTCGCCAACGCTTGACTATAGCAATCCCAGCAATTTCGTCTTGACTGACCCGCTCGGCTGGGGCGGAGGCAACGATGTTGTGCAGGCGGGTTTCATAAACGCGCCGGAGACTACGGACGAGCTGTGGCACCTTCGCGGCAGCGTAGATCGCGATTTTGACAACAGCTTCATTAGTAATATCGAAATTGGCCTCGACTACGGCATGCGCGAGAAGACACGCAATATTGATCAGCAATTCCTGACGATTGCTGGCGGTCCGTTGTTCATTTCGGGCGGGGCGATACAGACGGCGCCGGTTCCGCAAGCCGCATTACTTGATGAAACCACGGGCATCGGCTTCCTCGGCATCCCTTCTCAACTCACTTATGATCCGCTCTACTTGCTGGATAGCGGGTTCTATGCGCCGCTTTCTGTGTCGCTCTCGTCCTTTTCGGTCGCTCAGGATTGGACTGTCAATGAAGATGTGTTGACCGGCTGGGTCAAATTTGACGTCGATACGCATCTTGGTTCGATACCGGTGACGGGGAATGTCGGGGTGCAGGTTGTTTATACGGATCAATCTGCACTGGGTTTTCGTATTCCCACGAGCGGCGTAATCTCAGGCACGCTTGGTCAAACGGCTGAATCGGTTGAGGAAGGCGATACCTATACGGACTTCCTGCCGAGCTTGAACCTGATTTTTGGGCTTGCTGAAAATACTCAATTGCGCTTCGGTGCATCGCGGACGCTGGCGCGGGCGCGTATGGATCAGTTGAACGCCAGCCTGTCGCTTGGTGTTGATCTTACCAGGCTCACAAACACAGATCCGTTTAATGGGGCGTTCAGCGCCAATGGCGGCAACCCATTCCTGCGGCCTTACATTTCAAACCAGGTTGATCTCTCGCTTGAGCATTACTTTGGCGGCGCCGGCTATATCTCGCTTGCGGCGTTCTACAAGGACCTCAATGATTTTGTGAACCCGGCTGATGGCTTCCTGTTTGACTTTGCGGACTTTGTCGCCGGTGAACTCACCCCAGCGCAACAAGCGACGTTGGGAACAAGTGTCGGATTTATCAACGGTCCGACTAACAATGGTTTTGGCAGCATAAAAGGTATTGAACTGGGCATATCTCTACCTGGGGAGCTTTTCAGTGAATCGCTTTCGTCATTTGGCTTAGTCACAAGCACTTCCTATACCGATAGTAAGGTGACGTTGTTTGCTCAGGTTGATCCGTCGATCATGGCTACAATTACAGTACCGGGTCTGTCGAAATGGGTGGTCAACTCGACGCTCTATTATGAGCAGAACGGACTTGAGGCGCGCGTTAGCCATCGGTTCCGTTCATCGTTCCTCGCCGAGGTGTCGGCGATTAGTGCAACACGGACCTTTAGAGATGCGCTGGGTGAATCGATCATTGACGCCCAAATCGGCTATCGGTTCCAGTCGGGCCCGCTCGAAGGTTTGCGCGTCACCGCTCAGGGGCTCAACCTGACCAATGAGCCGTTCGTAACGACCGTGTTTCAACAACCACGTCAGGTCATTGACCATCAAAGCTTTGGTCGCACCTATCTGATTGGCGCGTCCTATACGTTCTAATACGCTCCTCCTCCCGGGAGCGCTATTTAGTAGGCCCCGCCGGGTTGTATCCGGCGGGGCTTTTTCTTTTTGCGGTGCGACGATGGCGATGTTGATGCGAGCGTATCGGCGCCGGTAGGGTATCATTGCAGGCAACGGGATTTTTCAGCATGGCCAACGGCGTTCAATCCGCACAAGCGATAAAAACTGTGCTGATCGTCGGCGGCGGCACAGCCGGTTGGATGGCGGCGGCCGTGTTGTCCAAGACGCTAGGCGAAAAAGTTTCGATCCGGCTGATTGAGTCGGAGGCAATTGGAACGGTTGGCGTCGGCGAGGCGACCATTCCGCAAATTCAACACATCAACAGGTTTTTAGGATTCGACGAAAACGATTTCATTAAGAACACTCAAGCCAGCTTCAAACTCGGCATTCAGTTCAATGGTTGGACGCGGCCGGGCGACAGCTATCTTCATGCCTTTGGCGATATCGGCCGGCCGCTGGGGCTTGTTCCGTTTCATCATTACTGGCTGCGCGCCCGCGCATCGGGAGACAAAAGCAGTCTTTGGGATTTTTCTATAAACGCCGCCGGTGCCATGCAGAACCGTTTTGCGCGGATGGAGCAGGTGGGCTCATCCCGGCTCACCGGCACTAGATACGCTTTTCATTTCGACGCCGGGCTTTACGCGCAATATCTTCGCCGCTTCGCTGAAGCGCATGGCGTGGAGCGGTCAGAAGGCAAGATCGTCGATGTTGCGCTTGATGGCGAGACCGGGTTTATCAAAACCGTCCAGCTTGAAAGAGGGGAAGAGATTGGCGCAGATTTCTTTATCGATTGTTCGGGCTTTCGCGGCCTGTTGATCGAGGGCGCTCTTAAGGCCGGTTACGAGGACTGGACGCGATGGCTGCCTTGCGACCGTGCAGTTGCGGTCCAGTGCGAGCATGGCGATGCGTTCCGCCCTTATACGCAGGCGACAGCGCAACGCGCCGGCTGGCAATGGCGCATTCCCTTGCAGCACCGTGTCGGCAACGGTCATGTCTATTGCAGTCAGTTCGTAACCGATGAGGAAGCCAAAGACGTCCTGTTACAGAACATCGAAGGAAAGACACTGGCCGAGCCGCGCATCATTCGCTTCACGACCGGCATGCGCAAGCGTATGTGGGTTAAAAACTGCGTTGCGTTGGGCCTTGCCAGCGGTTTTATGGAACCGTTGGAATCGACTTCAATCCACATGATCCAGTCTGCGGTCAGCCGCGTCGTGTCGATGTTTCCTGACAAGAGTTTCGATCCAACGCTGATTGAGGAGTTCAACCGGCAGTCGCGGTTTGAGTTTGAGCGCGTTCGCGATTTTCTAATTTTGCACTACCACGCAAATGAGCGCGATGACGCCGGCTTCTGGGCGGCGTGCCGCGATATGAGCGTGCCGGATGCGCTGACAGCGAAGATAGATTTGTTCCGCGCCAGCGGGCGAATTTATCGTGAGCATGAAGAGCTATTTACGGAAACCGGATGGCTTCAGGTGCTGCTGGGGCAACGCATTATGCCGGCCGGTTATCACCCGGTCGCCGATGCGCTCACCGAGAGCGACCTTTCCGGTTTTCTAAACGACATGAAGACATTGATTGCGCGCGCCACTGCGTCAATGCCGTCGCATGAGGCGTTTATTGACAGCCAATGCAAAGCGCCGTTCACTGAGGCGCGATGTCTCCGGGCCCCTCGCGCAATTCCGCCAGCACCGTTTTGTGATCACGAAAATTGAGCCCCGCGCGGGCGACAAAGTCATCGATGACGCTCAAATCGAAGCGTTGAAGGTCGTCAGACGGTGGTTTGAGCTTATCCGTATCGGGATAATTGCCATAGCCGCCGAGAAGACATAGCCATGACGTCAGCGAATAGTATTTGCTGATACCCAAATCTGCGATTTCCTGCTTCATATCACCGCGCTCAAACCAGCATTTGAATATCCGGTGAAGCGTGTCTGAAAGCTTGTTATTAGCAGCATTATTGCGCCAGTATCGCGTGTCGGTGCGCAAATTTGCGCGGTAATGACAAACGATATAATCGCGCACGCCCTCAAAGCGGGCGTTTATGTCGGCGTTGAAGTCGTGTTCTTTCTTGTTCGTAAAACCGCCGCCTTCAAAAGCCGCCATGAATTGCTCGATGGTCGCTTGAACAAGGTGCAGCGCGGTCGCTTCCAGAGGTTCGATAAAGCCTTGGGACAGGCCGACCGCCAGGCAGTTTTTGCGCCAGTGTTTTTCGACGCGGCCAACCTTCATTTTGAGATGGCGCGCCGCGACATCGCCGTCGAGCATACCTAAATGCGCGCGCAGTTCGGTCTCCGCTTCATCGGGCGTGCAATAATCGGCGCTATAGACATAGCCATTGCCGGTTCTATTGGTAAGCGGAATATTCCACGCCCATCCATTTTTGAGTGCCGTTGACGTGGTTTGAGAATTGGTTCCATCTGGGTCAGTCGGCGTCGGCAACACAACCGCGGCGTTATTGAACAGGTTTTCGGCAAACGAAACGAACTTCACGCCCAGGGCTTGCTGTAAAAGAACTGAGCGAAACCCTGTGCTGTCGATGAAAAAATCGGCTTCTATGATTTGGCCATCATCAAGTTTGAGCGAGGCAATATTTCCATCGGGGGTTAGTTGAACGTCAACAGCCTTGCCTTCTGCGTGGACGACGCCGAGGGATTTTGCATGCTCTCGCAAGAACGCCCCGACGAGATGGGAATCGAAATGATAGCCATATGCGATGTCGAACGGGAAGTTATGGTTGGGTTTTGGCGCGAGGCGTTTGTTGGCGAGATGGGCGGACAGAAAAAAGCGGTCCGGATTGGCGTTGAGGTCAATTCCTTGCCGGCGAAAATGGCTGTGGAAGTAAAACGCCGGCGAAGTGTGGTGGTCGATCGGCGAGGGGAAGGGGTGAAAATAATGCGCATGCCCTGGCCGTTCGGACCAGCCATGGAAACTGATGCCGTTCTTGTAAGTCGCGTTGCATTTCGCCATCCAGTCCGCTTCGGCAATGTCCAGAGTGTCAAAAAATGCTTTTAATTGCGGGGTAGACCCTTCACCGACCCCGATAATGCCGATATCGGGCGCCTCCAATACGGTGATTTCAACATTGCGGGCCCCCTCGCGTTTCGCCATCAACCAGCGTTTCGCCATCAGATTGGCGGCCATCCAACCGGCGGTGCCGCCGCCGAGGACAAGAATGCGAAACGGATCGCTGTCTGTTTTGTTTATGGCCATCAGTTTTTCAGATACACTCGGTAGCTCCACGGCGCCAGGGTCAGTTTTTGAGCCTCGTCAAAACGCGACTCACCTCCGTTAAAATAATCCGTATAGGTTCCATGGTGCAAGTTTTCCGGAAATGACACCGTCTTTTCTTCCGCGCTAAAATTCATTAATGCGAAAATACCGTCCTCTTCGCCAAGTCGAACAAAGCTGAATACCTTGTCTGGCTCGGAATTGATGACCGGGATCATGCGCGCGCCATTGGCGCTGTTCCATAGCGCTCGGGTCTGGTGTTTCAGCGCGAAAAGCTGTTTGTAAAGCGCGCCGATAGGGTGGTCGCGCCATTCAATTGCATCCTTTTCAAAAAACGCAAGCCGCTTCGGGTTGCCGGCCTCCTGCCCATTATAAATCAACGGCATACCCTCGCCGACGACCGAGAGAACGATGGCGGCCTCAAGAGCGTCGCCGAAAAGTTCAAACTGGGTTCCCTCCCAGGAATTTTTATCATGGTTGCTGATAAACGTCATGCGAAAGGCGTCCTTCGGCCAGGCGCTTTCATTGGCTGAGTAATATCCGAACAAAGCGCCGACATCAGCCCCGTTGACGGCGATATTGTGCATCGCATTGTGCCAGTCCCATGCGTAAGTTGCATCAAAGGCGCGGGCATGGAGGTCGCGGGTTTGCCATTCGGCCAACATGAAAACCGGTTTGATCTCATCCAGTTCGCGGCGGACATTGTCCCAGAAATCGAGCGGAACATATCCGGCAACGTCGCAGCGAAAGCCGTCAACG
The DNA here is from genome assembly GCA_013151255.1 of Alphaproteobacteria bacterium. GTDB lineage: Bacteria > Pseudomonadota > Alphaproteobacteria > Caulobacterales > Parvularculaceae > Hyphococcus. The sequence goes on from JAADIQ010000051.1 coordinate 9,360, forward strand.
CCCGCTTCCGTAACCCAATATGTCATCGCCTCGGTCATATATTCACGCAATGCCGGCTTTGAGTAATCAAGGTCGATAATATCGGACCAGTCCCACCATGGCGTCGGATGAAAATCGCCCTTCCAGTCGCGCTCATACCAGTCCGTATGCTCCACAACGAGCGCATTATCCCAGGCCGTATGGTTGGCGACCCAGTCGAGAATGACATACATGTCGAGCGCATGGGCGGCGTCGACGAATGATTTTAGATCCTCAAGCGTTCCAAATTCTGGATTGACGCCGAAATAATCTTTGATCGCATAGGGGCTGCCGAGCGAGCCTTTGCGGTTCTTTTCTCCAATCGGATGAATTGGCATTAGCCATAAGATATCAGCGCCCAGCTCTTTCAGTCGCGGTAATTGCTGTTGCGCGGCGGCGAATGTACCTTCTTTTGTGAACTGGCGGGTGTTGATTTGGTATATAACGGCGTTGCGCGACCATTCGGGATGGTCGATTTTGATATATGGCTTTGGCGTATACGGATTGGTTTCTTCCGCGGGCGCAGCTGTGGTTGCGGCGCCGGTTTGCGCACTCGGCTCGCCGCTATTGCAGGCAGTGATGCCGATAAGGGCGGATACGATAGCGAGATATTTGAACATAGCGATGTCCTTTAGTGCTGGTGGGTTTACCCGGCGGTTGCGGACGGCTTCAAAAAACAATTCACGGTGAGACGCCCCTCGCGCGGATCGCTTGGCAAGGGAGCGGCGTTGTCGATGACGCTGCAATGGAGATTGAACCCTCTGTAAATCAGCATACGGTTGAAACGCGCCTCAACGGCGCCGATGCGCTCGAACAAGGGCGCGCCGTCCTCTATATATCGCGGCGGCGGCAGGCCGTGTTGGCGCACTTCCGCTTCTAGTGTTTGCTTGAACCGATTGAACCGATCCGCACTCACGGTCTCATAGCCGGTGCTGCGATGACGGTAAAAAGCCGTGCCGCCTTGTTCTGGCTTGCCGAGGTAACAAAGGATTGCGAGACGCTGTTCCTCAACGCCGTCATAATGGGGAAAACGCTGGATGGGCGCCAGCGCTTCGGGCGGCGTCGTTACGATAGAATAGAAACACTCGCTATCCCATTGCGCGCTAGCGATATTGAAATGCTGTTCAAGCATCTTTTCTACCGATGCAATCAGAATCAGCGTCGAGCCTTTATCGAGCGGCGCGCGCAGACCCGGATAATAGGCGCCGATCTGCGAGAAGGGTTTGGCGCAGGCGTCTTCAACGAGGCCAAGCGGGTCTTCGAACGCATCATCAATCACGATGACGGGCTGGCGCTCATTGCCGAAGGCTTCGACAGACAGGGTTGATTGAGGAGAGAGGTTGATTTTCAACGCGCGCCTGACCGTTTCTTCTCGTGTCGGTTCATTCCTTTTATGAGCATAGCGGCCTGGGCTGCATGGGTCGCGTTATGGCTCTTGACGTGTCGCCGAATGTATATTTTTTGCATTCTTTTCCGCACCCAGTTTCAGACGAAAGAGCCTATAAAAGGCATGTATATTCCATATTTACCCTGTAATTATAGGGTATTTTGTCATAAAGTACATTCGGCGATACGTCGCGCATCGCACCTTGCATCTTAATTATTGCAGAAAATTGCATATTCCGATAGGCTCCACGAAGACGGTTTGAGACTGGTTGGCGGGTGGATTCGCATAAGGGGTGGCGAGGCAGCCGGGTGGTAGGGAAGATAGTCATTTTGGAGAAAATTATGTCCGCAGCGCGATCTCGTTTGTCCAAATTGGCCGCCATTGGGTTTGGGCTGCTTGCCGTCTTTGCGCCGCAACTTCTTGCCGCGCAGTCGCCAGTGCAGGTCCGATCGCCCGCCGGCGACATTGTCGTTACCTTCAGCGATGATGGCGGTCGGGCGCAGTATAAAATCGATTTCCGAGGCGAGACCATCATCGCGCCCTCGCGCCTCGGCATGCTGTTCGAAAACCAGCACGGATTTGATGAAGGCCTCTCTATTACCGCGACGACAATCGCTTCTCGTGATGAGACTTGGGAGCAGCCCTGGGGCGAGCGGCGCATGGTGCGCGACCATCACAATGAATTGCTGGTCACCTTCACATCGACAAGCGGTCCGGCGCGGGAAATGCAGGTGCGGTTTCGCGTCTTCGATGACGGCGTTGGCTTTCGGTACGAAATTCCCAAACAGCGCCGCCTAGGTAAGCTCAATATCATTGATGAGCTGACGGAATTTGCGGTTCAGGAAAAATCGATGGCCTGGTGGATACCCTCGCACGGCTGGAACCGGTATGAGTATCTCTACCAGACAAGCGATATCGCGGACGTGTCGGGCGCCCATACGCCGATAACATTGCGCATGCCCTCCGGCGTGCATTTAAGCATCCATGAGGCGGCGCTTGTCGATTATTCCGGCATGTCGCTAAAGCAGTTCCGCCCCGGACGGTTCAAAGCCGATCTGGCTCCGTGGTCAGATGGCGTGCTGGTCAAAACGAAAACCCCTTTCGTGACACCATGGCGCACCATCCAGATCGCGCCGGATGCGGTCGGGCTGTTGAATTCCGATCTGATTTTAAACCTCAATGAACCCAACACGCTGGGCGATGTCTCCTGGGTCAAACCCGGCAAATATGTCGGCATCTGGTGGGGGATGCATATTCGCGAATATTTGTGGGGAACCGACGGCGTTCATGGCGCCACCACCGAAGAAACCAAACGCTACATCGATTTTGCCGCCAAATATGGCTTCATCGGGGTGTTGGTTGAAGGCTGGAATATTGGTTGGGACGGCGACTGGTTTAACAATGGCGATGTTTTTAGTTTCACAAAAGCCTATCCGGATTTTGATTTGAAAGCGGTGACGGATTACGCCCGGGAAAAAGGCGTTCGCCTGATCGGCCATCACGAGACTTCCGGCAGTGTTACCAATTATGAAAACCAGCTGGAAGATGCGTTCGCGCTTTATGAGGCGCTGGGCGTTGATAAGGTGAAAACCGGCTATGTTGCAGATGGCGGGAACATCAAGCGGATCGACGAAAAAGGCATTGTGAAATATGAATGGCATGACGGCCAGTTTATGGTCGACCATCATATGCGCGTGGTTCGCGAAGCGGCGAAACACAAGATTTCCGTCAACCCGCATGAGCCGGTGAAGGATACCGGGCTGCGCCGGACCTATCCGAACTGGGTTACGCGTGAGGGCGCGCGCGGTCAGGAATATAACGCCTGGGGCGATCCGCCCAACCCGCCCGAGCACACGGCGATCCTTCCCTTCACGCGCATGCTCTCCGGGCCGATGGATTTTACGCCCGGCATATTCGACCTTGAGCCCAACAAACGCCCGCCCGTGAACGCGGACATGCCGCGCGGCGACCCGCGCAGCCGTGTTGAAACGACGCTCGCCAAGCAGCTTGCGCTCTATGTCGTGCTCTATAGCCCGATCCAGATGGCCGCCGACCTGCCGGAGAATTATGAGGGCAATCTGGCCGCCTTCCAGTTCATCGTCGATGTGCCGGTTGACTGGGAGGAAAGCATTGCGCTTGCCGGCGAGATTGGCGACTTCGTTGCTTATGCGCGCAAGGACCGCGATAGCGAAGACTGGTATCTCGGCGCCCTGACTGACGAAGAGGCGCGCACTCTCTCGCTGCCGCTTTCCTTTCTTGAGCCGGCGCAAACCTATGTTGCTGAAATTTATCGCGACGGCGTGAAGGCGAATTGGAAAGACAATCCCTATGACATGATTATCGAGCAGCGCGATGTCGTGCGCGGTGATATTCTTTCTCTGCCGCTGGCGCCCGGCGGCGGCGCGGCGATCCGCTTGCGCATAAGATCACAATAGGGGCGGGTTATGTTTCTCGAGCCGATCGATCTTGCCATTGTTATTGGCTATGCGTTTGCGTTGATTGCGATTGCGACGCTGGTGTCACGCGAGAAGGCTGGCCACAAGAAGACCACGGAGGACTATTTTCTAGCCGGCAAAGCGCTGCCCTGGTGGGCGATTGGCGCCTCGCTGATTGCCGCCAATATCTCCGCCGAACAAATCATCGGCATGTCGGGATCGGGCTATGCCATCGGCCTCGCCATCGCCTCTTATGAGTGGATGGCGGCGATCACGCTGGTGATTGTCGGCAAGTTCTTCCTGCCGATCTTTTTGAAACACCGCATCTATACGATGCCGCAATTTCTTGAGTTGCGCTTCGGGACGAGCGTTAAATATGTAATGTCGGTGTTCTGGCTGGGGCTTTACACTTTCGTCAATCTGACGACGATTTTGTGGCTCGGCGCAACTGCGATCAACACGCTGACCGGCGCGGGCATGATGCTCGGCATGGTGTTGCTGGCGATGTTTGCGGCGGCCTATTCGCTTTATGGCGGGCTGAAGGCGGTGGCGCTGACAGATATTATTCAGGTGACGCTGCTCATTCTCGGCGGCGCGCTGATCGCCAATATCACGCTCTCCCAGGTTGGCGGCGGCGACGCCATCGCCGGGTTTAAACGGCTGATGGTCGAGTTCCCCGAGCGCTTCGACATGATTTTGTCGCGCGATAATCCGCAATACAAAAACCTCCCCGGGATTGGCGTCTTGCTGGGCGGCATGTGGATTATGAACATCTCCTATTGGGGCTGTAACCAATATATCATCCAGCGGGCGTTGGGCGCCAAAGATATCAAGGAAGCCCAGAAGGGCATCATGTTTGCAGCTTTTTTAAAGCTGATCATGCCGTTGATTATTGTCGTGCCGGGGATTGCCGCAGTGGTGCTCGCGCCCGACCTCGCCAAGCCCGACCAGGCCTATCCGGAAATGATGAAGCTGGTTCCCTCCGGCATTCGCGGGCTGATCTTTGCCGCTTTGATTGCCGCAATCGTCTCATCGCTCGGCTCGATGATGAATTCGATCTCGACGATCTTCACCATGGACCTTTATCGCCCGATGTTCGGACAACAGGCAACGGAGCGACAGCTGGTCCGCGTCGGGCGCATCACCAGCCTGACCGCCATCGCCATTGCCGTCCTCGCCGCAAGGCCGCTGCTGGGCGGCGCCGATCAGGTGTTTCAGATCATCCAGGAATATACCGGCTTCTTCACGCCCGGCATTGTCGCGATATTCATTCTCGGTATGTTCTGGAAGCGCGGCACCGAGATCGGCGCCATCGCCGCCATCATCGGCTCGTTTGCATTGTCGCTGGCGTTCAAGATTTGGCTGCCGGAGATGCCGTTCATGGACCGGGTCGGCGTGGTGTTCCTGCTCTGCGTCGGGCTTGGCGTGACGCTGTCCTTGCTCCAGCGCCCAGCGCGCGACGACCAGGTTATTGACCTTGCCGGCATCTCTTTCAAAACCGGCCCAGGCTTCAATATCGGCGCCGTTGTCGTCACCGCTGTCCTGATTTTTCTCTATGCCTTCTATTGGTGATAGCAATAAGGCCGGTCTATAAGAAGGCTCCGATTGAATAGCATGGTGCCTTTTCGTCAGCGCAAAAGCGCGGCGGCGTTCATGCTGAACGGCATGCAAACAAAGCCATAGGCTGGCGAAAATGGAAATCAGTATGGAAGAACGATCATCCTCACCACAGCTATTGCCGGTTGGGGCGTTTGACCTGATTGTTTTTGGCGCGGCGGGCGATCTGGCGCTGCGCAAGCTTGTGCCGTCCCTGTTTCACCGCTGGCGCGACGGGCAAATTCCGGCGACGTCGCGCATTGTCGGCGCCTCGCGAACCGCGCTTGACGATGACAGCTACCGGGCGCTGACGCTTGAGAGCTTCAAGAAGTTTCATTCCGGCGAAACCATTGACGAGAAGGAATGGCGCGCCTTTTCCGAGCAGCTTTTTTATGTCGAGCTGGACGCGCTCGACGGCGGGTCAAACTGGAAGGCGCTGGGCGACAAGCTCGGCGACATGGCGGGCAAACAGCGGATTTTTTACCTAGCGTTGCCGCCGGGGCTTTATGGCGATGTTTGCCGCAACATCCATGCGGCGGGACTGAAGACGCCGGGCGCGCGCATTGTACTGGAAAAACCCATCGGCCACGATTTGCAAAGCGCGCGCGCGGTTAATGATGCGGTCGGCGAGGTCTTTGCTGAGGATGAGATTTTCCGGATCGATCACTATCTCGGCAAGGAGACGGTGCAGAACCTTATCGTCCTGCGGTTTATGAACTCTCTGTTCGAGCCGGTCTGGAACGCCAATGCGATTGACCATGTTGAGATTACGGTGGCCGAAACCATCGGCGCGGGCGGGCGCGCCGGATATTATGACAACGCCGGCGCCATGCGCGACATGGTGCAAAATCACTTGCTGCAATTATTATGTCTGGTCGCCATGGAGCCGCCGTTTGATCTGGAATCCGACACGGTGCGCGACGAGAAGCTAAAAGTCCTGCGTGCGTTGCGGCCGATCACGGCGCAGAGCGTGCGTGAGGCAAGCGTGCGCGGACAATATGGCCCCGGCGCCAGCGATGGCGCGGCAGTTGAGGGCTATGCGGAGGAGTTGGGCAAGCCGACCGCAACGGAGACCTTTGCAGCGGTCAAGGCCAATATCGATAATTGGCGCTGGAAGGGCGTCCCATTTTATTTGCGCACCGGCAAGCGCATGGGTGCGCGGCGTTCGGAAATTATCGTTCAGTTTAAGGACGTGGCGCATGCGCTGGTCGCCAGCGGCGCAGAAGGTTTGCAGCCATCACGGCTGGTTATCCGGTTGCAGCCGGATGAGGGCGTAAAGCTATTGTTGGTGACCAAAGACCCAGGGCCGGGCGGCATGCGCTTACGTTATGTGCCGCTCAATCTAAGCTATGCCGACGCGTTCTCGGCGCGGTATCCTGACGCTTATGAACGCTTGTTGATGGCGGTGGTGCGCGGCGATCTGGCGCTGTTTATGCGGCGCGACGAGGTTGAGGCGGCATGGCAATGGGTCGACGGCATTCAGGCGGCGTGGTCAGAAGATGAAACGCCGACGCATAAATATGCGGCGGGTACGGATGGCCCGGTGCAGGCGGCGATGATGCTCGACCGCGATGGGCGCGCGTGGTTTGATGGCGCATAAGGCAGATTTTATCTCGTTTGCATCCGCTGCGGCGATGGCGGCGCGCCTTGCCGATATGATTGAGGCGCAGCTTGCGCGCGCTATCGCCGAGCGTGGCGCGGCGTCGTTCGCGGTCTCGGGCGGCTCGACCCCGGCGGGGCTTTATAAGGCATTGTCTGCGCGCACGCTTGACTGGTCTCGGGTGACGGCGGTGCTGGTTGACGAACGTTGGGTTGCGCCGGGCGAAGAAGGCTCGAACGAGACTTTTATCCGCGAGACCTTGATGCAAAACCAAGCAGCGGGGCTCAATCTTGTGGGCCTGTGGTCAGATACGCCAACGCCGGCGCAAGGCCTGGCGACGGCGGCAGCGCGGCTAGAAGGGATGAGCCGGCCATTTGACGCGGTGGTCCTGGGGATGGGCCCGGACGGCCATACGGCGTCATGGTTTCCGTATGCGGATGGATTAGACGGTGCGCTGCATTCGGAAAAGTCCTTATGCGCGGTCATCGCGCAGCAAAGCAACGTCACCGGCAAGCATGTCCGCCGGATGACGCTGACATTAGATGCGGTAAAGTCCGCGCGGTTTCTGGCGCTGATGATTGCCGGCGAGGAAAAGCGCAACGCCTATTTCAAGGCGCTAGAGGACGGGCCTGTGGAAGCGATGCCTGTCCGTGCTATTTTGAAGGCGCGCCCGGACCTTTGGACCGTATGGGCGCCGTAAGGAGAAGAGATTGCCGAAACTGAATACCACATTGGAGCGCGTAACGGACCGGGTGCGGACGCGCAGCCGCCAGACGCGCGCCGCCTATCTGAAACAAATGCGCGCAGCCGCTTCGGACGGCCCGCAACGCAGCCACATCTCGTGCGGCAATCTTGCGCATGCGGCGGCGGCGTCGCCGCCCGGCGACAAGAAGGCGCTGGCCAGAGGCGATGGCGCCAATGTCGCCATCGTTACCGCTTACAACGACATGCTGTCAGCGCACCAACCGCTTGGCGCCTATCCCGACATGATAAAACACGCTTTGAGCGAGACCGGCGCCACGGCGCAAATCGCCGGCGGCGTTCCGGCAATGTGCGACGGGGTTACCCAAGGCCAGCCGGGGATGGATTTGTCGCTGTTCTCGCGCGACGTCATCGCCATGGCGGCGGCGATATCGCTTTCGCATAATGTCTTTGACGCAGCGTTGATGCTCGGCGTGTGCGATAAGATCGTCCCCGGACTGTTTATCGGCGCGGCGCGGTTTGGCCATATGCCGGTATTGTTCCTGCCCGCCGGACCGATGGCGTCAGGCTTGCCGAACGACGAAAAGGCGCGGGTGCGCCAGCTCTATGCGGAGGGAAAAGTCGGGCGCGATGAGCTTCTGGCGGCGGAAAGCGCGAGCTATCATTCGCCCGGCACCTGCACGTTCTATGGCACGGCGAACTCTAACCAGATGCTGATGGAAATAATGGGGCTACATCTGCCGGGTTCTGCTTTTGTTAATCCGGGTACGCCGCTTCGCGAGGCATTCGTCACTGAGACTGCCAAACGCGCCGCGGCGACGACGGCGCTGGGTGATGACTATATTCCATTTTGCGACATCATTGACGAGCGCGCCATCGTCAATGCCATCGTTGGGCTTAACGCCACAGGCGGTTCGACCAACCACACCATTCACCTTGTCGCCATGGCCCGCGCCGTCGGCGTCATCATCGACTGGGATGACTTTAGCGCGCTTTCTTCCGTGACGCCGCTGCTGGCGCGGATTTACCCAAACGGTTCGGCGGATGTGAATCACTTCCACGCCGCCGGGGGGATCGGTTTTGTCATTCGCGAATTGCTGGATGCGGGGCTGTTGCATGACGACGTGAAAACAGCGATGGGCGCCGGGCTTGGCCGCTATGCTTGCGAGCCGGTTCTGGAGGAGGGCAAGCTCGCCTGGCGCGATGCGCCTTCGACATCGGGTGATGAGAAAGTCCTCACGCCGGTTGCAAATCCTGCAGCGCCAAGCGGAGGTCTTGTGGTGCTGGACGGCAATATCGGCCGCGCGGTGATCAAGGTCTCGGCAGTGAGCCCCGAGCGCCGCATGATTGAAGCGCCGGCGATTGTCTTTACCAGCCAGCAGGATTTGATGGACCGCTTCAAAGCCGGAGAACTCGAACAGGACTTTGTTGCGGTGATCGCGTTTCAAGGACCGAAAGCGAACGGCATGCCGGAGCTGCATAAGCTGACGCCGCTGCTTGGCGTTCTTCAGAACAAAGGTTTTAAAGTGGCGCTGATTACCGATGGGCGGATGTCGGGGGCAAGCGGCAAAGTTCCGGCCGCCATTCATATCACGCCGGAGGCCCTATGCGGCGGCGCCATTGCAAAGATTTGCGACGGCGACGTCATTCGTCTTGATACGGAAGAGGGACGGCTTGAGGTTCTGGTCGACGCTGAGGAATTAAAAGCGCGCGCGCCCGCGTTGGGCGATGTCGACGCAGACCGTTGGGGAACCGGGCGCGAGCTGTTTGCCGGGATGCGGTCTCTGGTCGGCGGCGCGGAGGAGGGGGCCATGACATTTGCGCTGCAAGAGCGCCGGCGCGGAGATGCGCAATGACCGAGCCGGTTCTGGTCGCAGATATTGGCGGCACCAATGCACGCTTTGCGCTGGCGACCCGCGATAAAGACCGCATCATCACCCGCGACAGCCAGACCTTTCGCGCCGAGGATTTTGAAACCATCCGCGATGCTGCTGACGCATACCTTGAAGCTGTGACCGCAAAGCCAAAGGCGGCGTGCTTTGCGGTTGCCGGGCCGGTGAGCGATGACGTTATCGATTTCACCAATTCCCCATGGGTGCTTGAGGTAGCTAACATCAAAGCCGCGCTCGGTCTCGATCGGTTTATGGTCGCCAATGATTTTGAGGCGCTGGCTTCGAGCCTGCGCCATCTGCCAAAATCGGATTTGGTCTCGGTGAAGCCGGGCGTGGGCGCGGCCGATGCGCCAATTCTAGTCATCGGGCCGGGCACCGGGCTCGGTCAGGCGCTGGTCCTGTCCGTTGACGGGCGCGACCGGATCATCCCGACCGAGGGCGGGCATGTGGGGCTGGCGCCGGGAACTGATGAAGAAATTGAAGTGATGAAATTCATTGCGCGCGAACATCCGCGGGTATCGGTTGAGCGGGTGTTATCGGGGCGCGGTCTCGTCAATATTCATCGCGCGCTATGCGCCATTGCGGATACGCCGCGCGTCTCACTAAAGGCGAATGAAATCACCAAGGCGGCAATGACGAAGGAATATCCAATCGCGGTGCGAGCGGTTGAAATGTTTTGTGAACTTCTGGGCGCTGTCGCGGGAGATGCGGTGCTGGCGACTGGCGCGCGCGGCGGCGTTGTGCTGGGCGGCGGCATCCTGCCGAAAATCCGCGAGATTTTCCTCGCCAGTCAATTCACGCGCCGGTTTCTCGACAAAGGCCGCATGTGCGATTATGTCGAGCGCGCGCCGGTGGACCTGATTGTTAATGACGGCGCGGCGTTGATCGGTGCGGCGGTTATTTTGGACGGACATAGTGATGCAGATTAATGAAGTGCTTTCAAAGGCGAGCGTCATCCCTGTTTTGGAGGTGGCGGCGCTAAAAGACGCCGCGCCCCTGGCGCTGGCGTTGGCGGCGGGCGGGCTTGAAGTTATCGAGCTGACGCTGCGCACGGCCTGCGCGCTTGAGGCGCTGGAGGCAATGAAAATTGCAGCGCCCAGCCTTATCGTTGGTATGGGAACCATCCGCAGCGCGGGCGATATTGAACAATCAACCGCCGCCGGCGCTGATTTCCTGGTGAGCCCCGGCGCCAGCACATCTTTGCTTGGCGCGCTCGCTGGCGCCGGTGTTCCCGCGCTTGCCGGGGTTGCGACGGCGAGCGAGGCGATGACGGCTTTTGAGGCTGGTTTTGCGGCGATGAAATTTTTCCCTGCAGAGCCGGCTGGCGGTATTGCTTATCTCAAATCCCTTGCGGGGCCGCTGCCGGATGTCGTCTTCTGCCCCACTGGCGGCATCACTGCGGAAAAAGCGCCGGCCTATCTTGCGCTGCCCAATGTCGCTTGCGTTGGCGGCTCGTGGATAGCCACGCGCGCCATGATCGCCCAATCCAACTGGGATGAAATCGAAGCCAACGCCAAAATGGCCGCATCCCTAAAATAACGTAATTCATTCCCCGAAGGTGTCATCAGAACCGGCCTACCGGTCTCGAAACCTTCCCAGACACGCCATGACAGAGCGGCGATGTGAGCTACGACGGCGCGTTTCGAATCATGTTTTGGTGTTCCAGTAAGGACGGCATGCCAGCGCTCACTTGATGAATATCAAGCGGTCTCTTGGCGTCGGTCAGGCGGCTATTTGGCGTTGCGTAATCACTCGCATGACGGATTATCTGCGCTGTCTTGTTTCTTCGATTTACAGACTAAATTCTGAAAGCCGCCAGTTGCCGCGATGTCCGGTGTGAGTCAAAAGAGCGACAGAAAAACGCTGCTTTGTGCAAAACGAATGGGCGAATATCATGCATAATTTAGAAACCGTCACGCGGGGCCAACAAAACCGCGCATTGGGCGCGAGTACGATTTCGTTCACGGTGTGCTTTGCCGTCTGGACGATATTCTCAATCATCGGCATCCAGATAAAACAAGATTTAGGCCTTAACGAAACCCAGTTCGGACTGCTTGTCGCAACGCCAATTTTAACCGGCTCGCTAAGCCGTATTTTCTTAGGCGTATGGGCCGATCAGTTCGGCGGGCGGCGCGTCTTTACGGCGGTCATGTTGCTGACCTCGATTGCGGTGTTTCTGCTGTCGACGGTTTCGACATACCCAATGTTCCTTCTGGCCGCGCTCGGGGTTGGGCTCGCCGGCGGGTCTTTCGCGGTCGGCATCACCTATACGTCGCGATGGTTTGAAAATGAGCGCCAGGGCACAGCACTCGGCATCTTCGGCATGGGCAATGTCGGCGCGGCGGTGACGAGTTTTGGAGCGCCGTTTTTGCTGGTCGCGCTGGGGTGGGAAAAAACCGCGCAAATCTATGCGCTGGTGATGCTCGTCACGGCGGTGTTATTTTACATTTTCACCAAAGAAGACCCGGTGACGGTTGCGCGCAAGACGCGCGGAGAAAAACCGTTCAACGCGCTCATGGAATTGTCGCCGCTTAAAAGGCTGCAGGTTTGGCGCTTTGCGCTTTATTATTTCTTCGTCTTCGGCGCTTTTGTGGCGCTGGCTTTGTGGTTGCCGCGCTATTTGATTGGCGTTTATGGCCTCGACATCAAAACCGCGGGCATGCTCGCCGCATTTTATGCGGTTCCAGCCAGTCTTTTCCGCGCTTATGGCGGATTTCTGTCCGACAAATATGGCGCCCGTAAAGTCATGTATTGGACATTCAGCGTGGCTGCGGTCGCCACCTTTATGTTATCCTATCCGCATACTGATTATACTATTCACGGTATCGAAGGGCCAATTTCATTTTCAACGCAGATGGGCCTTGTCCCCTTCGTTATTACCATATTTGTGCTTGGATTTTTCATGTCTCTGGGCAAAGCCGCCGTCTATAAACACATTCCGGTTTACTACCCCGAACATGTCGGCGCGGTTGGCGGCCTTGTCGGCATGGTCGGCGGATTAGGCGGCTTTGTTCTGCCGATCGCATTTGGCGTGATGAACGATCTCACCGGCATATGGACAAGTAGTTTCATGTTGCTGTTTGCGATTGTCGTCATCGCCATGGTGTGGATGCATGTGACGATCCGTCAAATGGAACGCAAAGTGCTGTCGACCGAGCTGGACGCGCTGCCGCAATTCCCGGAAATGCAGGAAGTTCACACCGCAGAGCATAAAAAACGCGTCAGCCCTGTGTTAGAAGACTGGCGGCCTGATGACGAAACGTTCTGGAAAGAAAAAGGCGCGCGTATCGCCAAGCGCAATTTGTGGATTTCTATCCCGGCGCTGCTTCTGGCGTTTTCCGTCTGGATGGTGTGGAGCGTAGTTGTCGCCAAGCTGCCTTCGGTCGGGTTCAACTACGCAACGGACCAGTTGTTCTGGTTGGCGGCGTTGCCGGGCCTTTCCGGCGCAACGTTGCGGATTTTTTATTCCTTTATGGTGCCTATTTTCGGTGGACGCCTATGGACGACGCTGACGACGGCCTCCTTGCTGATCCCGGCCTTTGGCATCGGTTACGCAGTGCAAAATCCGGATACGCCCTATTTCATCTTCCTGGTGTTGGCGTTGTTATGCGGCTTTGGCGGCGGCAATTTTGCTTCGTCCATGGCCAATATCAGCTTCTATTTTCCCAAGGCGCAAAAAGGCAACGCATTGGCGCTCAACGCCGGGCTTGGTAATCTTGGCGTCAGCGTCATGCAGTTCCTGGTGCCGTTGGTGATAACCGCCAGCGTATTCGGCATTATCGGCGGCGAACCGCAAACTACCGATACCGGCGAATTAATGTGGCTGCAAAATGCCGGTTTCATCTGGGTGCCGTTCCTTCTCGTTGCAACTGCTGCGGCATGGTTCGGGATGAATGACATCGCATCGGCGAAGGCATCTTTCAGCGAGCAGGCGGTGATTTTCACGCGCAAGCATAACTGGATTATGTGCTGGCTCTATACCGGCACGTTCGGGTCTTTCATTGGCTATGCGGCAGGTTTCCCGCTGCTGATGAAAACCCAGTTTCCAGAAGTGAACGCGTTAGCGTACGCGTTTCTCGGGCCACTGGTCGGTGCGCTGTCGCGTTCGATGACCGGCTGGATGGCCGATAAATGGGGCGGCGCGCGGGTTACTTTCTGGGTGTTCATCTCGATGATCATTGCGGTTGGCGGCGTTTTATATTTCCTCGGCATTAAAGATCAGCCGGGCGCTTTCTGGGGCTTCTTTGCAATGTTCATGTTCTTGTTCTTTGCAACCGGGGTCGGCAACGCCTCTACCTTCCAGATGATCCCGGTGATCATGCGCGAGGAAATCCCGCGGCTGATGCCGTCGCTCAATCCGGCGGAACAAGTGCGCCAGGCTGAAAAAGAATCCGCCGCCATCATCGGCTTTACTTCGGCCATGGCCGCTTATGGCGCGTTCTTTATTCCCAAATCCTACGGCACCTCGATTTCTTTAACCGGCGCGCCCGACGGCGCGCTTTGGGGGTTTCTCGTCTTCTATGCAACCTGTGCGGTGCTGACCTGGTTCATCTATTCGCGCAAAGGCGGAATGCTCCACGACATTGAGCGCGGCCGCAAACAACCCGCCGCAGGGCCAACAAACCTTCCCGAGGGAGAAACCGCATGAGCCATATTTTAAATCGCCTGACTTACTTCAAGAACCGCGTCAGCGAGTTCTCCGATGGCCATGGCGTTGTCACCAAGGAAGACCGGACCTGGGAGGATGCTTACCGCAAGCGCTGGCAGCATGACAAAATCGTGCGCTCAACCCATGGCGCCAATTGCACCGGCTCTTGCAGCTGGAAGATTTACGTCAAGGGCGGGATTGTCACCTGGGAAACGCAGCAGACGGACTATCCGCGAACCCGGCCTGACCTGCCTAACCACGAGCCGCGCGGCTGTTCGCGCGGCGCCAGCTATAGCTGGTATCTTTATAGCGGCAACCGGTTGAAGCACCCGCTGATCCGCAGCCGGCTTTTAAAAGCCTGGCGGGAAGCGCGCGCAATCCGTGAACCGGTGGCGGCTTGGGGCTCCATCGTTGAGGACCCGACAAAGCGCGCATCTTACGTAAAGTTGCGCGGCCATGGCGGGTTTGTCCGCGCCGATTGGGCCGAGGTGAATGAAATCATCGCCGCCGCCAACGCTTACACTGCGAAAAAGCATGGGCCTGACCGCATCATCGGCTTCTCGCCGATCCCGGCGATGTCGATGGTCTCTTATGCGGCGGGCTCGCGCTACCTGTCACTGCTCGGCGGAACCTGCATGAGCTTTTACGACTGGTATTGCGATCTGCCGCCGGCCAGCCCGATGACCTGGGGCGAACAAACCGACGTTCCAGAAAGCGCGGACTGGTATAATTCCGGCTTCATCATGTTGTGGGGCTCGAACGTGCCGCAGACCCGCACGCCCGATGCGCACTTCTTCACTGAGGTGCGTTACAAAGGCGCCAAGGCGGTGGTGATTTCACCGGATTATTCCGAAGCCTCAAAATTCGGCGATATCTGGCTGTCGCCGAAACAGGGAACCGATGCCGCGCTCGCCATGGCGTTCGGTCATGTCATCCTCAAGGAGTTTTATCTCGACCGGCAGGTAGAGTATTTCCAGGAATACGCCCGGCAATATACCGACATGCCGATGCTGGTGCGGCTGGTCAAAAAAGACGGACGGCTGCAACCGGACCGGTTGTTGCGCGCATCTGATTTCGACGGCTCGCTGAACGAAGACAATAACCCGGAATGGAAAACCATCGCCTTTGATAAAAACGCCGGGCGCGTCGTTTGCCCGCGCGGTTCCATCGGTTTCCGCTGGGGCGAGAAGGGAAAATGGAACCTTGAAGAAAAGTCCGCCAATGGCGACGACACGGATCTGTCCATTTCTCTGATCGACAATCGCGATGATGCGGTGGACGTGGCCTTCCCATATTTTGGCAACCGCCAACATGACCATTTCCACGGCACCGACCATCCGGACGTGCTTGAGCGCCGCGTGCCGGTCAAACGCCTGCAACTGAAAGATGGCGAGAGTTTCGTTGCGACAGTGTTTGACTTGATGTGTGCAAATTATGGTCTCGACCGTGGTCTTGGCGGTGAATGGGCGGCGAAATCTTTTGACGAGGACATCCCCTATACGCCGGCATGGCAGGAAAAAATTACCGGTGTGGCACGCGATCAGGTGATCGCCGTTGCGCGCGGCTTTGCCGACAATGCCGAGAAGACCCGCGGCAAGTCCATGGTCATCCTCGGGGCCGGTCTCAACCACTGGTACCACATGGACATGAGCTATCGCGGCATCATCAACATGCTCGTGATGTGCGGTTGCGTCGGTCAGTCCGGCGGCGGCTGGTCGCATTATGTCGGCCAGGAAAAGTTGAGGCCCCAGACAGGCTGGCAACCGCTCGCCTTCGGCCTCGACTGGTCCCGGCCGCCACGGCAAATGAACTCCACGTCGTTCTTCTATGCGCATACGGACCAGTGGCGCTATGAAACGCTGGGGCTTGACGAAATTCTCTCCCCCGTGGCGCCGGAAGGAAAATGGAGCGGTTCACTCATCGACTTTAACGTGCGCGCCGAGCGCATGGGCTGGCTTCCATCAGCCCCCCAGCTTGAGCGCAACCCGCTTGAGATTGCCAAGGATGCGGCGGCGGCGGGGATGGAGGCGAAGGACTATGTGGCGCGCGAGTTAAAATCCGGCGCGCTCAAAATGTCTTGCGACGACCCGGACAATCCGGTGAACTGGCCGCGCAACATGTTCGTGTGGCGCTCTAACCTGCTCGGCTCTTCCGGCAAGGGCCATGAATATTTTCCTGAAACACCTCTTGGGCACAGCGCACGGTGTTCAGGGCAAGGACCTCGGGCAAACGGGCGGGCAAAAACCTGAAGAGGTCGCCTGGCATGAAGAGGCGCCGGAAGGCAAGCTTGACCTTCTGGTGACCATCGACTTTCGCATGTCGACAACTTGCGTTTACTCCGACATCGCGCTGCCAACGGCGACTTGGTATGAGAAAAACGATCTCAACACGTCGGACATGCACCCCTTTATCCACCCCTTGCAAAACGCGGTCGACCCGCTTTGGGAAAGTAAAAGCGACTGGGAGATATTCAAAGGCATCGCCAAGGCGTTTTCTGAAATCGCGCCCGAAGTGTTGGGCGTTGAAAAGGACGTTGTGCTGACGCCAACCCTTCACGACACGCCGGGTGAGCTAGCCCAGGCGCTGGATGTGAAGGACTGGAAGCGCGGAGAGGTAGAACCCATCCCCGGCAAAACCATGCCGGCCGTCGCCGTTGTGACGCGCGACTATCCGAACCTTTATAAGCACTTTACTGCGCTTGGGCCGTTGCTGGAAAAAGTCGGCAATGGCGGCAAAGGCATCGGCTGGAACACTGAGATTGAGGTCGAGCACCTCAAAGCCCTTAACGGCGTCGTCACGGAAGAAGGCCCGACCAAAGGCATGGCCCGCATCGATAGCGATATCGATGCAACGGAAGTGATTTTGATGCTGGCGCCGGAAACTAATGGCGAGGTTGCAGTCAAAGCCTGGAATGCGCTTTCCAAATTCACCGGCCGCGAACATGCGCATCTGGCTAAACCCAAGGAAGATGAAAAAATTCGCTTCCGCGACATCGTCGCCCAGCCGCGCAAGATTATTTCATCGCCCACCTGGTCCGGCATTGAATCGGAAAAGGTCTGCTACAATGCCTGTTATACCAATGTGCACGAGCTGATCCCATGGCGAACGCTCACCGGGCGCCAACAGCTCTATCAGGACCATCTGTGGATGCGCGCCTTTGGCGAGACCTTATGCGTTTACCGCCCGCCGATTGACACAAAAGCCATCGCGCCGGTGATCAACCAAAAAGACAATGGCGAAAAGCAGATTGTTTTGAACTTCATTACCCCGCACCAGAAATGGGGAATTCATTCTACCTATACGGACAATCAACTGATGCTGACCTTGTCACGCGGCGGGCCGATTGTCTGGCTTAGCGAAGACGATGCGCGCGAGGCGGGGATTGTCGATAACGATTGGATTGAGGCCTATAATTCCAACGGTGCCTTAACCGCGCGCGCCGTGGTCTCCCAGCGTGTCAAACCCGGGATGGTGATGATGTATCACGCCCAGGAAAAGATTGTGAATGTGCCGGGCTCGGAAATCACCGGCAATCGCGGCGGCATCCATAATTCGGTAACCCGCACGGTCTTGAAGCCGACGCATATGATCGGCGGTTACGCCCAGCAGTCCTATGGCTTCAACTATTACGGCACGGTGGGCTCGAACCGTGATGAATTCGTCATTGTCCGGAAGATGAAAAAAGTCGATTGGCTCGATGGTCCGGCGAACAAACTGGAGGCCGTGACATGAAAATCCGTGCGCAAATATCGATGGTCCTCAACCTCGACAAATGTATCGGCTGTCATACATGCTCGGTGACTTGCAAGAATGTCTGGACCAATCGCGAGGGTGTGGAATATGCTTGGTTCAATAATGTTGAGACCAAACCCGGCATTGGTTACCCGGATAATTGGGAAGACCAGGCCAAGTGGAATGGCGGCTGGGAGCGAAAGAAAAATGGCAAGCTGCTGCCGAAAATGGGCGGCAAGCTAAAAGTTCTCGCCAAGATTTTTGCAAATCCCGACCTGCCCGAAATTGACGACTACTACGAGCCGTTCACTTTCGACTATGAGCATTTGCAAACCGCGCCGGAATCAAAAGCGCAGCCGGTGGCGCGACCGCGCTCGCTGATTACCGGCGAACGGATGGAGAAAATCAACAAAGGCCCGAACTGGGAAGAAATTCTCGGCGGCGAGTTTTCCAAACGCTCCAAAGATTATAATTTCCAAGAAGTCGAAAAGGAAATTTACGGGCAGTTTGAAAACACCTTCATGATGTATTTGCCGCGCCTGTGCGAGCATTGCCTCAATCCGGCTTGCGTGGCGGTGTGTCCGTCAGGCGCCATATACAAACGCGAAGAAGACGGCGTTGTTCTGATCGATCAAAATAAATGCCGCGGCTGGCGCATGTGCGTATCGGGCTGTCCTTATAAAAAGATTTATTACAATTGGAGTTCGGGGAAATCGGAAAAATGCACGCTGTGCTATCCGCGCCTTGAATCCGGCCAGCCAACGGTGTGTTCAGAAACATGCGTCGGGCGCATTCGCTATCTCGGCGTAGTTCTTTATGATGCGGACCGCATCGGCGAGGCGGCGGCGGTTGAAAAAGAGACCGACCTCTATCAAAGCCATCTCGACATTTTCCTCGATCCGAACGACCTGGAAGTCCAGCGCCAGGCGCGCGCCGACGGCGTTCCTGACACTTGGCTGGAAGCGGCCAAGAAATCACCGATCTATAAAATGGCGGTGGAATGGAAAATCGCCTTTCCTCTGCATCCGGAGTATCGAACCCTGCCGATGGTCTGGTATGTGCCGCCCTTGTCGCCCATTCAATCGATGGCGGAAGCGGGCGCCTTTGGTGAGAAGGGTGCGATGCCTAATGTCCGAAATTTACGTATCCCGCTAAAATATCTCGCAAACTTACTGACGGCGGGCGACGAGGAACCAGTGGCTCTGGCGCTCGAAAAATTGATCGCCATGCGCGCCTATATGCGTTCGAAATCCTATGAGGGCGCCGAAGACACCTCACTCCCCGGTAAGGTCGGCATGACGCCGCAACAAGTTGATGAAATGTATCACTTGATGGCGATCGCCAACTATGAAGATCGCTTCGTCATTCCCACCACGCACCGTGAATATGCTGAAAACGCCTATGACTTAAAGGGCGATTGCGGCTTCAGCTTCGGGGAAGGCTGCGGCGAGCCAAAGCAAGCCGTGGAATGGACCGGCCTGTTCGCCAAAGGCCCCGCAAGAGAAAAGGTTTAAAGGAGCAACCAGATGACAAACACATATAAAGCCCTCTCAGCGCTTCTTTCTTATCCTTCCGCGGATTTAAAAGATGCAGCCGATGACATTCGCGATGTTCTTTACAAAGAAGCGCTGGCGCCCGCCTGGGCCTTGCGCCAGCTTGACCGGCTGATCGGCGACTTAAAAACGCTCGACCTGCTGGAATTACAAGAGCGTTATGTCTTCCTGTTCGACCGTACACGGTCCTTGTCGCTTCACCTGTTTGAACATGTGCATGGAGAGTCGCGCGACCGTGGTCAGGCGATGGTGGATTTGAAGGCGCTCTATGCTGAAGGCGGCCTTGACGCCAGCTCTGTCGAGTTGCCGGATTTTCTGCCGTTGTTTTTGGAATATCTTTCAACCCGTCCGGCCGATGAGGCGCGCACGCTACTCAATGAGCCTTTAAGCGTTATCGCCGCGCTTAAAGAGCGCCTTACAAAACGCAAAACGCCATATGCCGCAGTCTTGCGGGTATTGGAGGCAATGGCGGGACGGGCGCCGGCGCAATCGGAGCTCGATGAGTTGCGCAAAGCCCCGGACGACGACCCCAATGATCTCGAGGCGCTTGACGCCGCCTGGGAGGATGAGCCGGTGACCTTTGGCCCGGATGAAGAGGGCTGTCCGAAAGTTGATCAAATGCTGGAGCGCATGGGTATCGACAGCACCAAGGCCGATGAAACGGCGGCAACGGGAGGACGGTCATGACGGATTATCTCAATACGTTTTTCTTTGGATACTACCCTTATCTCGCGCTTACGGTTTTGTTTATCGGCTCGATATTACGCTTTGAACACGGACAATATTCCTGGCGCTCCGGCTCTAGCCAGCTGTTGCGCCGCAAGCAGTTGATGGTCGGCAGCGTCCTGTTCCACGTAGGTATCCTGATCATTTTCTTTGGCCATCTCGTCGGTCTGTTAACGCCAATTTGGGTGTTCGATACGCTCGGGATTTCCCACACCGCCAAACAGCTCATGGCGATTATCGTTGGCGGGCTGGCGGGCGTGATGAGTTTTGCCGGCATGCTCCTGCTCATTCACCGACGGCTGTTTGATGCGCGCGTCCGCGCTACATCAAGCTTCGGCGACACGACAATTTTACTGCTTATCTTTGCGCAGCTGAGCCTCGGCCTGTCGTCGATCTTCGTTTCTTTTAATCATCTCGATGGCGGGGAGATGGTGAAGTTCATGGGTTGGGCGCAGCGGATTTTTACATTCCGCGGCGGCGCGGCGGAATTGGTCTCCGATGTCCATCCAATTTTCAAGGCCCATCTCGTACTCGGCCTGACGATTTTCCTGGTTTTTCCGTTTACGCGCCTCGTGCACATGTTGAGCGCGCCGATCTGGTATTTAAACCGGCGCGGCTATCAGATAGTCAGGACGCGCAAACAACAATCCGGCAATCAATCAACCACGCCCGCGGAGTAAAACGGGCGAAACTTAGTGTGGAGTGAGTGATGAAAAAGGAAATGCTTTTTGCAGTATCATGGCTTAGCATATTCGCAGCTGGGCAGGCTTTTGCAGAAGATAAGCCGCCCAGTAATGACGGCCTGATTATCGAAGCGATAAAAAACAGCAAACCGCTTATCGATGTTCGCTACCGTTTTGAAACCAAGAGCCAGGATGGTTTCGCCCAGGACGCCTATGCAAATACCATAAGAACGCGGCTCGGCTTTGAAAGCGGTGAGATCTACAACCTCAAGGTTCTGGTCGAGTTTGAAAATGTCGCCTCGATTGGCGGTGATGATTTCAATTCAACGACCAACGGCCGCACACAGTTTCCGGTGATCGCCGACGCCAACGTGACGGAGATTAACCGCGCCCAAGTGACGTTTACCGGCATCGACAAGACTGCCATCACTGTTGGGCGCCAACGCTTCAATCTCAACAACCATCGCTTTGTCGGCGCCGTCGATTTTCGTCAAAACCAGCAGACATTTGATGCGGCGCGGTTTTCAACCAAGCTGATTGACCGCGTGACAGTCGACTATCTTTATATCAGCCGGGTTCACCGCATCTTTGGCGACAATAATCCGGCGGGTGAATTTAATAGTGACAGCCATATAATTTCCGCGATTGTCGATGGCGGTGAGTTTGGTACGCTCAAAACTTATGGCGTTGTCCTCGATCTGGAGGAAGCGCCGGCGCTGTCATCGCAAAGTTGGGGCGCACGCTATGAGAACACCATCGCGCTCGATAAAGCTGCTGGCGTGAAGCTTGGTGTCGTCGCCGAATACGCAACCCAATCGGACAATGCAGCAAACCCGGTCAACTATCGCGAGGCCTATCTCCATGGCGAGGCCTCGCTAAATGTTGCACCGTTCACCGGCAAGCTTGGCTATGAAAAGCTTGGCGGAGATGGAACATCCTCGTTCAAGACGCCGCTGGCGACGTTGCACAAGTTTCAGGGCTTTGCTGATGTCTTTCTGGTAACGCCCGCAGCTGGCCTTCAAGATGTCTATGGCACGATTGCTTACAACTGGAAGAACGCGCCATTCGGAACGGGTGTAAAATTTTTCGCCACCTATCATGATTTTAAATCCGATGTCGGCGCGCTTGATTTCGGCGAAGAATTTGACGCTGGCATGTCGGTGAAATTTCGCAAGCACTGGTCAGTGAACCTCAAAGGCGCTGTTTACAATGGTGGCGCTTCCAGCTTCGCGGATCGAAATCTTATTTGGGCGGCGTTGAGATTTCAATATTAAGGGAGACAGCGGTTATGAATGTCACAGACCACACATCGAACAAGAAACCAGGCGCCGATGCGGGTGCGGCGCAAGAAAACCGTTCAGCTGTTAATCCTTGGGATATAGAGGCGCCCTCGCCGGAGCTGCTTGAGAGCCCCATCGAATTTTTGTTTGTCGAACATAACCGGCAACGCCAGGCGGCAAATATTTTGCATCTGGTTGCGGATGGCGAGGTTAACAAAGCCGGCGTCAAAAAACTGATTGACTTTCTTGAGACCGATTTTGCCGTTCACGTTGCTGATGAAGAGTTGTGCTTTTTCCCGCTATTGCTGCAGCACTGTCCGCCTGAAGACAATATCGACAAACTCATCGAACGATTGGCGGACGAGCACAAGAAAGACGAAGCGACAGTTACGGGCATGACCACTGTCTTAAATGATGTGATGGCGGGTAATAAGTTGAATGACAAAGCCGTCCGGACTGTTCGTGGTTTTGCGGAGCACATCCTTCAACACCTCGCATTGGAAAATGCAGTCTTGTTGCCGATAGCCCGCGCGCGCTTGAACGAAACGGCGCTTTGCGCCTTATCGGACATGATGAAGGAACGCCGCATCTGAGTTAAAGGCTGGTGGCAAGCGATATGTCCGGAAACCTCGCCTTGTTGCGGCGTATTGCAAGCGCAAAGGCGTCGTCCAGACAAATGCAATCAACCGCATCGCTATCGCTACGTTTTTTCCAGCTTGAGAAGGCCGCTCTGTCCGTAAAGAAATTAATTTGGCTGCAAAATGCGCCGCGCAGATCAGAACAACACGCGTCCGTATCTGGCGCGATAATTGACATCACGGGCAGGGGCGGCGAAGCGCTTTCAACGCCGTCAGGGTTGATCGTAAGCTCTATTCTTCGGCCTGTCGCCGGGCACGCTGTCGTCGAAACAGCCGGCTGGCCCAGGATTGCCGGAAGAAACAGGGCGTCGAACACACACCATGTATAAAGGCTCTGTGCGCCAATCTTAAATTGATGCGCTGTTGGATTGATGCTCAAACCAATGAAAGAGACAAAACTCTGATCCGGTGCGCGATCATAAGCGCTTGCGGGTATGAGCGTGATCAATTGTTCGATTTGTGGAACAGTAAAGTTTGTCGCTCTCTCCAGATCGGCAACTTGTACAGCTTTTCCTCTCACCAACAGCCGATAAACGGCTATGGACAAATTCTGAAGGCCAACCGGATTACCGGCAAGATAACCGTCCTCCAGAAAGCCTTCCATTTTAGCCTTAATAGTGTCGCTCATATCCAAACAACAACGCCGTTGATAACCACTTTGATGACTGACAAAGGCTGTGCGCCAAGTGCAAAGTTCAGTGAGAAGAGAATTAAAAGCGGAAAACCCCAAGCCCGCATGAACGAAAGCGGCTTTGCTGCAAGGTCTTTTCCCTCCGCCATAACCCGTGTCTCCTTGCTTAACTTGGTGTCACCCTGCACAACATGAAAGTTTGTTGACATCCTTGCCAAAGCTTTGCGCCGCTAATTTCAAACCCTCAACCGTTGTCAAATAAGGGAAAACCGTTTCACCAAGCGCCTTGGCGGTCATGCCGGATTTTATCGCCAACACCGCCGTTTGAATGCTGTCTGCGCCTTCGGGCGCCAGAATATGCGCACCCAACAAACGGTCGGTTTTATCATCGGCGATGAGTTTTATCAGGCCGCGCGTATCGCGCGCGGCAAGCGCGCGCGGCACATGCTCCAGCCCCAATAGCGATGTTTTAACTGTGTATCCTTCAGCCATAGCGGCCGCTTCGGTCAACCCCACGGATGCGGCTTGCGGGTCGGTAAACACCACCGCCGGCATTGCGCTGTTGTCATAGGAATGGCTGTTGCTGTTAAGCGCATTTTTTGCTGCAAGCTTGGCCCCATAGGCGGCCATGTAGACGAACATGTCTGAACCCGTTACGTCGCCGGCTGCATAAATATCCGGGTTTGTAGACTGCATGCGTTCATCAATTTTGACGCCGCCATTGGGCAACAGCGCGACGCCAATGCCCTCAAGGCCCAGATTTTCCGTGTTTGGTTTGCGGCCGGTCGCAACGAGAAGTTTTTCTGCTTCAATGACATGGGCGCCGTCTTTGTTTTCGCAATAAAGTTTTACGTGATCACCGGCCTGCTCAATCTTTTGATAGCTGATGCCAGCGCAGACCGTCACCCCTTCGTCCTCAAGCGCGGCCTGTAGCGCCTCGCTAATCTCCGGCTCCATCTCCGGCAACAACCGGCTGCGGCAGCATATTGTCACCTTGACGCCGAAACGCGCGAACATCTGGCCAAGCTCGCAACCGATAACGCCGCCGCCGATGACCAACAGCGACTTAGGCGCCGCGTCCAGCTCAAGCACTTGCGTGCTGTCTAAATGCGCAACGCTTTCGATTCCCGATATTGGCGGCACGGTTGAAGACGAGCCGGTGGCGATGATGGTTTTGCCTGCCTTGATATTGGCCCCGTCAACGACGACGCCGCCGTCTGTGAGGCGCGCTTTGCCTTCCAGATAGGTAACGCTTTCATATTCAGGTAGCAGATCAATATATTTCTTTTGCCGCAGGGACGTCACCAAATTTTCTTTCGCGGCAATGAGCTCGCGCCAATTGGCGACATGCGCCTCGCCCACAAGCCCTGGAAATCGGCTCGCGGCGCCGGCGCCATAGAGCGCTTCTGCGGCGCGGATCATTGTTTTTGACGGCACGCAGCCAACATTAACGCAAGTCCCGCCAATCGTTCCGTGGCCGATTAGCGCCACTTGCGCGCCTTCTTCCGTCGCGGTGATCGCTGCAGAAAAACCAGCGGACCCGGCGCCAATGACGGCAAGGTCATAGGCGCCAGATTCTTTTGACGGACAGCAGTCGGACATTTTTATCTACCTTTATGCGTCGGCCATGCTGGCAGGGTACCCGGCATTGGTTGAAGCATCGGCGATTTGATCGACGCTTGCCACGGATGCATCATAGATGACCGTCGCTGTTTTGGCCTCATAATCGACGTCAACAGAAATTACGCCGTCGACTTTTTTCATCGCCGTTTTGACCGTGATCGGACAGGACGCGCAAGTCATGTTGGCGATGGCGAAGGTTTGCGTGCGTTGATTGTCAATCTCTTGCACCGCAGAAACGTCCGCCTTGTTTGAAGACGTGATGTTGGCGACAGCAAAACCTGCAATCGCCAATCCGCCAATGGCGGCGATAATAATCAGTGATCGTTTCATTTTATTTCTCCTAATAAAACCAAGGCGCCCAAAAATCGATGGTGACAGCAAGGATGATGAGCGCCGTTGCGGACCATAACGCGGTTTGCGTAATCAGGCTGGATTGGGGCCGGGCGCAGTATGACCCGTCCTCACAAGCGGGTTTTTTTCGAAAATACACCTGCCAGAAACCGAGGCCAAGGAAGATTAAAGTCACGACAGTGAAATAGGGTTTGTAAGGTTCAAGCGCCGTCAGATTGCCGATCCATGCGCCCGATACGCCGAGGCTGACCAGAACAAGCGGGCCGATACAGCAACTGGCCGCAAGGATTGCCCCGACCACGCCGCCGGTAGCAAACCAGCCTTTTTGGTCGCCGCTGTCTTTCAAGCTTGAGTTATCGTTGTTTGGTCGGTTCGCCTCAACCATCTCACTGATTATTCCTTGTAATCACCTTCGATAACCCACAGATAGGCTCTGTAGTAGGTACAGGATCAAGAGGAAATTTCGCGATGAGTAATCACGTTGCACGGAGGGTCATTAAACGCGGAGAACTGGCCAATCGCACCGGATGTAATCTGGAAACAATCCGCTATTACGAAAAAATTGGCGTCATGCCCGAACCGGCACGAACGCAGGCCGGCCACCGGGTTTACGATGGGGACCAGGAGCGCCGTTTGAGATTCATATTGAGGGCGCGTGAACTCGGTTTTTCTATTGAGGAACTTAAAGGCCTTTTGAATCTTGTAGACAGCGATCATTTGGCTTGCGGCGAAGTCTACGAATTGACGCAGGCGCATATCGCAGATGTCCGTGAGAAGATCACTGATTTGCGCCGGCTCGAAAAAACGCTTTCAACGATTTCCGCAAAATGCGCGCGCGGAGATACGCCCGAATGTCCGGTCATAGATGCGCTATTTGCATGAGTGCGTGGCGTGTGGTTGCAGCGCGACTTATGGTCTTAAAGCTATGGCTTGGGGAGTGGTGCTCAAGCGCTTCTTCCGGTCACGGTGAGCGACCAGCCGTTTTGGTCTTTTGCGACCATGGCGCTGACTGCGAAAATCTGTTTCATCCGCGCGGCGGTCAACGTTTCATCCGGCGCGCCATTGGCGTTTATCTCGCCATCCTTCATCCAGATAAGCCGGTCGGCAAAGCGCGCCGCGAGGGCGATGTCGTGTAAGACGACAACCGCGCCGCCGCCATTGTCTACATAGGCGCGGATTAACGCCATGATCTGGAACTGGTGGCTGGGATCGAGGGAGGCGACCGGCTCGTCGGCGATCAGGAGCGGCGCCTTTGCAGCGAAGGCGCGCGCGCAGTGAACCCGCGCCAGCTCGCCGCCGGACAAGGTGTCAGTGCGGCGGTCGGCAAGATGGTTGAGGTCGCAATCGCGCATCACCTCAGTGACGGCGGTTGCATCCTCGCCCTTCAGCTTTGTGGTCGAAGCGCCGTATGCGTAGCGTCCGAGCGCAACAACATCGCGGACGCGGACCGGCCAGGCGAGGGGGCGCGATTGCGGCAGGTAGGAAACCAGCCGCGCGCGCTCGATGGGCGAGAAGTCCGCGATGGCTCTGCCGTTGAGCGTGACGGTTCCGGCCGATGGCGCCATCAGCGCGAGCGCGCATTTCAGCAGCGTGGTTTTGCCGGCGCCATTAGGACCGATCAGTGCGATGAGTTCGCCGGGGCGGAAGCTGGCGCTGGCGTTATGGAGGAGACGCGCACCGCCAGCTTCAACGCAAACATTGTCGAGCTTGATTTCAGCCATGGGTTCGCCCCCGCCCGATAGCAATCCAGACAAAGGCTGGCGCGCCGATCAATGCAGCGACAACGCCAAGCCGCAATTCCGCCGGCGCCGGGATCAGCCGCACGCCGATATCGGCGAGCACTAAAATGACGCCGCCCAATATTGCCGACGGCGCCAGCACTCGCGCCGGGTCATAACCAACCAGCGGGCGCACCAGATGCGGCGCCATGATGCCGATGAAGCCGATGGCGCCGGCGATGGAGACCGCCGCGCCAGTGATGAGGCCGGTTCCGAGAATGACGAAGCCGCGCGCGCGCGGAAGATCTACGCCGAGGCCATGGGCGGCTTCCTCGCCAAGGCTGAGCGCTGAAAGCGCCCGGCGAGAGAGGACGATAAATACTAGCCCGACAATCATGAATGGCGCCGCCAGTAAGATATCGTCAAAGCTCCTACTGGCGACCGAGCCAAGCGTCCAGCTGATCAGATCGGAAAGCGTGAACGGATTAGGCGCGAGGTTAAGCAGCAGCGCCATTAACGCGCCGGCGAAACTCGACAACCCAAAACCGATAAGAATTAGGGTGACGACGGATGATGTGTGAATGGCGGCAATCGCGAGCAGCGCGGTGGCGGCAAGCGCGCCGGATATAGCCGCTACCGGCACAGTGATCGGCGACAGGGCGGCGGCTCCATAAAATAGCGCCAGCGTTGCGCCGAGCGATGCGCAAGCGGAAACACCGAGCACGCCGGGCTCGGCCAGAGGGTTGCGCAACAGGCCCTGCAACGCCGCACCGCAAAGCCCGAGCGCCGCGCCGACCACAAACGCCGCGATCGCGCGCGGCAGCCTGATTTCCCACAAGACGATAGCGTCGCCGGCCCCGCCCGCGCCAGTGAGGGCGGCGAGGAGGCGCCCCGGCGACATTGGTGTCGAACCGATCAGGCAGGCGGCGATGATCGCCGCCAAGGCGATGGCCGAGAGGAGAGGGATGAGCGCGCGGTCTTTCATTGTACGGACGAGGTTGTTGTTGGCGCAGCGGCCAACGCTTCCAGCGCATCGAGCAGGAACCATCCGCTGCAAGCGGTCCAGGCGCTCGGCAAATCAATCACCGGACGGTCCGCCAGCTGGCGACGGGCGACAGGATGGCGCGACGGCGTCCACATATCGGAGACCATATCGCTGGTGTCGAAAAACCCGGCGGCGATGACGTCCGGGCTTTCATAGGCAAGGCGTTCAAGCGGCAGCGAGCTCCATCCGGGCGCGGCCTGAAAGTTTTCATAACCAGCGCGCTCCAACAGCTCGCCAACCAATGTGCCGCGACCGGCGACGGCGCCTTTTGATGTCATGTAAAGGATAGTTAAACCGGTGTTTGAAGGCGCCAGCGCCGCGAGACGTGCATCCATTTGCGCAACCAGCGCCGCGCCACGTTCCGATGCGTCCATATCCTCGGCGGCGTTAAGAATACTCTGCTTTACCCTATCGAGATCGCCGGCATAGGCGATCTGAACAACTTTGATGCCGGCGCGTTCGAAAAACGCCGTTGCATTCGGCCCGCCGCCATAGGTTCGCACGACCATGTCCGGCGCCAGCAGCAAGATATCCTCGGCCCGCGGCCGGACTTTTGCAACGCCCCTGGCGTCATCGCGCATATAGGAAAACACCGCTTCTGCATCCGGCGACAAGGCGAGAATATTTTCCCGGTTAGCGAGCTTCAACACAAACTGATCAGCGCAAAAGTCGAGGCTGACGATTTTCATGCCGCCGTCTGATGCATCTTGCGATGTTTGCCGCGAACAGGCCGCGGCAAACATTACAATAGCGACAATACATGTTAGCCTTAATGTCACCTTAGAAAGCCAATCTGACGCCGCCGGTAGCGGAAAGGCCCGGCGTACCGAAGCCGGAGATTTGTTGGTAGTTTTCATCAAAGAGATTTTCGATCCGGGTGTAAAGTTCGATTGTCTCGTTCACTTGATAGCTGGCGGCGAGATCGACCCTCACCCAGGAGGCGACATCGGTTCCAAACGCGCCTTCGCTCTCCGCGCCGTTATAACGCAGCACGGCTGAGCCGGAAATTGGCCCGTTTTTATAGATTACCGTAAAGTCGCCGGAATGGCGCGGGATGCGGATTTGCCGCTCGCCGGTGGTTGCGTCTTCGGCGTCGATATAGGCGTAGCTTGTGGAAATGCTGATCGTGTTGGTGACGGTGATATCGAGCGCGGTCTCTATGCCGTTGGCTTTCGTCGCATCGAGATTTTCATATCGAAAGTTGGGCGCAAAGATAATCAGGTTTTCGGTGTCGCGATCAAAATACGTCACGCTTAGCCTTGCGCGGCTGTTTGGCGCGGTGAGGTCAACACCAATGTCAAAGGCGCTGCTTGTCTCCGGTTCGAGATCGCCATTGGCCGGCAACAGTCCGAAGGTTTGCGTTAGTTGGAAAATCGTCGGCGCCTTGAAGCCTTCGCCCCAGCTGCCGCGCAGCGTCACATAGGACGAGGGCGACCAGGCGGCGGCGGCTCTGGCG
The DNA here is from genome assembly GCA_013151255.1 of Alphaproteobacteria bacterium. GTDB lineage: Bacteria > Pseudomonadota > Alphaproteobacteria > Caulobacterales > Parvularculaceae > Hyphococcus. Next base: position 39,074 of record JAADIQ010000051.1, read on the forward strand.
GTGGTCGCCGAACCAAAGCGGCTGTGGTCGTCATTGCGCACGCCTGCGGTAAGCGTCAGCCCGTCAAACGGCTTTAGCTCATAGAGTGCGAACAGGCCGTTTACGGATGTCTTATCGCTATTGGCCTCGTTCTCTTCGCGCTCGGCGCCAAAGGCGAGGCGGTGGCGCGCGCTAATGTTGAGCGTGCCCTGATAGCGCAGGATCAACCGGTCGCCTTTGTCGAGCGCCGCAAATCCGCCGAAATTCCCGGTGCGTTTTATGTCGGTGAAGCCGGCCATGAAGCTGTTTTCTAGACGCTCGTCGAATAGCGGCGCCGACAGCGTTGCGGCGGTAGTGAATTGTTCAGTCTTGGAATAATCGCTGGTGTCGGCGAGCGAGAAGTTGGGCGGCGGAAAGCCGTCGATTTCCGTCTCGCCTTGCATGTAGCGCGCGCGCGCCTCAATGCGCATCCCATGCGGCAAGTTGAGCCCGCCACGCGCCGCAAATGTTCGCCCGTCATAGTCGTCCGCCTCGCCATTGCCGTCATTGGCGTCGGCTTTGGATACGCCGTCGCTGGTAATGCCGGATGCGGCGAGACGAAAATCCCCGATATCGTTTGCGCCAAAAACCGCCGCGCCGCCGCGATAGGTTTTAAACGAGCCGCCTTCGGCAAACAGCCGGGCGCCAATCCCGGCCTCTGGCCGCTTGGTGATGATGTTGACTACGCCGCCGATTGCGTCCGATCCCCAAAGCGTCGATTGCGGGCCTTTTAAAACTTCAATGCGCTCAATATCAGCGGCGTCGAGGAGCGAGAAATCATAACCGCCGCCAACCGCCGTCGGATCGCCCAGCGGCACGCCGTCCAGTAGCACCAGCGTCTGATCGCTGGCGGCGCCGCGAATGCGTACAGTTGCAAGGCCGCCAAAGGCGCCGTTCTGGTTGACAGTGACGCCTGGCGCAGACGCCAACGCATCAAGCGCAAAGGCGTAGCCGCGCAGTTCAATATCTTCCGCGGTGATGATTGAGACGGAAGAACCGGTCTCGCTGGCCGGCGTCGCAAGACGCAACCCCTCGACGATGATTTCGTCGTGGTCGTTGTTTTCAGAGTTGGGGGCAGGCGATTGCGCGCCGGCGTCAACCGGCGCGACGCAGAAAAGCGCCGCTGCTGCGCAGGCAGTTCCATATTTGATCGTCATTAATAAACTCCTCAACCCGGAACTCATCCGGGTACTGATAGCTGACAAAATCCGCCTTGCGGGCGGGGGTTTTAGATTGTCGCTTCTGAGGAATTCAGACCCTGTCCTTACGGCTATCCCGGCCGGGAACGAGCGACGCGATGGCAGGTCTCCTGACTTCGCGGGTCATCGCCGACAGCCTCCTTCCCGGAGCGGGCAGCTCCAGTGGTTCGTGGCTGACGGCTAACCGCTTACAGTTGCGGGAACAGTTCCGGATTGAAACCGGATTCCCTTTTAAGCCCGGTTAGGGGCGCCATCTAATGTCAAAATGCCCATGCGTGTTTTCGATTGTCAACTAGAAAACGAGACTACCCCAGCGCCATAACAGCCTTATGGCGACATAGAGGATTAAAGCTGCGGTCAGGCGCTTGACGGTGGCCGGGCTTAATTTTGAGGCGCCAAGGCGCGAGCCGATTTGCCCGCCGATCAGCACGGCGGGAAACACCATCCAGTATTCGGCAAGCATGGAAACGCCGCCGACGTCGCCCAGCTTCATCGCCTGACCGGCAAGGCCCGAAAGCGAGTTCGCCAGAATAAACAAGCTGCAGGCGGCGGCGATTTTTTGTGGGGAGCCCCAGCGCAAAAAATACAACACCGGCGCCAGAAAAATCCCGCCGCCAATGCCGACCAGGCCTGAGATAAAACCGAGCGCTGCGCCAATGGCAATTGCGAGCGTTGCGGGGGGCGGGTGAAATTCGCCGCCGGGCGCTGCCGGAGTGCGCTCAAAGGCGAGGCGCACCCCCGCCGCTAGCAAAGTCAGCCCGAGGGCGGCGATGAAGAAAGTCTCGGAGATGGGAATGCGCCCGCCAATCCAAGCGGCGGGAACAGACGCAACAATCCACGGCGCCAGCGCCCGCCAATCGAGATGGCCGGCGCGCGAAAACCTGAACGCACCGCCAGCGCCAACAATGATGTTGCAGATCAGCGCAATCGAAGGGAGGATACGATAATCCGCACCATGAAGAACAAGAAGCGCATTATAAGTCGAGCCGCCGCCGAAGCCGACCGAGGCATATAGCACTGCCGTGATAAAAAAGAGCAGGACGAGAACGGGCATGCGCTTGTCGTGGTCACTTTGATGTTGAGCGGGCCGGCGCCCGGATGTGATCGCCCGTCATACAGCCGGGAAGGAGATAGGTCGAGGTCAGGCGGTAAGCTTGTGGTTTTTCATACGCTGTGCATGAGGATTAGCCACGCCGACAATGCTGCATCAGCGATTTTAAGAATAGAGAGCGTCCAAAAATCCGCTAGCGCAAAAAATTGGCCTTGATCTGGAGCTTCAATTCGAGCTTTTGCAGCGTGTTGTCGAAGTCAGGGTCGATTTCATCAAGCTCGGTTAGGAGCGCAACAATTTCCGGCCGCTGATCGCCATCAGAAATAAACTTAAGCAGCCGGTCGGCCATCTCGAGACGCATAACTAAAAGATGTTCAGATTTTGGTGCCGTGCGCATGCGTTTCTTTTGTGCCCGGTTTGGGATGATTACCCCTGTCAGCGCCGACCTTAGCGCATCCTTTCATGTCGCACTCCCCCGCCTGGGGGATGATCAGCTTGACCGAATGTTGTAACGCTTTATGAGCGGGGTGATATATATATCACATATATTCATCGTATTACTGTCATCAATTATCACGACTGCAGGTGGGGTTATGGGCGTGGAGACCGTATCAAAAAAGAGGTCTACTCAGGACAATAAACCTACTCATCAGCGCCTTGTTGAAGCCGCCGAGAAAGAGTTTAGAGAGTTCGGATATTCAGGAACCAACTCCAACCAAATCGCCAGTCGCGCTGGGTTTGCGCCGCAAACGTTCTACCGACATTTTGGCGATAAGCTGGAAGTATTTTTTGCGGTTTACGAAACCTGGACCCAAAAAGAGTTGGAGCTGTTGGAGCAGTCCGCCGACGTTGGAAAAATCGCTGACACAGTTATAGCGCACCATCGGGTCTATCGTGTTTTTCGTCGTGACTTGCGACGTCTTACGGTGGAAAATGAGGCCGTTGCGACAGTGCGCGCTGCTAGCCGCAAACGCCATCTGGAAAAATTCAGTGAAATAAATCCTGCCGCCGATTCAATCGGACGGCCGCAACGAATAGCGACATTGCTAATCATTGAGCGGTTGGCGGATGCAGTTGCTGACAGAGAATTTGCCCTTTTGGGCGTTTCTGAAGCTGACGCGCGATCCGTTTTGATCAATACGCTTGCGACATTGTTAAAAACGAATACGGATGAATGAATCAGCATGATGACGAATTATCTTTATGGATTGCAATAATCAGTAGTAGGTTGGCGCTATCAGGCAGAGAAAGATTATGAAGATCCCGGCAGCCAAGCCCACGATAATTGCAAGCCAGGGCGGGGCAGGGCTGATGCCGCAAAATACGTTGGCGGCTATCGCGAACGCATCTGTGCTTGGCGCGGATGGTTCAGAAATTGATATTCATCTAACGCGCGATTTAGAGATGGTTCTTCATCATGATTATCGATTGAGTAAGGATATAGCGCGCGGCCAAGATGGAAAATGGTTGAGCGAGACCGGACCGGCGCTTGCGGAAATGACCCTGTCGGCCATTCGCGACTATGATGTCGGCCGGACACGACCGGGCAGCTCAATTGCGATGCGTTACCCTGATCAGGCGCCATGTGACGGGGAAGCCGCGCCGACGCTTCAAGAGGTTTTTGAGATTTACGCCCGCCTTGAAGATACGCATTCACAATTGTGGATAGAGCCGAAATCTGATCCTTTTGATAGTGAGCTGCGAGCCGCATGCGTTGAAGAATTTGCTGGCAAGATTGTAGATGCGATTGAACGGGCGAATTTTGTTAGCCGCGCTGTGGTGATCTGTTTTGACTGGCGGTTATTGCAACGTGTACAGACGACAAATCCAAATATTCAAACCGGATTTCTAACCATCAACCCTGAAGCCTTGTTGGCGGTTCCGGCATTTGAAGACGAAGGCAGGCGTATTGAGCGCGCATTGACAGGGCCTGCGCCTTGGCCGGCGATCATAGGGTTTGACGACAAGATGCGCATCGGCAGACCGTGGGAAGCTGTTGCAGAGGCCGGCGGGACTTATTGGTCGCCATATTTTGGCGACGTGACGCTGGAAGCTATTGAAGCTGCGCACCTGGCCGGCGTTAAAGTATCTACCTGGGGCGTAGAAGACCCGGATGATTTTACAAAATGCATTGCCTTGGGTTTTGATAGCGTAACGACAGCCAGCCCGAATAAGTTTTTGTAATTCTCATCCGATTATGAGTTGGGGCAGAAGATTACCCATCTAGTGCATCGAGCTTGCGTTTAATTTCCTCATGCCGTGCTTGATTAAGTGGAAAACGCCATAACAGATATGCGGCGGCCGTGCTTAAGAAAAACGGCAATATCAAATAGGTGAACTTCAACCCAAACAAGATGCTGGTGGCTGAGTTGTTAGCGCTGGAGGGCTCGTATCCGAGCCAGGCCAGCATTAAAAAAGACAGACCTCCGCCCAGCGCGACGGTTAGCTTTTGCACCAAAGCGGAAACGGCGAAAATACTGGCGGAATGATTTTCGCCCGTTTCCAGCTGATCGTAGTCGATTATATCGCCGAGCAACGATTTCGAGACAATATTTGTAACCGAATAAGCAAAGCCTGAAAAAGATGTCAGCCCCAACAATATCCAGAATGCGCCAGCAGCGCCCGGTGTAAGGAATGCAAGCGGCGGATAGCATACGCCATGGATAAGGAGCCCAATGGCCCATGCTTTGTGTTTTTGAACTTTGCGCGTCACCAGAAACCAAAAAGGTATGGCGATGAAATTCGCCAATACATAAAAGAACAAAATGCTTGCGAATTTTCCTTCGAGCTTGAGATAGGCATTCACATAGACATAGGAAAGAGCCAGCGTTATCCCAAGGCTAAGCCCGCCAAGAAGAAACATCACAACGTAATATTGCAAAGGGCGATTGCTGAGCAGCGTTTTCAATATGCCTTTTAGTGTCGGCGCTTGACCGCTGCGCGAAGCGCGGCCTTGCGGCGCCAAGAAAACAGCGATTGTTGTCGCGCCGATAAACATGATCGCAACCAGCCAGGCGCTATAGCGTAGAACTTCGCGGTCAAAATCGCCGCTGAACCATGGCAGCATTGGCATCGCCAGGAAAATCATGCTGCCGATATAGTAGGCGATAGCCCGCAACGTGAATATTCGATTGCGGTCCATATAATCGCGGCTGAGTTCAGCGCCCCATGCGTCGTAAGGAACGATTGCCATGGTCCAGCCGAGATAAAGCGCAAATGTTGATGCGGCATAACGAAATTCCGGATTACTATCGGATGGGTTGTAAAGATAAAATACAGCAATAACCGAGACCACCGTTCCGGCAATGAGCCACGGTTTTCTAGGCCCGATTGGCGACTTTGTGCGGTCTGACAAATAGCCGATGCCAATGTCGGTGACTGCGTCAAACAATCTTGAAATCGTATATACGATGCCGACAAAGGCGGCGGAAAGACCGATCTCGGTTGTGAAAAATCCTGGAATGACCATAGCGGCGCAATAAAGGATCATCGCCTCGGGCGCGCCGGGCGCCGCATAAGCCACAAACCCTTTAAAGCTGTTTCGGTTTGGTTCGGACATATGCGCTCCTGTTCTTAGCGCTTGCCAAATCGCTCATGGTTAGGATGAATACGCATACACATTTCTTTGGAGACGGCCATGCAAAGATGTACCGCCTTAATTGGGATGAGGAGGGGCGCTTCCTGTTCGCCGATTTTGCCAAGTTAATCGGCGCAGCGCATGCTATGGAGCTACCGTTTATATTTGATTCTTTTGACACATTTCCTGTTGGCGGTCCGAAGGTTTTCCCGCCAAAGCGCGTTTCGTCCCAGCGCGACCTTTCAGACGCAATGATGTCCTATTGGGGATGTCCTATTGGGCGGAGTTCGCCTATTCCGGCAATCCTGGCCGAGGCCGGAACAAAGACTTGCCGCAGGGGCGGGCGTGGGACGGCCCCCAAGGGCGAAGCCTGGTGCTGGATATGCCTAGAGGTCAGGGTATTCACTTACGGCCGAAGCCATTTATAAGCGGCTCACAGATGATAAGCGCTTAAAGTCAATGAAAGAGCGGTGCATAATTCTGCAAGCTGTTCTGGCGCTGTTCCCTGAAACCACAGGCGACGCCAATAATGGCTTGGTGCAGGCCAAAAATGGCTTGGTGCAGGAATGTGCATGATCCTGTTAATTTCGTGTTAGCATACGTGATATAAATATCACTTAACTTTTAAAAACATGGGTTTTTGCACCGCCTCACTGTTATAAAATTCATTTCAATGAAACACTGGTGTGGGAAATTCCGTTCAGTTGCCACACCGTGTGTGAGAGCAACAAAATCGACGCTGGGAGGGTCAAGAATGAATAATCTGAAGAAAATCGTATGTGGCACTGCATCCGTAATTGCTGTCGCGGTTGCATCGAGCGCTGCGCTTGCCGCAGATGACGTCATCATCGTTACTGCCACGAAGCGTGCAACAACGCTGCAGGAAACACCGGTTGCGGTCAGCGTTATTGGCGCTGACGATTTAAGAGATTCGCAGATACGCGATGTTCGCGATCTGCAGCTTCTGGCGCCGTCGCTAACGGTCGTCCAACAACAATCATCGTCGCAGACGGTCTTTTCTATTCGCGGCATCGGCACGTCGGGCAACAATGCCGGGCTTGAGCCGTCAGTCGGCGTTTTTGTTGATGGCGTTTACCGTTCACGCCAAGGCGCAGCCATCAACGATTTCCCGACAGTAGAACGTATCGAGGTTTTGCGCGGCCCACAAAGCACGCTTTATGGCCGCAACACGCCCGCTGGCGTTATCAGCATCATCACCAAAAAGCCGGAATTTGAAATTGGCGCTGATGCAGAAGTGACTTATGGGAATTACAATCAGGTCATCATGAAAGGCAGCTTGACCGGGCCGATTAGTGAGAATGTTGCGTTCCGTATATCAGGCAATGTCAATAAACGTGACGGCTTTCTAGACAATGTGACAACTGGCGAAGATGTAAACGACCGGGATCGCTGGGCGGTCCGCGGACAGTTGTTGATTGAACCGTCGGATAGGGTCTCTATTCGGCTCATTGGCGATTACAGCAAAATCGACGAAAACTGCTGTGCAGCGCCGTTCTTCCTCAATAACCCGACCAATGCGTTCGTCCTCGGCACGCTTCTTGGGGGCAATATTTTGCCAGCTATGCCGTTTGACCGCCAGGTGGCGTTTAATGGGCCTTTGCTTACCCAACAAGAAACTTATGGCTTTTCTGGTGAGGTGAATATCGATCTGGGCTATGCTGAGCTTACATCAATTTCTGCCTATCGGGACTTTGACGAAGCAAATGATATCGACTCCGATTTTGTCGATCTGCCGCTTTCACTCGTCAATCAAAATCGTGAAAACTATAACACCTTCACACAAGAACTGCGTCTGACATCAACTGGCGACAACCGGCTGGACTGGATGGTTGGTGCCTTCTACTTTAACCAGAATCTGACCCATGACCGGACTTCGACCTTTGGTCCGACCTTGCGCCCATTTGCCGACCTTGCCAGCGGCGGGGCCATTACTTCGCTGGAAACTATTCTGGTCGGGTTTGGCGCGGCCACCCCCGGCTCTTTCCTCGCTAACGGTGTCGGCTTGGACCAGGAGCTGTTCACGCAGGATGATGAAAGCATCGCCGTTTTCGGTACACTTGATTATCATCTCACTGATGACCTCACAGTGACCGGCGGCATTCGCTGGGAATCAGAAACAAAGGACGTTGTCAGCGATGTTCAGGTCACGGGGCCGTTCCTCGCATTGGATTTGACCAATATTCCGCTACTGGCGTTCTTGCCGCCTGCATTTGGCGGCCCGCTCCCAGTCGGCACCTTCGCCGGGCTTTCGCCGTTTCAGTTCTTTCCGAACCCTTTCGCGAACTACTCCGCTTCGCGTACGGATGATGAAGTCTCCTATCTTGGGCGGATCGCCTATGACGTAAGTGATAATCTCAACGTCTATGGCAGCTACTCGACGGGCTTTAAATCCGGTGGGTTTAACTTGTCTGCCGGTTCATCTGTATCTACGGCTGATTTTGCACCGGAAACGACAAGGTCGTTTGAAATTGGCGCCAAAAGCAGTCTCTTCGATGGAGCGATGACCGTAAATGTCGCATTATTCGATCAGAAGATTACAGACTTCCAGGCGAATATTTTCAACGGCACATCTTTTGACCTGACCAATGCGGGTGAAAGAAAAATTCAGGGTTTTGAGTTTGAAACCATGATCAACCCGTTTGAAAACTTTATTCTTACTGGCGCTGTAACTTACCTCGATGCCGATTTCACTGACTTCGTACGCGGTTCTTGCTTCAGCTCCGGCTTTCTTGATCCGCTCAATCTCCCTGCGTCGCAGGTGACTTGTTCGCCAACGATTGAGGATCCAGCCAATCCGGGCATGACGATCGCCAACCCGGCGTTTACGAATACGCGCGACTTTAGCGGCCTGCCAGACTTGGGCGTCCCCAAAGTCAGTGCAGTGGCAACAGCGACGTGGGTTATACCCATGGGGGAATTGGAAGGGTATGTCCGCGGCGAGTACCAGTATGGAGCCAAGTTTAATGCTGGCGGCGACCAGAATCCTTTGAAACTTGTGCCGTCTCAAAGCATGCTTAACGCCAGTGTTGGTGTTGGCAATCCGGATCAAGGCTGGCAGCTCATTGGCTGGATCAAAAACATCACTGATGAAGAATTTGCCCAAGGCATCTTCGACTCGGTGGCGCAACCGGGCAGCCTTAACGGCTATCCGAATGATCCGCGCACCTATGGCGCGACGGTACGGCTCAGCTTCTAGGAGTTGCTCTACCCCTGCAGAATTATCTGTAGGGGTAAGGCACCTGTTTTTTCTTTCTGACTATTTTGAGGCCGCGCCAACTGGCGCGGCCTTTTCAATTGTTGCAGGTATCGCCACGCCGGTACTCAGTCTTTGCTGAGAGCTTGTTTGCCCTACACCTGTAATAACCGTGTGACGCCATCAGCAATCACCGTTAGGGTTGCGAGAAATGGCAACCAGCACAAGGTGAATAGATGTCGGAAGATACAAGCGGCGGCGTTGTCTATGCGCGCCCTGACGAGGGGTATTTCGAAAAACGCGGCCTGAAGCGCTATGCTGGCGTATGGTCGCTTTGGGCGCTGGGTGTTGGCGCGGTTATTTCGGGGCATTTTTCGGGCTGGAATCTCGGCCTAGGCGTTGGCGGCTGGGGCGGCATGTTCATCGCCACCATCATCATCATGACGATGTATTTGGGGCTGACATTTTCGATCGCAGAAATGAGCCCGGCCTTACCGCATACGGGCGGCGCTTATTCTTTCGCCAGAACCGCGATGGGCCCCTGGGGCGGGTTTGTGACCGGGTTGGCGGAGAATGTCGAATTCATTCTGACGCCCGCGGTGATTGTGTTTTTTATCTCGTCTTATCTTTCCGGAATCTTTGAAACGCCGGACAGTATTTTGCCTGTCTATTGGTTCTTGGGCTATGCGGTGTTTGTGACGCTGAACATCGTCGGCGTTGAGTTATCCTTTCGTGTAACCTTGCTGGTCACATTAGCGGCGTTGACCTGTCTGATCGTGTTTTGGTTTTCAGCTCTGCCGAATATCGATTTTAACGCATGGGCGCTTGATATTGGCGCGGACGGTGAAAAGCTTGAGGGCGGCGGCGGGCCGTTCCTGCCGTTTGGATTTTCTGGCGCGCTCGCGGCGTTGCCGTTTGCGGTCTGGTTGTTTCTGGCGATAGAACAATTGCCGCTGGCGGCGGAAGAATCGATTGACCCCAAACGTGATATGCCGCGCGGGATTATCGCAGGCATGGTGACGCTCATCATTTCTGCGTTCGCAATTTTATTCCTGAACGCCAGCGTCATTGGCGTTGGTTCTTATGCGCTCGGTCAATCGGGCGAGCCGTTGCTGGATGGTTTCCGCGCCATCTATGGCGGCAGCACCGCCAAGCTGCTCGCCCTAGTGGCGGTCATCGGCCTGGTTGCGTCCTTCCACACGATTATTTTCGCCAAAGGCCGGCAGATTTATTCTCTTTCGCGCGCCGGATATTTTCCGCAATTTTTGTCGCTAACTCATGGCAAGCGCAAAACGCCTTATGTGGCGATGATTTTTGGCTCGGCCGTCGGCCTCACCGTGATGATGACGGTGTGGCTTCTGGCTGGGGCGGCGCGGGGCGAAAGCATCATCGGCGGAACATTGTTAAACATGGCGGTTTTCGGCGCGATGTTTTCTTACGTATTGCAGGCGGCCTCCTTCCTGCTGCTGCGCAAAAACATGCCTTCAATTGAACGACCATTTCGCAGCCCGCTCGGGCCGCTCGGCGCATGGGCGACAATAGTGATTGCTCTGCTTACATTGTATTACCAGCTCAGCGATCCTACCTACCGCGCCGGCGTCTTGGCCGTTGCGGGGTGGTTCGCGGTCGGCATCGTCTATTTTGCCGCCTATGGCAGACGCCACCTTGTCTTGTCGCCGGAAGAACAATTTGCAATGGACCAGCACGCAATATCAAAACAATCTAACCACGGATAAATCTGATGAAGGGTCTGCTTTCTCTGGACGAATTACGGGATGAAGTTCGCAAAGATCGCATCGATACGGTTCTTGTTTGCTTTCCGGATATGCAAGGCCGGCTTATGGGCAAGCGGTTTCATGCGGAATTCTTTATCGATGGCGGCTACGAGGAAACCCATGCATGCGATTATCTTCTCGCCAATGATATGGAAATGGAGCTTGTGCCCGGCTATGAGGCGACGGGTTGGGATAAGGGCTATGGCGATTTTATTTTAAAGCCCGACCTTTCCACGTTGCGCATTACGCCCTGGCTTGAGGGAACGGCGCTGGTTCTGTGCGATATTCTGGACCACACAGGCAAGCCGGCGCCGATCAGCCCGCGCGCGATGCTTAAAAGTCAGCTTGCGCGGCTCGATGCCATGGGCATGACGGCGATGACCGCTTCGGAGCTTGAGTTTTATTTGTTTCATGAAACTTATGGCTCCGCTACGGAGAAACATTTTCAAGATTTAAAACCCAGCGGCGCCTTCATCGAAGACTATCATATCCTACAGACATCTAAAGAAGAGCCCCTCTTGCGCGCGATGCGCAATGGCATGCAGGGCGCCGGCATTCCGGTTGAAAATTCCAAAGGCGAGTGGGGGCCTGGCCAACAAGAGCTGAATGTCCGCTATGCGGATGCGCTGACTATGGCCGACCGCCATGTCATCATGAAGAACGGCATGAAAGAAATTGCCCACAGTCATGAGCGGGCCATCACCTTCATGTCAAAATGGAAGCATGAGCTCGCCGGTAATAGCTGTCACATTCACATGTCGCTATGGGACAAGGCCGGCAAGAAGCCGTTGTTTTTTGACGAAACCGCCGAATACGGAATGTCGAAATTGATGCGGCAATTTATGGCGGGGCTGTTGGCCCATGGTGAGGCGATCACATATTTTCTGGCGCCGTTCATCAACTCCTATAAACGGTTTCAGGCCGGCACGTTTGCACCAACACGGCTGGTGTGGTCACGCGACAATCGTACGGCTGGCTTTCGTTTATGCGGCGAAGCGTCAAAAGCGATACGCTGTGAATGCCGGGTCGGCGGTGGCGATCTCAATCCTTATCTGGCAAAAGCCGCGCTCCTCGCCGCCGGCATTGACGGCATTAAAAAGAAAATGACATTGGCGCCGGGCTTTGTCGGCGACGCTTATGGCGATGACAACCTGCGCGCGGTGCCCGCAACGTTGCGCGCCGCGACCGAGATGCTTGACCGGTCGGAAATGTTACGCGCTGCGTTTGGGGACGCGGTGATTAATCACTATGTGCATGCAGCGCGGTGGGAGCAGTCAGAATATGATCGCTGCGTCACGGATTGGGAATTGAAGCGCGGATTTGAACGCTCATAACGGACACCCGGTATGACAGAGATGACACGATGCATATCGCCGGTTGACGGCTCGGTATATCTTGAACGCCCGGTTGCGACCGGTAAAGAAATTGAGATGGCGCTCGCCGCTGCGCATCTTGCGCAAGTCGATTGGTCTGCTCTTTCTATCGCCGAGCGCACACCATATTGCACAGCTATTGTCGATAATGTGCTGGCCATGGAAGCGGATATCACGCCCGAGCTCGCATGGCAGATGGGACGCCCTGTTCGGTTTGGCGCCGGAGAATTGCACGGCTTTGAGGAGCGCGCGCGCCACATGATCGCGATTGCCGAGGCGGCGCTGGCGCCGATTGAACCAGCGCCCATGGACGGCGCCCGCCGTTTCATGGAACGCGTTCCCATGGGCGTGGTTTTTATTATCGCGCCGTGGAATTACCCCTATCTCACAGCGGTAAATTCGCTGATCCCGGCATTGATGGCCGGCAATACCGTCATCTTAAAACACGCCGCGCAAACCCTTGGCGTGCGTGGGTGAGCGGTTGCAGACGGCTTGTGACAAGGCGGGCTTGCCGGCAGGCGTGTTTAAAAATCTTTGCCTCACTCATGACCAATCCGCAGCCATGATCGCCAGCAACAAAATCGACCAGGTGAATTTTACCGGTTCGGTTTCAGGCGGCAGGGCGATTTCTATGGCGGCGGCGAAAACATTTATGGGGGTTGGGCTGGAGCTCGGCGGCAAGGACCCCGCTTATGTGCGAGAGGATGCAGACCTTGATCATGCCATCGAAAACCTTGCCGACGGCGCCTATTTTAATTCAGGCCAAAGCTGTTGCGGGATTGAGCGCATCTATGTGAGTGACAAAGTATTCCAGGATTTCGTTGATGGTTTTGCAGAGCGCACGCGGGCTTATATTTTGGGTAATCCGCTGGACGAAGCCACAACGCTGGGGCCGATGGTGAAGCCGGCAGCGGCAGATTTTGTGCGTGGACAAATCAATTCAGCGGTGAATTCCGGCGCCCGCGCGTTGATCAATGCGAAGGATTTCAAACTGGATGCGCCGGGCTCGGCCTATATGGCGCCGCAGGCGCTTGTCGATGTCGATCATTCCATGACGGTGATGGTGGAAGAATCGTTCGGGCCTGTGGTCGGCATTATGAACGTGCGCGGTGATAGCGAGGCTGTTCGGTTGATGAACGACAGCGCCTATGGGTTGAGCGCTTCGATCTGGACGGCGGATCTCGAACGCGCGCAAAAGCTTGGCAGCCAGATTGAAACCGGAACCGTGTTCATGAACCGCTGCGACTATCTCGACCCGGCGCTGGCTTGGACCGGCGTTAAAAATACCGGGCGCGGCGCGACGCTGTCATCAATCGGCTACAGCACATTGACGCGGCTGAAATCATTTCATCTGAAACACCAAATCTAAAGGGCGCATGACCCATGCAGATGTATGCTGACTGGAGTTATCCGACATCAATTCGCTTCGGCGCAGGCCGCATCAATGAGCTGGCGGATGTTTGCGCGAGTGTGGGTATGCGTCGGCCTTTGTTAGTGACGGACCCGGTGCTTGCAAAATTTCCAATGATTGAGAGCGCCTTGGCGCAATGTCGCGCGGCGGGTTTGGGCGTTGCGCTGTTCTCAGACCTTAAGCCAAACCCGACCGGCGCGAATGTCGATGCCGGCGCCAAAACATTTCGTGATGGCGGTCATGACGGCGTCATCGCCTTTGGCGGCGGCAGTGCAATTGATTGCGGTAAGGCGATTGCATTTCTGCATGGCCAATCGCGCCCGCTGTGGGACTATGAAGACATCGATGATTGGTGGCGCCGTGCTGACAGCGATGCGATTGCGCCGGTGATTGCCGTGCCGACGACGGCGGGAACGGGGTCAGAGGTTGGCCGCGCCTCGGTTATCGTTAAAGAGGACGCGCTTGAGAAGAAAATCATTTTTCACCCCCGGATGATGCCGGCATGCGTGATTTCTGATCCGCAACTAACCGTCGGGATGCCGCCGGTTCTGACGGCGGGGGTGGGGCTGGATGCGTTCGCCCATTGCCTGGAAGCCTATTGCGCCCCGACATTTCATCCGCAGTCGGAAGGGATTGCGTTAGAGGGCATGCGGCTGGTTAAAGATGCGCTGGGTGACGCCGTCAAGGATGGCGCCAATATAGAAGCGCGCGCGAAGATGCTTGCAGCCGCGTCCATGGGCGCCGTCGCTTTTCAAAAAGGGCTCGGCGCCATTCATTCCCTGTCGCACCCTATAGGCGCCCTCTATGACACCCATCATGGCATGACCAACGCCGTGATCATGCCATATGTGCTTGTCTTTAATCGCAAGGCAATCGAGGAGAAGATCGAGCGGCTATCGGCTTTCTTAGGCATTGATGGAAAATTTGACGGGTTGATGATGTGGTTGATTGACCTCAGATCAGAAATAAATGTTCCGCATACATTAAAAGACTTTGGCGTTGATGATGCGCAAGTGCAGAAGATTTCCGAAATGGCCGCCATTGACCCGACCGCAGCGACGAACCCGGTAAAGCTCGACGCAGCGGCCGCCCGTGAGATTTTTGAAGCCGCCTATACGGGAAGGCTGTAGCGGTGGAGAGCTAAGCGCTGCTTTAGCGCCAGCTTTCAACCAGCGTGTCATAGTCAATGGTTTGCGGCGCCGGGCGTTCATTGGCGAGCTTGGCCTTGGGCGCGCCTTCTTTCGCCAGCCAATCGGCGGGATTGGTTTTCTTGTTGAGCTTCGGTCCGCATTCCCCGTGCACGCCAGCACGCTCCAGTCGCGACAAGATTTTATCTTGTGCGTCAGCGAGGGCGTCCATCGCCTGTTGCGCGGTCTTGGCGCCGGAGGAGGCGTCGCCGATATTTTGCCACCAAAGTTGGGCAAGTTTCGGATAGTCCGGAACATTCGTGCCGGTTGGCGACCATTGAAGGCGAGCGGGCGAGCGGTAAAACTCAACCAGCCCGCCAAGCTCGGTCATGCGGTCCGTGAACGATTGATCCTGAATGTCTGACTCCCGAATGAAGGTGAGGCCGACATGGCTCTTCTTTAACGATACGGTTTTGGAAACCACAAACTGCGCATAAAGCCACGCCGCTTTGCGCCGCTTGACTGGCGTTGACTTCATCAATGTCCACGACCCGGCGTCCTGATAGCCAAGCTTTTGACCCTCCTGCCAGTAGGCGCCGTGCGGCGAGGGGGCCATGCGCCATTTCGGCGTACCGTCTTCGGCGACGACCGGCAGACCCGGTTTCACCATGTCGGCGGTGAACGCCGTGTACCAGAATATTTGCTGGGCGATGGCGCCTTGTGCGGGGACAGGGCCAGCTTCGGAAAACACCATGCCGGCAGCTTGCGGCGGGGCGTAAGCTTTTAGCCAGTCGATATATTTTTGCACCGCGTAAACGGCGGCAGGGCCGTTGGTTGCGCCGCCGCGCGCAACCGATGAGCCGACCGGGCGGCAGCCGTCAACACGAATGCCCCACTCATCCACAGGCAAGCCGTTGGGGATGCCCGTATCGCCCGCGCCGGCCATGGAGAGCCATGCATCGGTAAACCGCCAGCCGAGCGATGGGTCTTTTTTGCCGTAATCCATATGACCATAGACGCGCATGCCATCGATTTCACGCACGTCATTAGTGAAGAAGTTAGCAATATCTTCGTAGGCGGACCAATTCACCGGAACGCCTAGTTCATATCCGTATTTTTTCTTGAAGCGGGCTTTGAGGTCGGGATCGGTAAACCAGTCATAGCGAAACCAATAGAGGTTAGCGAATTGCTGGTCTGGGAGTTGGTAAAGTTTTCCGTCTGGCGCGGTGGTGAAAGACCGTCCGATAAAGTCGTCAATATCAAGGCTCGGCAGGGTAACATCCTTGCCTTCGCCAGCCATCCAGTCGGACAGCGCGACAACCTGATTGTAGCGATAATGCGTGCCGATCAAATCGGAATCATTGACATAAGCGTCGTAGATATTTCGCCCGGTCTGCATTTGGGTTTGCAGTTTTTCAATAACGTCGCCTTCACCGATGAGGTCGTGATTGACCTTGATGCCGGTGATTTCAAAAAATGCTTTGGCGAGTTTTTTGGATTCATATTCATGCGTCGCGATAGTCTCCGACACGACGTTGATTTCCATCCCCTTGAAGGGCTCGGCGGCCTTGATGAACCATGCCATCTCGGCTTGCTGTTCGTCCTGGCTTAAGGTCGAGGGCTGGAATTCTTCGCCTATCCATTTGCGCGCGGCATCCATATCAGCATGGGCTGAACCGGCGGCGATGGCCGCAATCGCTAGAACACTGGCGGTTTGTTTTATTATCGACAGCAGTCTCATGAAGTACTCCTCATAACGAAAACACCGGCGAGCCGGGTTGCGACGGTGAATCTGCGGGAACGAAAACCAACAAGATCACCCCCACCGAAAAACAATTGCGGCGTAAACAAACGAGATTACCGCCGCCCATTTCAGATCATAGCCGGTTGCGCCAAGCCATGCCAGATGGATAAAGGCGCTACCCAGCAGGGAAATAAACAGCCGGTCGCCGCGTGTGGTGGCGAGCCCGAAAAACAGCCCCGGACGCGGTTCGGCTCCATCTGGCCGCAGGAAATACAAGGCCGCCATTAAGGCGAGAATGGTTCCGATGGCGCTAAAGAACACTGCGGTGGGCGCCGTCCAGGCCATCCATGAAAGGTCCATTGCCGCCTCCTAATTCCTACACACGCCCGAGCGCGAAGCCGCGCGCGATGTGATGGCGCACAAACCAGATGACCAAGGCGCCGGGAAGGATGGTCAAAATACCCGCCGCCGCGAGAACGCCCCAATCGAGGCCTGAGGCGGAAACCGTTCGTGTCATCACCGCGGCGATGGGTTTTGCCGCAACAGAGGTTAGTGTCCGTGCGATGAGCAATTCGACCCATGAAAACATAAAACAGAAAAACGCCGCAACGCCGATACCGCTTGCGATTAGCGGCATGAATATTTTTACGAAGAACTTAGGAAAGGAATAGCCGTCAATATAAGCCGTTTCATCAATCTCGCGTGGTACGCCGGACATGAAGCCTTCTAAAATCCAAATTGCCAGCGGGATATTGAAAAGCGTATGCGCCAGGGCGACGGCGATATGGGTGTCGAAAAGGCCGATTGATGAATAAAGCTGGAAGAACGGCAGGGCGAACACCGCCGGCGGCGCCATTCTATTGGTCAGTAGCCAGAAGAAAATATGTTTATCGCCGAGGAACCGGTGCCGCGAGAACGCGTAAGCTGCTGGCAACGCAGCCAGCACGGAAATCACCGTATTCATTGAAACATAGATCATCGAATTGATGTACCCGGAATACCACGATGCATCGGTGAAGATGACAATGTAATTCGCAAAGGTCAGGTTTTTAGGCCAAAGGGAAAAGGTTGAGAGGATTTCCTGATTGGTTTTGAGGCTCATCGTCAATAGCCAGTAGATCGGCGTCATCAGGAAAATGATGTAAAGCGTTGGCGCAAGATATTTTGCGCGAAATTTCTTTCGCGAGGCGTTCATCGCGCGCCTCCGGATGGTTCAAAATCTTCCCGTGTCATGATGGTGTAGAACGCCCATGAGACTAAAATGACGATGAGAAAATAAATCACCGACATCGCCGCCGCCGGGCCCAAGTCAAACTGGCCGATCGCCATTTTAACGAGGTCAACGGAAAGAAACGTGGTGGCGTTGCCGGGGCCGCCGCCGGTGACGACGAAAGGCTCGGTATAGATCATGAAGCTGTCCATGAACCGCAACAAAACCGCAATGAGTAACACGCGGCTCATTTTGGGAAGTTCAATATAACGAAAAACCGCCCAGCGCGATGCGCCATCGATACGCGCCGCTTGATAATAAGCCGGCGGGATGGCGACTAGCCCTGCATAACAAAGCAGCACCACCAGGCTTGTCCAATGCCAGACATCCATGATGATGAGCGTCGCCCATGCGGCGCCAGCGTTTTGCGTGTAGTTGAAATCTATACCAAGCCCGTTCAGCGTATGGCCGAGAAGACCGATATCGACCCGCGCAAAAATCTGCCAGATCGTACCGACCACATTCCAGGGGATCAAAAGCGGCAGCGCCATCAACACGAGACAAACAGAAACGCCCAGGCCCTTCTTTGGCATGGAGAGCGCAATTGCGAGGCCGAGGGGAATTTCAATCGCTAAAATTGTGGCGGAAAACATGATTTGCCTGAGGAAGGCGGCGTGAAACCGGTCCGAGCGTAGAATTTCCCGGTACCATTCTGTGCCGACCCAGAAGAATTGATTGTTTCCAAATGTATCCTGTACAGAATAATTCACCACGGTCATTAAAGGAATGACGGCTGTAAACGCCACTAGCAATAATGCGGGCGCGACGAGCCACAAGGCTTTATGGTCATGTGTTTTTTGCATGGGCGCTAGGCTTGCCTTTCCACGAGATGGCCGTCGGCGTAGATGTGCGCATTTTCCGTATCGAATGAAACGCCAGTGGTCCCCCCAGAAGGCAGCGCTGCACCATCGGGTAGGATCGCCGCAAGCTGCAAGTCGTGCAATCGCAAACGCGCTATGCGATATCGCCCGGCGTCCTCAATCGCCTCAACCGTTACCGGCAGGGCGTCCTCGTCAGTACTAATTTTAACAAATTCCGGGCGTACGCCAAGCTCAATGCGTTCGGCGCCAGAG
Organism: Alphaproteobacteria bacterium; assembly: GCA_013151255.1. Lineage (GTDB taxonomy): Bacteria > Pseudomonadota > Alphaproteobacteria > Caulobacterales > Parvularculaceae > Hyphococcus. The sequence goes on from JAADIQ010000051.1 coordinate 57,906, forward strand.
GGCAGAGTAACGCTACGGCCGATATTGACCTCGTGACCGGCAAGGACGACATTGGCGTTGTCGATTGCGCAGGGCAGAACATTCATTCCCGGTGAGCCGATAAACCGGCCGACAAATGTGTGCGCCGGACGCTCAAACAAGTCTTGCGGCGAGGCGGTTTGCACAATCTCGCCTTCGGACATGACGATTACTTGATCTGCGAATGTTAACGCTTCAGTCTGGTCGTGGGTGACATAAATCATGGTGTGATTGAATTCAGCATGAAGGCGTTTCAGCTGAGACCGGAGCGACCATTTCAGTTGCGGATCTATTACTGTAAGCGGTTCATCAAATAAAATCGCGGCGACATCCTCGCGGATAAGGCCGCGGCCAAGCGATATTTTTTGCTTTTCATCTGCGGATAAATCGCGCGCTTTGCGCGACAAATATTTGGATAATTCCAGCATGTCGGCGAGGCGGCGCACGCGGACGTCAATTTCACGCTTAGGGACTTTGCGGTTGTGAAGCGGGAAGGCGAGGTTTTGATAGACCGTCATCGTGTCGTAGATTACGGGAAACTGAAAAACCTGCGCGATGTTGCGCGCCTCAGGCGGTTTTGACGTTATATCAGCGCCGTTAAATAGAACCGCACCTTGCGTCGGTTGCAGCAATCCAGAGATAATGTTGAGGAGGGTTGTCTTGCCACATCCTGAGGGGCCTAAAAGCGCATAAGCGCCGCCATCTTTCCAACTGACATCAAGCTTTTTAAGCGCGAAGTCATCTTCTGATGATGGCGCCGCAGCGTAGGAATGGGCGATATTTTTTAAATCAATCTGCGCCATTGCGTTCAACTCGCCGGTGCGGCGACAAGAGCGCCGGTTTCATCAAATGCAAACAGCTTATCCGCGTCGGGATTAAGTGAAATTTTATCTCCTGCATTTAATGCGTGGACGCCATGGAGCAGCGATACCCAGCGCGTTTCCATAAATTCCGCATGCACCATTGTTTCCGAGCCGGTGACTTCAGTCGTCGCGACGACGGCCTTTATGCCGTCGCCAGCGGGCGCGCTGATACCAAGGTGATGCGCGCGCAGGCCGATTTCATAAGGCCCATCGGCCAGGGTTTCCATGTGGGTGCCGACATGCAGGCGGCTGCTGCCGCCAAGTTTCAGAACGGCGCCTTTTTTCTCGATGCGTATCGTATTCAGCGGCGGATCGCTCATGATTTTCGCAGTGACCAGCGTGTTTGGATGATCGTAAAGCGCGCGCGCTGTTCCGGTGCTGGCGATGCGGCCCTCATGCAGGCAGGTGACGCTGTCGCCAATCAACATCGCCTCGCGGGGTTCAGAGGTTGCATAGACAATCACCGCGCCGGAGCCTTTAAAAATCCGGGGCAATTCTGTGCGCAGCTCCTCGCGAAGTTTGTAGTCTAGATTTGCCAAGGGTTCATCAAGCAAGACAAGCGACGCCTCTTTGACTAGTGCGCGCGCCAATGCGACGCGCTGCTGCTGGCCGCCGGAAAGTTCGTTCGGACGCCGGCTCAAAAACTCTTTAATCCCGAGAACTTCAGCGGCGCCCTCTACTTTTTTTCTGATGTCTCGCCTGGCGGCGCCGCGAACCCGCAACGGCGAGGCAATGTTTTCATAAACGCTTAGCGACGGGTAGTTGACGAATTGCTGGTAGACCATTGCGACATTGCGTTTGCGTACCGGAACGCCGGTGATGGTCTGGCCACCCATAACGATCTCACCGCTTGTGGGTCTGTCGAGGCCCGCCATCAACCGCATCAAGGTTGTTTTTCCGGACAGCGTCGGGCCCAGCAATATATGCAGCTTACCCGGCTCCAGTGAAAGACTGACGCCCTCCACATGCGCTTGTCCGCGTTCATGCTTGGTGATGGATTTCAGCTCCAGCATCCGGCCCCAAATTCAGTGTGCGTAATTCGATCGATTGTCATTGATGACAGCCGCCATATTTCAGGAGATTGGCGCCCATAGCAATACAAACGCTCACCTCTCAAGGCGTATTGTTGGTTCGTGAAAGCGCCGCGAGGCTTTTGCCCGGGCAGGTGTAAACTGGACAGGTGTATATGAGTGTGGAAATCTGTTCCGCCAATGACTATGCTCGTGAATATCCAGTCACGCCAAGACGTGTAGCGGCGGGGAGAGCACATGTTAAAGAAGATTATTATAGTTCTGGCGGTGGTGGTCGCGGCCGCATTTATCGTTCCCTATGTGTGGATTGGGATGGGTGACAAGCCGTTTGATGATGAAGCGCGTGGCCGTGCACCGGGCCAATTTGCAGAATTGTCTAGCGGCAAACTCCACTATGTCTGGGTTGAACCGGCACGGGAAGTCGCCAATGGCGAGACTATCGTCATGCTACACGGGCTTTACATCCCTCATTTTATGTTTGCGCAAAACGCGAAAGAGCTAGCTGGCGCAGGCTATCGCGTTTTGTTACCGGATTTGTTTGGGCACGGTTTTTCCAACCGCCCAACCGAGAAATACGACCAAGTTTTTTTTGAACGCCAGGTACGTGAATTGCTGGATGCGACAGGCGTGGACAAACCGTTTTATATCGCGGGCCAGTCAACTGGCGCCATGGCTGCAACGCTTTATGCCAGCCAACATCCCGACCAGATTAAAGGGCTGATGCTGATCGTTCCGGCAGGGATTAGAATGCATGGTCGTGACGACGATTTAATTTCGAACATATTACGCACGCCCATAGCCGGTGAATGGCTGTGGCGGGTTGTCGGGCGACGCCAGTTGTTGGCGCCGTGGAAGCCGCCTTGTGATGAATGCGGTGACAGCCCGCTGCTCGGTGATCCGCTTGTCCAGGCGGAGTATCGCGGGTATTTTCCGGCAATGTTGAATATTCTTCGTCATTTTCCGTTGCGCGGCCAGGACGATATTTTTAAAGCGGCCGGTGATGCAGGGTTTCCGATGTTGGCGATATTCGGCGACAAAGATGAAACCGTTCACATTGACAGTGCGGATGTATTTGCGGCGGCGGCGCCGAATGCGGCGCTGGTGATCATCGAGAACGGCGACCATGCGATGAACTTTCGTAAATCCGAAGCAGTTAATCCGGTGTTGCTGTCGTTCCTTGCAGACCTCAACCCAGTCGTGTCGGCTGACGAGCCGGGCGCGAGCGAGGAAATGGCGAGCGAATAAGTTTCGCTGTCACTTTGGTTGAGCGGCAACGCCCGCAAGCCGCGCGGCATAGGCCGTATCAGGAAAATCCGTGAACACGCCATCGACGCCAAGGTTGAAGAAGAATTCAAACTCGCCATGGGCAGTCTGAAACGCATCGGGCAGCTGGTCTGCTCTGAAGGTCCATGGGTGAACTTTGAGACCGGTGGCATGGGCGGCTTCGATAAAACCACTCGACCGACCTTCAGCATCAACCAGCAGTTTTTTGTAGGGCCCGACGCCATCTGCAAACTGAGCGATTTCCGACATAGCGAGGTCGCTCTTTGACTCAAGGAGATAGATGAGCGGCAATTGGGTTTTGGTTCTTAGGTCTTTTAATATTGGAGTTTCGAACGACTGAATAAACACCGGTGCGTCTTTTCCACCCCACCCGGCGCGTTTCAATGCGCTGAGAACTTCCGTTGCATAATCAAACCCAAGGCTGGCGAAATATCCTGGCGATTTCGTTTCCGGGTAAATACCGATTGTTCTGCCCAGTCTTTTTCCTTCAGACTGCGCAAGCGCGATCACCTCATCAAATGTCGGGATTTCGAACATGCCATCCGCCGCATGGCTGCGGAAGGCCATAGCCTGGCGCGCCCGCAGGGTTTTAAGCTCAGCGAGAGTAAAATCTTCCGTAAACCAATCAGCGCCGTCATGGCCGGGCTTTTCAGTTTTTCTGTTCGCAAATTCTGGGTGGTCGGCAATGTCGGTGGTGGTAGATAAATAATGATCATGGCGGGCGACCAAATACCCGTCCTTTGTGAACACAAGATCGGGCTCGATGTAATCGGCGCCTAGCGCAGCGCCTAAACGGTAGCCAGCGAGCGTATGTTCCGGCAGATAGCCGGGCGCGCCGCGGTGGCCGATGATTAAGGGGCTGGGAGTTGTTTTCGCCATGATCTGTTCTTTCGCTTTGGTGGAGAAAAATTTTAAATCCCGGATAGCGCAACTGCTCGCGGCGGAAGTCAGTATCGCGCCTGTTGCGGCTTGTAGTAAAGTTCGGCGCTGAAATCGCATGCAATCGTCCCTATCGAAGGGCCGAGTGTTGCAATTTTTGAAGCGTTTGGCGAGAGCTGATATTATCGGCAGGGCGGCTCTAAAGTAAAAATCGCGAATGGATGCTGGCCATTCAAATATTTCGTCGGATAGCAATGTAGATATTATTATTATTTTGAAATTGTGACAGGAAAGTATGGGCTTGCGAGCCATAAAAAAAGTTGCCGCCGGCTTCGACACGCAACTCATCCGATACTTTATAAGATGTATTGAAGCGAAGATAACCGTCTTTGTCGGATGGCGCGTAAAAGTTGAATACGGATAGTTCTAAATTTTGTCGCAGTGCTAGTTTCGTAAGGCGTAGCGTCACTAAATGCTTGTCATGATCATCCGGTAAGGCGCCTGGTGGCAGCGCGTTTAAATATCCATCATAGTCAAGTTTGCGCTCGAGATTGTACTGGATACTCGCGGTCAGTTCGGTTGCAATTTCTTTTTCTAACCCGGCGAGAAAGCGCAGTTCGCTGTTTGGGATGAGGGGATCTAATGCGGCGCCATCTGCGCTATCATAATAGCCGGCCTCGATCCAGGCGATGCCTCCGGCCAGCGGCCCTCTGAAACTTACTCCATAAACGCTCAATTTTGGAAAGCTCGCCCGCCCATCCAAGGCGTTTTGTCCGGCCGGACTTTTCCAAAATCCGTTGTAATAATAAACAGCAGCTTCAACAGCGCCGATGGAACGATAGGCGCGAGCGGCGATCTCATCATCGTCAAACCAGTCATTTGGCCGGTCAAACAGGAGAGGGTCGCCTCGCCCACGAAATTCATTGGTTGTGCGATCATAGAACGAGACTCTGCGCCCATCAACAAACCGGTCGGCGCCAAATTTTGGCGTGTAGACGACATCAATGTTGAGCGCGTCAAAGAAAAATGATGTTTTCACGGCGTCAACAGGCGCCTTTAGATATTCTACGTCGCGCCCAAGAAAGAATGAATCCCAGCCTTTCGCGAATAAGTCGTTTATGAAGATGAAATCACCCGTCCCCCAGGTGAGGATTTGCCGGCCGAGTTTTACATCGATGAAACTGGCCGGACTAAATTCCACATTGATCCGGCGAGGGTCGATGGCGCCGT
>JAADIQ010000080.1 GCA_013151255.1 Alphaproteobacteria bacterium
GTCCATCGCCTCGACCAAAGTGCGTTTGTCGGTTTCCACCGCATGGGCGGAGCGCCACTGGTCCATGCCGTCCGGCCGGCCTTTATAAAGCACGCCCTTTCGTCCGCATACCAACACATTTTCGTGGCGCACGCCCATCGCCTTAATCAGGCTAACCACTGACAGCGCCGCCGATCCGGCGCCGGCGACCGCGATTTTGGCTTCTGATATGGACTTGCCGGCAATGTCGAGCGCGTTAATCAGCGCGGCGGCGGTGATGATCGCGGTGCCGTGCTGGTCGTCGTGAAACACCGGAATGTCCATCAGCTCTTTCAACCGCTGCTCGATGATAAAGCTTTGCGGTGCGGCGATGTCTTCCAGGTTAATGCCGCCAAAGCTGGGGCCGAGATATTTCACCGCATTGATAAATTCATCCGGGTCTTTGGTATCAACCTCGATATCGATGGAATCAATGTCGGCGAAGCGCTTGAACAGGACCGACTTGCCCTCCATCACCGGCTTGGCGGCGAGCGCGCCAAGATCGCCCATGCCGAGAATGGCCGTGCCGTTGGTGATGACCGCGACCATGTTGCCTTTGGTGGTGTAATCATAGGCGGCGTCCGGGTCGTCGGCGATTCTTTGCACCGGGACGGCGACGCCGGGCGAATAGGCGAGCGATAAATCGCGCTGGGTAGCCATCGGTTTGGTCGGCGTGATTTCCAGCTTGCCGGGCTTGCCACGGCTGTGAAACAACAGCGCTTCCTCGTCGGTGAATTTTGTGGTTGTGTCGTCCATCTTCTTTTCCCGCGCAGATTACCTATCTAGCGCATAAGCGGTTGCCCCGCCTGACGCAAGAAAGCCCGTTCCGATGCCGGCCAAACTGCCAACGATAAAATTAAAGCGCGCCTATGAAAGCCCGTCCAAATCGGACGGAAGACGCATTTTGGTCGAGCGATTATGGCCGCGAGGCATTAAGAAAGAGGATGCGGCTTTATTTGTGTGGCTGAAAGAGATCGCGCCGAGCACCGAGCTGCGCAAATGGTACGATCATGCCCCCGCGAAATGGCCGGGCTTTCAAAAGCGCTACCTCAAGGAGCTGGCCGGCAATGGCGAGCAAGTCGCCCGGCTGCGAGAGATTTGCGCGGCGAAAACCGTGACATTCGTTTTTGCAGCCAAAGACGAGACCCGCAATAGCGCTGTGGTCTTGAAGGCATACATAGAAAACCTCGCCTAAGCGGCCATTGCAGCGCGGCGGTAAAGGGCTTATTTATGGCCTTCACTTAAATCGCGTCAGGCAATGAAGGCCGCCCCATGTTTATTCAGACCGAAGACACGCCCAACCCGCAATCGATGAAGTTTCTGCCCGGTCAGCCGGTGCTCGGCATTGGCGCGCTCGGCATGGATTTTCCGACCATGGAGACGGCGGCGGCCTCGCCGCTGGCGGCGATGCTGTTTGAGACCGACGGGGTGATGAGCGTTTATCTTGGGGCGGATTTTATCACTGTCACCAAGGCGGAGGCCGTGGAATGGATGCATATCAAGCCGGCGCTGCTCGGCGCGATTGCGGATTTTCTCACCGCCGGCATGCCGGTGCTGAACGAGGGCGCCGAGGCCGCATCCGGCAACCCGGCGACACCGCTGGAAGATTATGAAGGCGAGGACCGCGAGATAGTCGAGCAAATCATCGAGCTCATCGACACCCGCGTCAGGCCTGCTGTCGCGGCCGATGGCGGCGACATCGTTTTTAAGCATTACGAGCCGCGCACCGGCGTCGTCTTTTTGTCGATGCATGGCGCCTGCGCCGGCTGCCCGTCCGCGACCCTGACCTTGAAATCCGGCATTGAAAACATGCTCAAGCACTATGTCCCGGAAGTGGCGAGCGTTGAGGCGGTGGGGTAAAACGCCAGGTCTTTTCAGTTTGCGTAAAGCTTGATTGTTTGGCGCCTCCGGGTGAAGATTGTGCGCGCTAGAAAAGGAAATTCCTATGTCTGACAAAGTCTACGCCATTTCAAAAGTCGTCGGCACCTCGAAGAAGTCGATTGAGGATGCGATTGAAAACGCGATTTCTACCGCCTCCAAGTCAATCAAACATCTCGATTGGTTCGAGGTGAAGGAGACCCGCGGCTTTATCGACAATGACAAGGTGGCTTACTACCAGGTGAGCCTTGAGCTTGGCTTCCGCTACGAAAAATAATAATCGGCAGTGTTTCGTCGCCGCTACCGGAAGTGACCGCCCATGTCTGACAAGATGATCAATGACCAGGCCCTCGACATTATCTTTCGCGAGGCGCGCACCCATAATGGATGGGAGACGCGCGCGGTGTCGCGGCCGCTGATGCAGGCGGTCTATGATTTAGCCAAATTGGCCCCGACCTCAGCCAATTGTTCACCGGCGCGGTTTGTGTTCGTCGCCTCGCTGGAGGCTAAGGCGCGGCTGAAGCCGCATTTGAGCGAAGGCAATGTCGAAAAGACCATGGCCGCGCCCTGTTGCGTCATCATCGCCCACGACATGGACTTTCACGAGCGGTTGCCGGAATTATTTCCGCATACGGATGCAAAAAGCTGGTTTGCCGGCAATGATGCGCTGATCAAGGAAACCGCCACCCGCAACGGCACGCTGCAAGGCGCCTATTTCCTCATCGCCGCCCGCGCGCTCGGGCTCGATTGCGGGCCGATGTCCGGGTTTGACGCAGCCGGCGTTAATAAGGAATTTTTCGCCGGCACATCTTATGAAGCGAACTTCCTTTGCAATATCGGCTACGGCACCGACAAAGATATGTTCGACCGCTCGCCAAGGCTTGAGTTTGACGCGGCCTGCGAGATCATCTGAGCCCCGCTAGCGTCAGCGCTGCAAACTTTTCCCACGGAAAATTTTCGCCCGGATCGGTGCGCCTTGCCGGGTCAAACCGCGCATGGCTGACCACATGGGCGAGGTTTGGATATTTCGCCCAGGCATAGCGGATGATTTGCGCCGTTGCGCGCAGCTGCCAATCGGAAAATCCATCGCCACCGCTTTGCGCATTGACGATTTCAACGCCGAGCGACCAATCGTTCACCCGCCGCGCGCCATCATAAACCTCCGGGTGGGAACAATTATTGCGCACATGCCAGGCGGCGCGTCGCTCCGGCGCGCTCGCCCAGACAAAGTCCCCATGCGCGGCTTCGTTCTCGTCCGCCACCAGCCAGTGAAAACTGGCGCGATGTGCGACCATCACCGAGACCGCGCCCGCGGTGGACGCCCCGGCGGTGGCGTGGATGACGATGGCGCGGATTGCGCTCGCCGGCGCTTCTGGGCGCGCCGATGTGCAATCCGGCGCGGCGGCCCAGGCGGCGGGATGAATTTTCTCGCGCAGAGGGTGCGCTGCTGGCTTTGCCTCCGCGGGCAGGTTGAATTGAAAATCTTTTGGATCGCCCATGGCGGTCCTCCTTTGTTGCGCCGCCTTTTGCGGCGGGATGTGAAATTTGGGACTTGCGATGGCGCCAACGGGGTTTATGCAAAGCGCCATGTTGGTCATGGGCCTCGACACCGCGTTGCAGCGCTGCTCGGTCGCTATCTTAAGGGATGGCGCGGTGGTGGGGGATCAATCTGTCGATATGGCGCGCGGCCATGCGGAGCATCTGGCGCCGATGGCGGCGGCGGCGCTGAGTGAGGCGGGCGTCAAAATCGCTGATCTTGACCGCATCGGCGTGGTTGTCGGCCCCGGCGGCTTCACCGGCGTCCGGATTGCGCTTTCCTTCGCCAGGGGCCTTGCCATCGGCGTCGATATTGATGTCGTCGGGATTACCAGCCTGGCGGCGCTGGCGGGGAATGTGGACGATGCCGGCGATGGCGAGCTGATTGCGCCGATAATCGACGCAAGACGGGGCCAAGTTTATGCAGCGCTATATGAACAAAGCGGCCTCTGCCGCGTACAGCCATTCGTTTCCGACCCGGAACAGGCCCTGAAATTACTGAAAGATGCCGCCCAAGACGCAAAAATCATAACCATCGGCTCAGGCGCCAGCCTGTTGCCGCCTGGCGTATGGCGGCAATCGCAAGGCGATGCGCAAATCGACGCCAAAATCGTCGCTGCGCTGGCTGCAGAAGCCGCCCCGCCCTTTGGCCGCCCGCCGCCGCTCTATCTGCGCGGCCCGGACGCGAAGCCGTCCCAGCCTTCTGGGGCGCCGCGACAATGACCTATGCAATCCGGTCCGCCGGCCCTGACGACGCCGCCCTGTTGGCGCGGCTTGAGGCGCAATCTTTCGGCGAGCGCAGCTGGGGTGAAAACAACGTAAAGGCGAGTTTTGTCGCGCCGCGCGTGACAATTTTGTTGGCGGGAAAGCCCGCAAATCCGCCTTCGGGCTTTGCCATGTGGCGCGATTTAGACGGCGAGGCGGAGCTATTGACCATCGGCGTGGAGCCGGGCGCGCAACGCCAGGGCCTCGCGGCCGCTTTGTTGGCGGCTGTCCGCAAGCAGGCGTTGGAGACCGGCGCCGCGCGGCTGTTCCTGGAGGTCGACGCCGGCAATGAAGCCGCGCTTGCGCTTTACAGGGCCGGGGGGTTTGAAAAAATCAGCCTGCGGCGGGCCTATTATCGCGATGGCGCTGATGCGGTTATCATGCAGGTGATGTTGTAGAACGTGGACGGTTTTCGCTTTACAGTTGCAAGCCTGGGGCGAGGCGTGGATAAACGGTCGCGTGCCCGCACCTCGGAGCCCGCACCCCACGGAGAGAGAACAGATGGACCGGTTAGAAAAGATTTGCAGCCAAAAAGGCATGCGCATGACCGAGCAGCGCCGCGTCATTGCGCGGGTCCTGTCGGTGGCCGCCGACCATCCCGATGTGGAGGAAATCCATCGCCGCGCGATTGAAATCGACGCCAATATCTCGATCGCCACGGTCTACCGGACAATGCGCCTGTTTGAAGAATCCGGCGTCGTTGAACGCCATGATTTTCAGGACGGGCGCGCGCGCTACGAAGAAGCGACCGAAGACCATCACGACCATCTAATCGATTTGCGCTCCGGCGAAGTGATTGAGTTCGTCAATGAGGAAATCGAAAAGCTGCAACAGCGCATATGGCTACAAGCTGGTCGACCACCGGCTTGAGCTTTACGGCGTGCCGCTCAAGAAGCGCGACTCTTAAAACCCTCGTTAGCAGAATCAACCAAAAACCAGTCTGGAATCTTGACTTTCTCCGAGGTAAACTGACTAGTGTACTTCGATGTTTAATCGCATTCTAACCGCCCAACGGTAACCGGTTAGAGGCCGACGAAATTTGGAGAACCAACGATGGCGTCTTTGCGCGAGCTTTATCCCATTCCCGATGTCGATCCCTGCTGGAGCGTTCCTCAAAATTTCGAAGCCGCGTTTGATTGGGACTATGACGACGGCCGCAAGCAGATGATGCACCTTTATCAAAAGGGCAAGGACATGCAGTGGGATGCGCTCAACCGCATCGACTGGGGGCTTGAGCTTGATTATGAAAACCCGATGGGGTTGCCGGATGAGGTGTTGGGCATTTTCCATACGCCCTATTGGGCGAAGATGAACAAAAAGGAACAGACGGAATTTCGCCGCAATTCGCAAGCGTGGACGATGTCGCAATTCATGCAAGGCGAACAGGCGGCGATGATTTGCGCCGCCAAAATTGTCCAACAGGTGCCGGACTTGGACGCAAAGTTTTACGCCTCGACGCAAACCATGGATGAAGCCCGCCATGTTGAGGCCTATAAAAAATACTTGGGAAAGCTAGACCTCGCCTACCCAATGACGGCGCCGCTGCAGGAGCTTGTTGATCAAGCGTTGCGCGATTCGCGCTGGGACATGACTTATCTCGCCATGCAGGTGGTAATAGAAGGCCTGGCGCTGGCCGCGTTTGGCAATATCCGCGAGCTTTCGAAAAACCAACTGACGCAGCAGCTCAATGCTTACGTGATGGAGGACGAGTCGCGCCATGTGGCGTTTGGTCGGTTGACGTTGAAAGAATATTATCCGCAGCTCACCCAAGCCGAACGCAATGAACGCGAGGAGTTTCTGGTGGAAGCGTGTTATCTGATGCGCGACCGGTTCGAGGGCCGCGAGCTTTACATCGATATGGACCTTCCCGTTGAGGAGATCATCGCCGCGCAAGAGCAGACCGAAGCGCGCAAATTATTCAGAACAATGTTGTTTCAGCGTATTGTGCCAATTGTCCGTGACATCGGTCTGTGGTCTGATAAAATTCAGGAAGCCTATGCAAAAATGGGCGTCATCGGATTTGCAGATGTTGACTATGAAAAGCTGTCGGCAGATGACGAAAAGCGCGCCGCGGAGTTTGATGAAATCAACAAAAACCGGCGTGAAGACTATGTCGCAGAAGTGGCGGCGTTAGGCGCAACGGCGGCGGAATAAATTTACGACGGGCAGTAAGCGGCGGCGATAATGCGCCCCTGGTCCGACTCATGGACAAGGATCGCGCAATGATCGCCGGCTTGCGGCGCATCTGCGGTCAGGCGCCCGCCTTCGCTGGCGACTTCGCCGAGCGATTGTAAACCAGTGACGACATTAATTTCCTGGATAACCATTCCGGCATTCTCGCCGTGATGAATTTCAGTGTTCACAACAGGTTTGAGCGTTGCCAGAAACGCCTCGCCGCCGGCCTCGGTTGCGCCAATCTCAAACACCATTTCGTCACCGTCGCGCCGGGCTGAAATCGCCGCCACCGGCTGGCTGGCGCGCGCGGCGTTGATCAGCGCGCCAACGTCCTCGCGGTCAGACCCGACAGCCTCCGCCAGGCCGTTGATGACGATTTGCGGGGTATAGACCGAGCTGCGCCCGCGCAGATTTTTGTTATATTGGCGCTGGCGCTTGGTGCATTGCGGGTCTGAGTATGGGTCGCGCCAGCGGCCATGACGGGTCTCCAGCTTGTTCCAGTAATCGACATGCCAGCTGATGGCGATGACATCGTCGCGCGATGCAAGCTCTGAGAAATACGCATCCGCGGCGCGGCATGAGCTGCAAGCCTGGGAGGTGAATAACTCAACCACCACCGGACCGTTGGCGCTGCCTTGCGCTAGGTCTTGCGCCAGACTTTGTGTTAGTCCGGCGGCAAATAAAGCCGTCGCGCCGACGAAATATCTTAAAACCCAAAACCGCATAAACTACTCACACCCGTCCCTCGCCGGCAGTCTGCCGGCGTTGGCCTTCCCATTCAAAGCAATCCTGCTCAATTTCCCGCGAGTATCGTTACCCGTCGGTCATTGCATATCGCCGCCCGGCTGCCTAAATAGCCGCGTTTGATGGAACTAGCGGCCAAAAATGACACAAGCGCGGCAAAAACAAGGAAAATCGGTCTTCATCCGCACCTATGGGTGTCAGATGAATGTCTATGATTCCGAGCGCATGGCGGGCCTGTTAAAACCTCTCGGCTATGGCGTTGTGGACGCCCCGGACGCCGCCGACCTCGTCATCCTCAATACTTGCCATATCCGTGAGAAGGCGGCGGAAAAAGTCTATTCCGAACTTGGCCGGTTAAAGAAAATCAAAGCCGCGCGCGCCCGCGACGGCGAGGAGATGGTCATCGCCGTCGCTGGTTGTGTGGCGCAGGCGGAAGGGCCTGAAATTATCGCCCGTGCGCCGATGGTCGATTTGGTGGTCGGCCCGCAAGCCTATCATCAGTTGCCGGAGCTTTTAGCGCGCGCCGCGCGCGAACGCGGCGACATTCTCGCAACCGATTTTGCGGTGGAAGAAAAATTCGACCGCCTGGCTGAACGTGAAGTCGATGGTCCGGCGGCGTACCTCACCATTCAGGAAGGCTGCGATAAATTCTGCACGTTTTGCGTTGTTCCTTATACGCGCGGCGCGGAAGTCTCGCGCAGCGTTGATGCGGTAACAGTAGAGGCGCGCTCGCTTGCATCGCAAGGCGTGAAGGAAATCACCCTGCTGGGCCAGAACGTAAATGCATGGCGTGGCGGCGCGCCTGCAGGTGATGTGGGTGCAACCGGTTCGTGGGGCTTGGGCGAGTTGTGCCGCCATCTGGCGAAGATCGACGGGCTGGAGCGCATCCGCTTCATGACCTCGCACCCCCGCGATATGGATGACGGGCTGATCGCCGCACTGGGTGAGGAAGAAAAGCTGATGCCTTATCTGCATCTGCCGGTGCAGGCGGGCTCGGACAAAATCCTCAAAGCCATGAATCGCGGCCATAGCGCCAAGACCTATATCGACCAGATCGCTAAAATCCGTGCGGCAAGGCCGGATATCGCCCTTTCCGGCGACTTCATCGTTGGTTTCCCAGGCGAAACGAATGCGGATTTTGAAGCGACTTTGGCGCTTGTCGAGGAGGTTCAATATGCCTCGGCCTATTCGTTCAAATATTCCCGCCGGCCCGGCACGCCCGGCGCGGCAATGCCCGGTCAGGTCGCGGAAGGCGAGAAAAATCAACGTCTAGCCCGGCTTCAGACGCTATTAGAGGCGCAGCGGGCGGACTTTAACCGCGCCCAGATTGGCAAAATCTTGCCCGTTTTGTTCGAAAAACCCGGCCGTCACCCCGGCCAGTTGATCGGCCGCTCGCCATATTTGCAAAGCGTTCACGTTGATGCGCCACAATCCATGCTAGGCTCCATTGCGCCGGTGCGTATCGAAGATGTAACGCCCAATGCACTCGCCGGCGTGCTCGTAAGGAAAGCTGAGGCCGCCGCTTGAGCGAACGCAAAACCGCAGATCGGGTTGACCATATTGAGTTTGACGACAACCGGCTGGTGGCTGAGTTGTCCGGCCAGCACGACGCGCATCTCACCATCCTTGAAGACGCCCTCAGCGTGCGGATTGATCCGCGCGGCAACCGCTTTGCGGTGAGCGGCCGCGCGCGCGCCCGCGCTATCCGCGCCTTAACCGCGCTTTATGAAAAACTTGAGCGCGGCGAACCGGTCGGGCCTGGCGAGGCGTTGGCCGCCGCCAAGCTGTCCGCCGCGCCGGCGCCAAAATCGGTTAAGGCCGCCGAGGCGGCGTCAATCAAGACGCCCAAGCGGCTGATCTCGGCGCGCTCGCCCAATCAGGCGGCCTATCTTGAAAACCTCAATTCCAACGATTTGACCTTCGGCGTCGGCCCGGCCGGCACCGGCAAGACATATCTGGCGGTTGCCCATGCGGTGGGCCAGCTGTTAAGCGGCGCCGTTGACCGGATAATTTTATCGCGCCCGGCGCTGGAGGCTGGCGAGCGCATAGGCTTTCTGCCCGGCGACATGAAGGAAAAGGTCGACCCGTTTTTGCGCCCGCTCTATGATGCGCTCAACGATATGATGCATCCGGACTATATTGAGCGGCGCATCGCCGCTGGCGATATTGAAATTGCGCCGATTGCCTTCATGCGCGGGCGCACGCTGGCGCGCGCGGCGGTAATCCTTGATGAGGCGCAAAATGCAACGCCTGAGCAGATGAAAATGTTTTTAACCCGGCTGGGCGAAGGCGCGCATATGGCGGTGACGGGCGATCCCTCGCAAACCGACTTGCCGGCGGGGCAAACCTCGGGCCTTGCCGATGCGCTCTCGGTGCTTCACGGGGTTGAGGGCGTCGGCGAGACCCATTTTACCGCCGCTGACGTGGTGCGCCATCCGCTCGTGGCGCGGATCATTAATGCGTATGATGCAGCCGGCGCCAAAAAAGGCGGCCGTGATTGAGGCCATGATCGACGTTGTCATTGAAGATGAAGACTGGCCGGCGACGGCGCGGGAAGCGCTGGCGGCGCGCTGTTACGACGCTGCGCTGGCGTTTGAGCCTGCGCTTGCCGGCGAAATTGCGCTTTTGTTGACCAACGACGCTGCGATGCGCGCCCTTAACGCCAAATATCGCGGCAAGGATGCGCCGACCAATGTTCTGGCGTTTCCTGGAGATGACGAGAAAAGCGGTGGTTTTGTCGGCGATATCGCGCTGGCGCGAGAGACTTGCGTTCGCGAGGCGAAAGACAAACACATCGCATTGCAAGATCACGCGGCGCATCTGATAATTCACGCCATGCTGCACCTCGTAGGATATGACCATCAGGGCGACGATGAAGCCGAAGCCATGGAACGGCGCGAAGCGGAAATTTTAAACCGGCTCGGCATCGCCGACCCTCATGGCGCAGCAATGGAGACAGGACGATGAACGGCGCTGCTGGGAACGACGGCGCTGGCGACAGTTCCGCAAACGGTCTCATTGCGCGCTTGCGCGCATGGTTTGCCGCGCCGCGCCGCGACCGCGATGGTTTTGCCGCCGCCGCTGAGAATGGCGAAGCCCAGGCGCTGGAAAGCATGGCCCGCGCGCGCCGTGAGATGATTGAGCGGGTTGTCGCCTTTGACCAGAAGCAGGTGGTCGACGTCATGGCGCCCCGCGCCGACATCTCCGCCGTTGATATTGAAACCACGCTCGATGAGCTGATCCAGGTATTTGCTGACGCCGGCCATTCGCGCCTGCCGGTCTATCGCGGCGATCTCGATGATCCGGTTGGCATGGTGCATATCAAGGACGTCGTCGGGCGCATTGCCGACAGGCGCAAACATCGCTCCGAAAAGCCGCAACTTGAAACCGGCCCGGTGCTGCAACAAATCCACCGCGAAATTCTTTATGCGCCGCCATCAATGCGCATCACCGACCTTCTGCTTAGAATGCAGGCCTCGCATATCCATATGGCGCTGGTGATCGACGAATATGGCGGCACGGACGGGCTGGTGACGATTGAGGATTTGGTTGAGGAAATCGTCGGCGACATCAATGACGAACATGACGAGGAAGAAACCCCGACTGTCGCGCCCCATGGCGGCGGCGGATGGATTGTCGATGCGCGCGTTGAGCTTGAAGAGTTCGCCGAGGAAACCGGCGTTCATCTGGAGGCGGATGATGATGAAATCGACACCGTTGGCGGCTATGTGGTCTCGCTCGCCGGCCGGGTGCCGCAGCGCGGCGAGGTCATCATCAGCGAGGATGGCTTCGACGTTGAAGTGATTGAGGCCGATGCGCGCAAAGTTCGGCGGTTGCGCATCCGGCCGTCATCGATGAAACCGAGCGAGGCGGCGGAATAGAGCGCGTGATGGTCAATTTGAGGCGCGCGCTTGGCGCTGCCGCGGCGGCGCTGGAGACGGCTGCGGCCTATCTCAAAGCCCTTGCGGGTTGGCGCCGCTTGTTGGCGGCGTTTGCCGCCGGCGTTGTCACCGCGCTGGCGCTGGCGCCGGTCTATGCGCTGCCATTGATGGCGGCGGGTTTTTCAGTGTTGATTGTGCTGATTGACGCGAGCGGTGGGGATGCCGGCGTTGCCGGCGGCGCAGCGCCTCGCCCAAGGCTTCGCGCGTTTGCCGTGGGGTGGTTTTTTGGCTTTGGTTATTTTCTCGCCGGCATCTACTGGATGGCGTTCTCGTTCTTTGTTGACGCTGATCAATTCGCCTGGATGGCGCCATTTGCGGTGTTGGGGATGCCGGCGTTTTTAGGGTTTTTTACCGGCGCGGCGACGCTTGGCGCATCGCTGGTCTGGCGCCCGGGCTGGCCGCGTATATTTGTCTTTGCAGCCCTGTGGGCGGTGTTTGAATATCTGCGCGGGCATATTTTAACCGGCCTGCCCTGGAACCTTACCGGTCAGGCCCTGGCGGGCGCGGCCATCAGCGCTCAGAGCGCGGCATGGTATGGCGCATACGGATTAAGCCTGGTCGCGGTGTTCCTGGCCGCCGCGCCGGCTGCTGGCCTGTCCGGGCGAATGCGCATAAGAGACGTGTTGGCGGGCCCGTTCGTTACGCTTGCCGGCGTCGCGCTGATTTTCGCCATTGGCGCGGTGCGGCTTGCAATGCCGGAGCCGGCGGCGGATGGCGAGACCTTCGTGCGCATCGTTCAGCCGAACATTCCCCAGCGTGAAAAAACCGACCCCAATCTGTGGGGACGGAATTTTTATAAACTGCTCAACCTGTCCAAAGCTGCGTCGCCGCCGGGTGCGCGGCTGTTCATTGTCTGGCCGGAAAATGCCGCCCCATTGCTGGATGAGGCGAGCACGGCGCTTGGCGTTTTGTCTGATGAGTTACCCAAGACGGCCGTCTTGATCACCGGCGCGGTGCGCCGCGAGCGCGATGGCGCCGGGACGGAGCGGTACTTTAATTCCATCATGACGGTCATCGAGACGCCTGAGGGCCGGCGCGCAGTTGATTATTACGACAAGCATCATCTGGTGCCGTTCGGTGAATATCTGCCGTTCTATGGTCTATTGAAGGCGGTTGGGCTGGCGCAACTTGCGCCTTATGGCGATGCCGGTTTTGCCGCCGGCGGCGGTCCGTCTGTTGTCAGCGCTGGCGGCCCGTCCTTCTCGCCGCTGATCTGTTACGAGGTGATTTTTCCCGGCGCGATGTATCCGAGCGCCGAGCGCCCGCAATGGCTGGTGACCGTCACCAATGACGCCTGGTTCGGCGATACGTCGGGCCCGCGCCAGCATCTTGACCAGGCGCGGCTGCGGTCAATTGAGACCGGGCTGCCTATGGCGCGTTCGGCCAATACCGGAATTTCCGTCTTGATCGACGCCAAGGGGCGCATCCTTGCGCGGGTGAAGCTCTACCAAAGCGGCGTCATAGACGCCGCCCTGCCGCCAGCCTTGCCGCGCACCCTCTATGACCGCACCGGCGACTGGATTTTCTGGCTGATGACCGCCATAAGCCTTGCGATTGGCGCATTTTGGGGCAAAGTGCGCGCGTTCCTGACGCATCTTGCAACCTTTGCGCGATGAACAAATCACATATATAACCCAGAGGGTTATGCGCCCATCGAGCCAGAATGGCTTTTGTAACGAGGTTAGAAATGGCCAGAGCGACCAAACCCGCCAAAGCGGTGCGGAAAAAAACTGTGAAAAACAAAAAGGGCGGGCCCAATCCGATCGATATTCACGTTGGCGCCCGGGTGCGGCTGCGGCGGATGATCCTCGGGCTTAGCCAGGAAGCGCTCGGCAAATCGCTTGGGCTTACCTTTCAACAGGTTCAAAAATACGAAAAAGGCGTCAACCGCGTCGGCGCCAGCCGGTTGTTCCAGCTTTCGAACCTGCTCGATGTGCCGGTGCAGTTTTTCTATGATGATTATGACGTTAATACCGGCAGTCGCAGTTTCGGCATGGCTGAGCCGGATGTCGGCGATGCGTTCATGAAATTCGTCAATTCACCGGAAGGCGTCCAGCTATGTCGCCATTTCTCGGCCATCGATGACCCGCAGGTGAAAAAGCGGGTTCTCGACCTCGTCAAATCTATCGCCGAGACCGAAACCGCGAAAAAGAAAAAATAGCCCCGCACAGCGGCGTCATTCAGTTGGACAGCTGCAAATCTATTCGCTATATCGCCGGCCCATATAAACTTTTCTTTATATGATAAGGGGTATGATCTCTCATGACGCGCAAATCCTATTTATTCACCAGCGAGAGCGTTTCGGAGGGGCATCCCGACAAGGTTTGCGACCGGATATCCGATGAAATCGTCGATCTGATCTATCGCAGCGCCGCCGAGGCGGGGATGAGCGCCTGGGATGTGCGGGTGGCTTGCGAGACTCTGACGACGACAAACCGCGTGGTGATCGCCGGCGAGGTGCGCGCCCCTGAAGGTTTAATGAACGGCGACGGCGGGGTGGCGCCGGAGGCGTTTGTCGCCGCCGCCCGGGCGGCGATAAAAGATATCGGCTACGAGCAGGACGGGTTCCACTGGAACACCGCGCAAGTAGAAGTCCTCTTGCATGGCCAGTCTGCGGATATTGCTCAGGGCGTCGACAATGCCGCTGACTCCAATAATGAAGGCGCGGGCGATCAGGGCATCATGTTTGGTTATGCCTGCCGCGAGACGCCGGCGCTGATGCCGGCGCCGATTTATTACAGCCACAAGATTTTGCAGGATCTGGCCGCCGCCCGTCACGCCAAGCAAGGCGACGCTGGCATGCTCGGCCCGGACGCAAAAAGCCAGGTGACGGTGCATTATGTTGACGGCAAGCCGGTCGAGATCGCCTCTATCGTCCTGTCGACACAGCATCTCGATGACACATGGGATTCAGACAAAGTCCGCGCCGTGGTTGAGCCGCATATTCGTCGCTCGCTAGGGGATATGCCGATTGCTGACGATTGCGCCTGGCATGTAAACCCGACCGGCAAATTCGTCATCGGCGGGCCGGACGGCGATGCTGGCCTTACCGGCCGCAAAATTATCGTTGATACTTATGGCGGCGCCGCGCCCCATGGCGGCGGCGCGTTTTCCGGCAAGGACACCACCAAAGTCGACCGTTCCGCGGCATACGCATCGCGCTATCTCGCCAAGAATATCGTCGCCGCCGATCTAGCTGAGCGCTGCACCATTCAGCTCGCCTATGCGATCGGCGTCGCCCAGCCGCTGTCGGTCTATGTTGATCTGCACGGGACCGGCCGCGTCGATGAAGAGGCGCTGGAGCGGGCGCTGCGCGAGGTGATGGATCTGTCGCCCTCCGGCATTCGCCGGGCGCTCGATCTCAACAAACCGATTTACGCCCGCACCGCCGCCTATGGCCATTTCGGCCGCGAGCCGGACGCCGATGGCGGTTTCAGTTGGGAAAAGGTCGATCTCGTAGAGGCGCTCAAGGCTGCCGTCTGAGGCTGAAACACCCAAATTCCGCGATATCATTAACGTGACCTATTGGTTAGGGTTGTGCTGTTGCGGAAAATTCACCATCGTTTACTATAAAAAATCTAACAACGGCGGAGAGCCGCCACAACGGGGCATAAAATGGCGAAAATCGAAAACAAAGATAATTTACTGGCGTCACTGACCAAGATTTTGGCCGTGACGGCGCCGGCGGCGTTGTTGCTGGCGGCTTGTCAGCCTGAAAGCGGCGACAGTGGCGCTGCTGACGCGGCCGCAACCGAAGCGGCTGACGTTGCTGAAGATACAGCAACCGAGGCGGCAGGCGAGGCGGAAGCGGAAGCTGAGGGCGAAGCCGAAGCGCATGACGATGGCGCAGAGGGCCATGATGGCGCTGAAGCAGAGGGCGAAGGCGAAGCTGAAGCTGAGGGTGAAGCCGAGGCTGAAGGTGAAGCGGAAGCTGCAACCGAGTAATCGGCCTCAAGCCAACGCAATTGAGAATTTGAAAAGGCGCTCCCATGGGGCGCCTTTTTTATTGCGCCGGTTTATTCGCCCGATGAGCTAACCCGACAGTTTTTCGGCGATGAGCCGCGCTGCATCGCCGGCGTCGCTATAGCGAACCTCAAACACGCGCACGGCCTGGCGCCATTCATAGAGCAGCCGGGCGCCGTCAAAACCAAGCGGCGCCTGGCCGTTGCGGCGCATCGCATTGAGCGCCTGCAAGCCATTGGGGCCATCCATTTCTGACAGCTCCGCAGTGGCTGCGGCATCGAACACAGGAATGACGACCATGCCAATTTTGTGTGCGGCGGCGCTGATATTTTCTTTACACGGAATGAAATATCCGCGTGCGGCGCGCCACTCCTGGATGCGGTCATCAAAACGGTCGCCCTCGCCGCCAACCGCTTCGGCCGCGGCTTCGTCAATCCGCCCCGGCGCGATGAGCGCTTCCGCCTCGCCCGGCGCCGGGCCGAGGACGCATGCGCCGGCGATGAATGCGTCGTTTTGGGCGGCCGCATAACTCAGCGCCAGCGCGTCCCAGCGCCCGCTTGCGTTGCTGGCGAAAACTATCGCCCCTTGCGGCGACGTGCATAGGGATGCGTTGCAACAAAGCTTATCGTCATGACCGGCGGTATGGGCATCGAGGAAGATATCGCGCAACGCATCGGCGATTTGCGACAGGCGGAGCCCTGAGCGGACCAGTTGCGGTCCCCGGGCAATCGCGTAGCCAACCTTGCCGCGCAGGATGTCTATTTCAATGGCTGGCTCTGACGGGCCCGCGCGCAAGGGGGCAATCAAAGTTTCCAGCCGAGGGAGAATTTCCGCCGCGCCATAACGCAGCCGCACGGGCCTTTGGTTGATGCTAAGCCATTCCTCGCAATGCCAGTTTTCGGGGGGCCAACTTTCATCGGGCCCAGTTGGCGCCTCTGTCGGTGTTTGCGCATCGGGCGCCATAAGCAGCCCAGCCTGGGTCCAGTCGCATAGCGCATCCAAGACTTGTCGGCTGAGCGCTTCGCGTTCGGCGGCGCTGGCGCCGGTGAGGCTTGCCATCTCGTCAGCGATGGCGTCCGCCGCCGCGCCTTGCGAGGCCTTCAGCCAGATGAAGGCGCGCACTTCGTTCGGCGTCGTGAACTGGCCGGTTTGCTGCGAAAATAACGCCAGCGCAGACCCAAATTCGAACGCCTGATCGCCAGCCGGTTGCAACGCCATAGCCGGCGGCGGGTTTTTTGAAACCGCGCAGGCAAGCACGACGTCGCCATAACGCGGGGCCGGAAAGAACGCCAGAAATGCACCCGCATCCTCGCCCGGAAATATCCGTTCAAAACCGCCAGCATGCGCCAGCTCGCCCGTCGCTTCGGCGATGATCTGGTCTTTATCAGCGCCGGGGCCAAGCCGCGCCCGTTCCCGGTTCAAACCGATCAGCGCGACCATATCGGCGACCACAGCGCGTTTTGTCGCCTCTTCTTCGCGGCCGCCGCTGCCGGGCTCGGCGCAAACCTCAAGCGACGGGCTGAGATTGCATTCCAGCAGCCACGGTTTGAGTGCTGTATCGATCATGCAATCCAGCCCGATTAGCTCATAACAGCCCGGCCCGATCGCGCCGGAAGCAGCGATGCGCGCGCGCATCTGTTCGCGCGCGGCGATGGCGGTGAGGATGGCAATGTCGCGAACGCCGTCAAACAACGCCTCCGGGTCACCGCCCTCGCGTCGCAGCCAGGCGCGGTATGTATCGAAACTATGAAACACAACGGACGCCTCCGCGCCTTCGTTCAGCGCATTGACATCCGGGTTAGTGAGGTGGGCATAGAGGTTGTTGTAATCGCCATGGCGATACAGCTCGGAGGCGAGTTTCACAAAGCCGTCTTTGTAAAGATAAACCCGTAATGGCTCGACTGAGCTGATCAGCACATAACAGCGCAGCACATATTTATAGCCGTCATAAAGATGCGCATCGGCGAGATATTCCTGCGCCAGCCATTTGGCGTCATTGGGGAGTGTTGCCGCGTCCGCATGGACGCTAATCCCGCGCCCGCGCGACAGGCGTTTTGGTTTGGCGATCCATTTTTTGTCCGGATGGGCAAACCCCTCGCGCTGGAGGGCGTGATAGTCCTCCGGCATTAAAAAGCTGCGCGGAAAAAATCCGAACCGGGCGCGTCGCTCATCGCCCGCCACCCGCCCTTGCGCGTCGCGCAGCGTCTCATAGAGCATCGATTTGATGGTGACGGCGCTGTTGCCGGGAATGTGGTTGATGGTCTGGTGGGGGCCCATGGTTTTGAAAATGCGCGCCGCCGGCATGCCGGTATGCCAGCACGCATCCCAGCTGTCCTTGTCGCCCGGCGCCCAGAGGTCGGGGTCGAGCGCCTCAATAAAGAACCTGTCCTGCGCCGGGGCTTTGCGCGCGCCGGTCCAATATCGCTTTTTGTCGCTCATAGATGCTGTTGCCGCTGTCTTTTGCCCTGATCGGCGACAATGGCATTACCGCAATTGCAGTGGCAAGCAGCTTGTGGGCCCAATCTGGGACCGGCGGCTCACATTTGCGCCAGCGACAAAACCGGTGACCCGCTTTCATTGGTTGGCTATATAGCCGCTTATGAGTGAGCCCGGTTACATTCCCCAGATCTATGGCCGCCGCCAGGACAAGCCGCTGACCACGCGTCAGGCGCAGCTGATGGCGACGGTGTTGCCGCGGGTTGTCGCGCCGGACCCGGAAGCGGGGCCGATTGACCCGGGGTCAGTTTTTCCGCAGGCGGATGAATTATGGCTGGAGGTTGGCTTTGGCGGCGGCGAGCATCTCGCCTGGCAGGCGGCGCGCCACCCCAATATCGGCTTCATCGGCGCCGAACCCTTCATCAACGGCGTCGCCAAACTGACTTCGGCGATTGACGCGGAACGGCTCGATAATATCCGCATCCATTTTGGCGATGCGCGGCCGTTGATTGAGGCGCTGCCGGATGGATGTTTGCAGCGCTTGTTTGTGCTGCATCCGGACCCATGGCCGAAAAAGCGCCACCACAAACGCCGGATGATCAGCCCGTGGTTTTTTAGCGAGGCCACGCGCCTGCTGGCGCCGGGCGGGCAGTTGCGCGTTGCTTCCGATATTGCCGATTATATCCGCTGGACGCTGATGCATGCGCAAGCAGCGCCAGCGTTTGAATGGGCGGCGACCCACCCCGCCGACTGGCGCGAGCGCCCCGCCGACTGGCCGCAAACCCGCTATGAGGCAAAGGCCCTTCGCGAAGGCCGGCGCCCAACCTATCTCATTTTTCACCGCAAATGAGCCCCGCTTGACCCGGTTGTGACTTGCGCATTCGCAAAAGCGGTCGCAGATAGCAGCAGGAGAATAGCAGATGATAAAAAAATGGCCGTTGCTTATCGTTGTGATCGTCGCGCTGGGCGTTGGCTCCTGCGCCAAGCTGACGCTTGCTTGGGCGGATTTAAAACCTGACGGACCGGCGGCGCGGCCTGAAGCGCTGGGCGCGTTCGGGTCGCAAGCGCCGGTAGCCAGTCTTGAAGATTGGACCGTGCTGCGCCGGCCGGCGCTGAAAGAGGCGTTGCAGGCAAATATCTACGGCTATTTTCCCGACAGCTACAAATTAACGGTTCTGGACCGCAAGCTTCTGGACGAGAATGCTTTTGGCGGCGGTCGGCTGGAAGAATATAAGTTGCGCGCGCAATTGCAGTTTGGCGAGACATCAAGCGAAACCGAAACCTTCTATATGGATGTGGTGACGCCGGCGGGCTCCCCGAATGCGCCGGTTATCCTTATACAGACATTTTGCCCACGCTGGGACACGCTTCCCCACCCGGCGGTCTATCGCCCCGAAGGCGCCGGCGGATGCGGCGGCGGTCCGGCGACAGGGGTGATGACCTATGTGTTCGGTCGTTATATTGCGACCCCGCCGACACAGATGATCCTCGCGCGCGGTTATGCGGTGGCGACAATTTATCCGAGCGAGTTCGCCCCGGATGACAAAGACGAAGGGCTGGCGGCGCTGAAGCAAATGTCTGCGGGCCTCGCGCCGGACAAGCAACGCTGGGGCGCCATCGCCGCCTGGGCCTGGGGCTATTCGCTGATGATTGACGCGCTCGAACAAGACGCAGAAGGCCCTCGCGATTATATTTCTTGGGGCCATTCGCGATACGGCAAATCTGCACTGCTCGCCGCCGCGTTTGACGACCGCATCAGCGCCGTAATCTCGCATCAGTCGGGCACCGGCGGCGCCTCGCTCAACCGGCAAAAGAAAGGCGAGAGCGTCAAAGCGATTATCGATGCGTTCCCGCACTGGTTTGCAAAGGCTTATGAAAAATACGCCGGCGAAGAAGAGACGATGCCGATAGACCAGCACCAGTTGCTGGCGCTGATCGCGCCGCGCCCGGTGCTGCTCGGCAATGCCCGGCGCGATGTCTGGTCCGACCCGAACGGGGCGTTTCGCGCCGCCGTGGGCGCCGATCCGGTCTACAAGCTTTACGGCGCGCAAGGGCTTGACCAGAACCGCCTCGATATCTGGGAGCCGGCCGCAGACCTCGCCTACTGGATCCGGCCCGGCACCCATGGCGTCGTCAAGGAAGATTGGCCGGCGTTTTTAGAATTTCTCGATGCGCATTTTTTAAAGAAATAAGACGGTTTGCACCGCTAACGAATTGGTTCGGTCGCAGTATCTTCCTCTGTGCGCATTCGTCGCAACCCCGATCCTGCACCGGCTTTAGTTGCAAGGTTTCTGCTATTGCCCTCAAGGTTGTCAGTATCCGTTTGGGTTTGAGAGACTGTCTCTCGCCAACGGTCTCGCGCAAATATCTAAACCTTACCGACACCTTGTCTTCAGCAGCAAAAATTTACCGCCGACATTATGCTTTTGTTGATTGTCATCAAGAAAAGTACACCCACTATAGAACTACCTAGCTCTAATTACTGCGCATCATCTATTTGGGGAGAAATAGAAATGTCTGCACACATAACAACTCTATCTGATGAACAAAGAAAAGATCTCCGTTTTGAAATCGCGATGTCCGTCGATGTCGCCAGCGATGGGCGGCGACTGGCTTTTGGCATGCTTGAAAACCTGTCTCGTGGCGGCGCGGCGGTGTCGGTTTTTCCGCTTCTGGATATCGGGCGTACATATTCTTTCCACTTGCGCGGACACGGCGCGTGGGCGGGGACGGTTGTCAGGCGGTTCGGCGTGAAATCGCATGGCATTCGCTTTAATATCGGTGAAAGCGATAAGCGAAGGCTGGACGAACTCATCCGAAAATTGTCGCCCGATATCACGTCCTATGACGATAAGGAAACGGCTCTAGCTGTTCTTCGAGACAAGACAATCCGCGCTTTTTGACGCTTGCTGCGACCTTACCGATTTCTCATTGCGCCAATCCAAAGTTTCGGATCGGCGTTTACTTTTCGTTGGTGTTTGCGGAGCAAAATTCCCGCATAGGGTGAATTATCCCGGTGTGATCGCGAAATTCTCCTAGCCTAAGGAGGACTTAGGAATGAACACACAAACACAGGCGAGATTTGTCGAACGCCGGCAAAGTCGCCGCTTTGATACCAAGCTGTCGGTTGACGTGGTCAGCGATGGACAAAAAATTGCCTTTGGCATGGTCGACAACCTGTCGCGTGACGGCGCGGCGGTGTCGGTTTTTCCACTGCTTGATGTCGGGCGCAAATATGGGTTCCACCTTTCCGGCCATGGCGTGTGGACGGGTGCGGTGGTCAGGCGGTTTGGAACCAAATCTCATGGCATTCGTTTCGATATCGACGAAAGCCAAAAGCGAAGGCTCGATAAGATAATTTTGAGCTTGTCGCCTGAATCGTCGCCAGACGACGGTGATGAGGTGAAGGTCGCCGACCTCCGAGATACGACAATCCGCGCTTTTTGATGCGCTAGACATCAAGTCTTTGTCCGGGTTTTATCGGTGAAGTTGGCGATGATGCATCGCGAGAAGACATCGGCTGTGTAGCCTGTCGGCTTGCCGTTTTTGCGCCGTAGCAACACTACTTTGGCATTGTAAATGAGCAGCCCGGCAAATTTTGCAACGCCTACAAAAACAGCATAGAGCCCGCCATAATTCTTGTGGTAATATCGCCGCCAAGAATCAAACCAATAGGCAGGCAGCGCGCGCGTTGCCGGCCCATCATGTTGGACGCCAGTGGCAACGCCGCCAATATGGACAATGCGCGACGCCGGCACATGCCAGGCCTCCCACCCCTGTCGGTGAAGACGCAGCATCAGATCGGTTTCTTCAAAATAAAGGAAATATCCAGGGTCCATTAGCGTGCTTGGCGATGCGCTAACCCGCAACATAAAAGCCGCGCCGGACACCCAGTCTGTTTTGAGGGGGGCGTGCGACAAGGGCGCGGTGACGGATTTGCGCAAAGCGAGCCTGTCGATAAGCCTTAATTGGGCTTCGCTTGCAAGCTCTATCCATGCTGTCGGGAATTGAAAACAGCAGCTGGCGTCCTGTCCCGCTTCATCCACCAGCCTGGCGCCGGCAATAGCCGCTTCTGGCGTTGCTTTTAAAAAATCATACAGTATGCGTATTGATTGCGGGTCTGGATATGCGTCGGGGTTTAAAAAGAAAACATATTCGGCGCCGGCCCGCACAGCCCTCTCATAGGCAATGTTATTGGCGCCGGCAAAACCAAGATTGGCGCCAGCGTCTATGAGTTCAATGTTTTGGTATTGTTGATCGCTTGCGAGGCGTTGTTGCAATAATGCATATTCATCGTTGGGCGAGGCGTTGTCGACAATAAATATACGCCAACCCTCAAAGCCGTTATGAGCGCCAACAATTTCATCAAGATGCGCAAGCAGCACGTCCGCAGTGGCGTAATTTACAATGATTGTCGCGACTACAATTTTCGGGTGTTGCATTCTTGTTTCCGTTACCAAGGGGCGTGCGCCTTTATTGACGATGTTCTATGAGCGTTGCCGATCGATTGCGCGCACGCCCAATCCAATATTGCAATGCGCCCGCCGCCTCCCATGGTTTTTGCATCATGATGAGGCTCGCATGCGCCCAGCTATCGGCTGTGACTGGCTTATCGCGCAATGCCATGCGGGTAATTTGCAACGGATAGGCGAGGAGAATGAAGAACAGCGCCGGATGCAAAATCGCGCCGCCGAGCAATCCGGCAACGCCAAGCCCGGTCCAGAAAAAAGCCCGTAAAGTTTCACGCGCCCAGATTTGTTCCGGTTTGCCGCGGTGGAGGTGGGAGACCTCAGCAAAGGCATGCCCGGCGCGCCGGGCGCGTTTCAGCCACTGGCCAAGAGCGGTCATTGCGATATCGTGCGCGTACATTTCTGCGTCCAACCGGTGAATTTTCCAGCCCGCAACGCGCAGGCGCACGCAAAGCTCGGGCTCTTCTCCGGCGATCAGGCTGTCGCGATAGCCGCCAACTATGTTGAGCGCTTGCGCGCGCGCCATAGCGATGCCGCCGCAGAAAAGCGTCTCACCAGCGGGCGCCGCCCACTCCCGGTTTGCGATACGATTATAAATCGTTCGTTCAGGGAATTTTTCCCGGCCCTGCCCGCAGACGATCGCCACTTCCAGATTGGCGCTAAGGAACGCCGCGGCGGTCTCAATCCAGCCGGGGGCGATTTCACAGTCGCCGTCGACAAACTGGATTAGTTCTGGCGCGCCCTGCGCGCCCAGCCGTTGGGCGCCGGCATTGCGCGCCCGCGCGGCGGTGAACGGCCTGCCCATATCAAGCGCGACAACATCAGCGCCCAGCGCGCCCGCCGCATCGACGCTGCCATCGGTGGAGCCGGAATCGACATAAACAATGCGGCGGCCATCGCCGGCCGCTGATTTCAGGCAAGCGATCAACCGCGCGCCTTCATTGCGGCCGATAATGACGATGCCGATATTGGGGCCGATATTGGCGACGTTATCTGAATGCGTATCCATGAAAGCGCGGTCTAACCTGACTTGGCGCTGAAGGCGATGCGCCGATGAGACCTGCTTACAATAATTGCGCCGTTGTTAGGCGTATCGCCGTCCGCCGCCGAACATGGCGCCGATGATCCCAAACAGAAACGACGCCGCCCCCCACAAAACCGCAAAGCCGCCGCCGGCATAGACCGCGCCATGGACGCTCACAGGCACCGCCGGCTCAAATTGTTTGTAGACGGATGTCGCGATGGTGCGATCAAGGTGGCGCGCAACCAGGAGCGGGCGGACATAATCGCTCGCCGCTTCCAGCATTGCGAGATGCTGGTGGAGAGCGTCAAGACGCTCCACGGATGTGTCATAGCCGCCGCACATTGCTTTTAAGAGGTCTTCAGAACTGCGGCATTCGCTTAACGCCGCCTCGCGGGTGTAGCCATTAGCGGACATGTCGGCGTCATAGTTGGCGACCATCGTCGTCAACTCGTCGACGCGCCCTTGCAGGCTTTGCATATATTGCAGCGTAAAACCCGGCGCCTGCGCGCCGATCAGCGCCCCGGCGATGCCTAAAAGAAAAGCCAGAAAACGTCCCATGAAGCCCACCCCTCGCGACGGCGACAATTCACCCCGGCCCCGATTTTGGCCCATCGGCGCAACAAAAGCCATATAGCGAAATCAATGAATATTGATTTCGCTATGGTTGTTTTCGCTCGCGGCTGATCCTTGC
This sequence comes from Alphaproteobacteria bacterium, assembly GCA_013151255.1. Classification (GTDB taxonomy): domain Bacteria; phylum Pseudomonadota; class Alphaproteobacteria; order Caulobacterales; family Parvularculaceae; genus Hyphococcus. The sequence goes on from JAADIQ010000080.1 coordinate 23,641, forward strand.
TACGCAAGGGCCTGCGCGGGCGCGGCGCATAAGCGCCGGACTGCGGTCGCAGTCTTTTAGAATCAACATTCACGTTAATCGGCTATCATTGCAGTGGGGTTATGCCAATTGACGCCGCCGCCGGGCTATTTTTTGCGTGAAGCGGCGAAAAGCCCGATTAGGCCGGTCAGCATCAGCGGCAGACCGGCGGGGAGCGGCACGACCATTTCCGGCAGATCCTCAAACGGGTCGTCAAAGGGGCCTTCAGGCGGATCGCCAATAGGGCCAATAGGGTCTGCGGGCGGCGCAACCGGCGGCGGGGGATTATCGCCGGGGGGCGCCGTGTTTCCCGGCGGCGGGGCTTGCGCTGTCAGGCCCACAGGGATGAGTGAGCCGGGAAACCCGCCGCCGGGGATAAATCCGGCCTTGCCCGGCTTGCCGTCTGGCGCCAGCGCCAGGCCTATCGGCGAGCCGATGGCGTTTGTTTGCGTCCCGGTCGCCCCAGTGTTGCCGCCGGCAATCGCCGAGACCATGGCGGTGGTTAAATTCCCCGCGCCGGAACCCGCGCGCGCGCTTAGCTTTGGCGCGGCGGCGAAGGCGGGCGCCGTATGGGCACCGGGCGCTGGCAGACAGTCAATTTCTATCCCCGGGCGGGCAATGCCCCCCGGCTGTCCCAGAGTTGGGCAGTCTTGCGCTGTCAGGCGGCGTGTCGTGATGGGCCCGGAGGTTGGTTGGGCGCCATTTTCGAACAGGTTGGCGCGCGCTGGCGGCGCCATCGCGGCAAAAGCGGTCCCATGGGTGACGCCAAGACGGTACGCCGTCGGCGTCAAAGCCGCCGTCGTCATCGCAAAAAAGATAATTAACGCCAAGATTTCACGGCGTTTCATGGCCTGCACCCATCATTTGTGTCAGGGGCAAGACTTCAAGACCGGCGCCAGATTTCCGGGCGTTTTCGTGATTGATCGCCGCGCGGGGGCTGACAAGCCCGATTGGGCGCCTTATATAGCCCTCAAACGCTGTCGAATAATCGAAAGCGGGCCCCGCGGGGCCCGCTTTTTCATTACCTGGTTAGGTGTTTTAAAGGCCCGAAGTTTGACGCTGCAAGACCAACACTTGTTTGACCTTATCAACCCCGCCGTTGAAGCGGCCGGGTTTGAGCTGGTGCGCGTTAAACTGACCGGCGGCAATACCAAAGTTCTCCAGATTATGGCCGAGCGTTCCGACAAGACCATGACGGCGAAAGACTGCGCCAGCCTGTCGCGCGTATTGTCGCCGGTGCTGGAGGAAGCCGACCCGATTGACAGCAGTTACAACCTTGAAGTTTCCTCGCCCGGCATTGACCGTCCGCTGGTGCGGGCGAAAGATTTTGAAGACTGGCAAGGCTGGCCAGCGAAGTTGGAACTGAACCGGTTGGTTGAGGGACGCAAACGGTTTTCCGGCATCGTCGCCGGCATTGATGACGGCAAGGTTGCGTTCGATATTGAGGGCGAGGATGAGACCGCGCTCTTTCCTATGGAGTGGATTGTCAGCGCCAAGCTGGTTCTGACCGATGAATTGGTTGCCGAGAGCCTCAAAGCGGCAAAAACGAATATGCAGGAGCAAGAACATCATGATGGAGACCAATCGTGAACGCGATTAGCGCCAATAAACTTGAATTGATCCAGATCGCCGATGCGGTCGCTCGCGAGAAATCGATTGAGCCAACGCTGGTGATCGAGGCGATGGAAGACGCGCTCGCCCGTGCGGCGCGCTCGCGCTACGGCCACGAGACCAACGTCAAGGCCGAGATCAATCCCAAGACCGGCGAGACCAAGCTTTGGCGCCTGCTTGAGGTGGTTGAAGAGATTGAAAACGATTCCGCTGAAATAAATCTCGCTGAAGCGCGCCAGAGAAATCCGGAAGCTGAAATCGGCGACTTCATGTCCGACCCCCTGCCGCCGATTGATTTCGGCCGGGTAGCGGCAATGGCCGCCAAGCAGGTCATCACCCAGAAGGTGCGCGACGCCGAGCGGGAACGTCAGCATGAAGACTTTAAAGACCGTGTCGGCGAAATCATCAACGGCATCGTCAAGCGTGTGGAATATGGCCATGTGATTGTCGACCTTGGCAAGGCCGAGGCCATCATCCGCCGCGACCAGCAATTGCCGCGCGAGAATTACCGCAATAATGACCGCGTGCGCGCCTATATTATGGAAGTGCGCCGCGAGACCCGGGGCCCGCAGATTTTCCTGTCGCGTGCGCATCCGCAATTTATGGCGAAACTGTTCGAACAGGAAGTGCCGGAAGTCTATGACGGCGTGATTGAAATCCGCGCGGTGGCGCGCGATCCGGGCAGCCGCGCCAAAATTGGCGTGATGTCGAACGATAGCGGTATTGACCCAGTAGGCGCTTGCGTCGGCATGCGCGGCAGCCGCGTCCAGGCGGTGGTGAACGAGCTAGGCGGCGAGAAAATCGACATCGTCCCATGGTCGCCAGATGACGCGACATTCGTCGTTAACGCGCTGGCCCCGGCGGAGGTTACCAAAGTTGTGCTCGACGAAGAGCTTGAGCGCATCGAAGTGGTGGTGCCGGATGAGCAATTGTCGCTGGCGATCGGCCGGCGCGGGCAGAATGTGCGCCTCGCCTCGCAGCTTTCCGGCTATGAAATCGACATCATGACCGAGGAGGCCGAAAGCGCCAAGCGCCAGGAAGAATTCCGTATACGGTCCGAAGCGTTTATGGCCGGCCTTGATGTCGACGATATGATGGCCGGACTGTTGGTGTCTGAAGGCTTTGCGAATATTGAAGAAATTGCCTTTGTAGACGTTCAAGAGCTGGTCGAGATTGACGGGCTTGATGAAGAGACCGGACAAGAGCTTCAGGCGCGCGCGCGCGATTTTATTGAAGCGGAAAACAAAAAGCTCGATGACAAACGCAAAGAGCTTGGCGTCAGCGACGATATTGTCGCGGTCGAAGGCCTCAATCTGAAAATGGTCGTCACGCTGGGCGAGAACGACATCAAATCGCTGGAAGACCTTGCCGGTTGCGCAACTGACGATCTGGTTGGCTGGACAGAACGGGTCGATGGCGAGCGCAAGCACTATGACGGCATTCTCGAAGCCTACGATATGAGCGCTGAGGACGCTGAAGAGATGATCATCCGCGTGCGCCTCAAGGCTGGCTGGATTACCCAGGAAGACCTCGATGCGATGCGCGCTGAGCAGGAAGAAAAAGAGCTGAAGGAAGCAGAGGAGCAAGCAACCGCTGACGCAGTCGCCTGATACTGAGCTTGACGCTGACGCGCCGGCGCGGCCGCCGCGCGAGGATGCGCGGATGCGCCGGTGCATCGCCACCGGACAGACCGGCTCGCCCGAAGGCTTTGTCCGGTTTGTGCTGTCGCCTGACGCGGTGGTGACGCCGGATTTCTCCGGCAAATTGCCGGGACGCGGCGCCTGGGTGTCGGCCAGCGCAGAGGCGCTTGGCGCGGCGGTTAAACAACGGGCCTTTGCGCGGTCGTTTAAGGACGACGCGAAAGTCCCGGACGGTCTTGGCGCACAGGTCGAGGCGGGGCTTGCAAAAGCGGCGCTGTCGACTTTGGGCCTCGGACGGCGACGCGGCGATGTGGTGATCGGTTTTGAAAAGGTGCGCGCGGCATTGAAGGACGGAAAAGTAGCAGTGTTGATTTCGGCGCGCGATGGCGCTGCCGACGGTGTTAGAAAGTTACAGGCGCTGGCGAGAGGCGTCACGCAGATTGCGCTGTTTGACGCGGATGAATTATCCGCCGCTTTGGGACGTGACCACGTTATCCATGCGGCGGTTGTTGGCGGCGCGGCGGCGCAGCGGTTTTTGCGCGCGGCGGCGCGCCTTGAAGGGTTTCGCGCACCATCGGATGGGGCGCATTAATTGGGGTTCATTGGTGGACCCCGGCTGCTTTGGGCTGTATGTCCTTGGCGGCTTTCGAAATAGGCCTGCCGATGAGTTCGGGCGGGCGATGAAAGCGCGCTTTTTAACAGGCGCAAATTGGAGTTTGGATGAGCGACGAGGTCGAAACCGAAGACACGCCGGCAAAAGGGCGCCGTCCCTTGACCCTGCGCCGCACCGAGACCGGCGCGGTCAAGCAGAGCTTTTCGCATGGCCGTTCAAAAACGGTTGTGGTCGAAACCAAACGCCGCCGTGTTTTAGGCCCGAAAAAAACCGCCGTCGCGCCCGCCGCGCCGGAACAAAAAGCCGCGCCCAAACCGGCCGTGAAAGCCGCGCCGAAAGCGCCTGTATCTGACGACGCCAAGAAAAAAGGCGCGGTTTTAAAAACCCTTTCCAACGACGAAAAAACCGCGCGCGCCGGCGCGCTCGCTAATGCGCGCCGCGACAAAGCCGAGCGCGACAAACGCGACGCCTCCGAACGTGTGGCCCGCGAGGCGCGCGAGACTGACGAACGCGCGAAGCTAGAGGTCGACCGCAAACGCCGCGCTGACGACGAAGAAAAGCGCACCAAGGAAGCGGAAATCCGCCGTATTGCCGAAGAGCGCGCGCAAGTCACGCTTGAAGAAGAAGAGCGTGAGCGCAAAATGCGCAGCGCCCCCAAAGTCGACACGCGCGGGAAGCCCGCTGCTAAAGTCGATCCTAATGCGATTGCCACCGCCTCCGCTGACATCGACAATCCGCTGGCGCAACTTGGCGGCCGGTTGAAAACCAAACGCAATATTGCCGGCGACGACCGCCAGTCAAAATCCAAAGAGGCGCCGCGCCGGCGCACCGGCAAGCTGACTATCGGCAATGCGCTCGACGATGAAGAGCGGCAACGCTCGCTGGCCTCGGTCAAGCGCGCGCGCGAACGCGAGAAGAAAGCGCGCCAGCAACGCGGCGACGGCAAACGCGTTATCCGCGAAGTGACCATTCCGGAAACCATCACGGTTCAGGAGCTGGCCGCGCGGATGTCGATGCGGGCGGTCGATGTGGTGCGCGAATTGATGTCCCAGGGCCAGATGGTCACCGGCGCTACGGTGCTTGACGCCGACACCGCGCAATTGGTGGCGGAAGATTTTGGCCACACCATCAAACGCGTGGCGGAATCCGATGTTGAAGAAGGCCTCGACGGCGCCGCCGATGATGACGCCTCGCTAGAGCCGCGCCCGCCCGTTATCACTATCATGGGCCATGTGGACCACGGCAAAACTTCGCTTTTGGACGCGTTGCGCCAGACCGATGTGGTCAGCGGCGAGGCCGGCGGCATCACCCAGCATATCGGCGCCTATCAGGTTGACCTTGGGCAGGACCGCAAAATCACCTTCCTCGATACGCCGGGCCACGCCGCCTTCACGCAGATGCGTGCGCGCGGCGCCAGCGTTACCGACATTATCATTCTGGTTGTCGCCGCTGACGATTCCATCATGCCGCAGACCGAAGAAGCGATCAGCCACGCCAAAGCGGCGGGTGTTCCGATTATTGTGGCGATCAACAAAATCGACAAGCCCGACGCCGACGCCAACAAGGTGCGCACCGATCTTCTCCAACATGAAATTCAGGTCGAGGCGATGGGCGGCCAGGTGCAAGATGTTGAAGTCTCGGCGCTGAAGAAAATCAATCTTGACGGGTTGCAGGACGCAATCCTTCTGCAGTCGGAGCTTTTGGAGCTGAAAGCCAACCCCAACCGTCCGGCGAATGGCGCGGTTGTCGAGGCGCGTCTCGATAAGGGCCGCGGTGCGGTGACCACATTGCTGGTGGCGAACGGAACCTTAAAGCGCGGCGACATTATCGTGGTCGGCGGCGAATGGGGGCGCGTGCGCGCCATGACCGACGACAAAGGCGTAACGATTAAACAAGCCGGCCCTGCGACGCCGGTCGAGGTGCTTGGGCTTGGCGGCGTGCCTAATCCCGGCGACACATTTCATGTCGTTGAGAACGAGGCGCGCGCCCGCGAGATTGGCGAGTTCCGTCGTCGCGCCCGCCGCGACAGCGATGTCGACAAAACCTCCGGCACCTCGCTTGAACAGATGATGGCGCAGCTTCAAGATGCGCAAATCAAAGAGCTGCCCATCGTCATCAAAGGCGATGTGCAGGGCTCGGTTGAGGCGATCGTCTCCTCGCTTGAAAAGATTTCCACCGATGAGGTGCGGGTGAAAGTGCTCCACACCGGCGTTGGCGGGATTTCCGAAAGCGACGTGGTTCTGGCGGAAGCCTCCAGCGCTCCGGTGTTTGGCTTTAACGTCCGCGCCAATAAGCAAGCGCGCGATGCGGCCGAACGCGGTCATGTGGAAATCCGATATTACGCGGTGATTTACGACCTCATCGATGACATCAAAGGTGTTCTTTCCGGCATGCTCGCGCCGGAGTTGCGCGAGACATTCCTCGGCAATGCGGAAATTCTCGAAGTCTTCAATATTTCCAAACAAGGCAAGGTTGCCGGTTGTCGCGTCACCGAAGGCCAGGTGAAGCGCGGCGCATCGGTCCGGCTTATCCGCGACGATGTCGTCATCCACGAGGGCGAATTGTCCCAGCTCAAACGCTTCAAAGACGACGTCAACGAAGTGCCCATGGGCCAGGAATGCGGCATGAGCTTTGCCAATTACGAAGACATGCGCGTCGGCGACACCATTGAGTGCTTCTCAGTCGAGACCATCACGCGGACGTTATAGGCCAAGACTTGCCGGACACGCTCCTAGCGAATATCGTCTTGCGGTCTGTTTAGGGCTGCAATCTAGGGGTGTGGGTGATGGGTTTTATATTTAAGTGGCTGTTTCGCATTGTCCTGGTTGCGGTTGTCGCCGTTGTCGGATTTTCCTTCTACTTAACAACGCTCGGGCCTGACCCGGTCCAAAAGCCTGAACGGCAGATGTCCGATGTCTGGGCGAATTATCCGTTCACGTCACATTATGCCGCCGTTAAAGGCGCGCGCATGCACTATATCGACGAAGGCCCCAAAGACGGGCCAGTTTTTCTATTCCTGCACGGCAACCCGACATCGTCTTATTTGTGGCGCAATGTCGTCCCGGTAATCGTCGCTTCCGGCGGGCGGGCGATTGCGGTTGACAATATCGGTTTTGGCGCCTCCGACCGGCCCGATATCGGCTACACTTTTGAGGAGCACGCAGACTATATCGAAGGCTTTATTGACGCGCTGGAACTCACCGATATCACGCTGGTAATCCACGATTGGGGCTCGGCGCTCGGCTTCGATTACGCCTACCGCAACCAGGATAATGTCAAAGCCATCGTCTTTATGGAGGCCATTCTCGTATTGGCTCGATGGATGAGCTTGACCCGGTTGCCAAAAATGCTTTTACCGCCTTCCGCACCAAGGGCGTCGGCGAATTTCTGGTGATGGGGCTCAACGGCTTCATAGAGACCGTGCTGCCGCTCAGCATTGTGCGCGAGTTGTCGCAAGAGGAGCTGGACGCCTATCGCGAGCCGTTTCCAAGCTTTGGTTCGCGCTATCCGGTGCTTGTCTGGCCGCGTCAAATCCCGTTTGACGGATCGCCCGAAGATGTCGCCACCCGGATACGCCCGTTCGTCGATTGGCTGCCAACATCGTCCGTGCCAAAACTGATACTCTATTTCGAGCCGGGCGCGCTGATCCCCAGGGCTGCGGCGGAGGATATCGTCCAAAACTGGAGCAATATCGACGGCAAATTTCTCGGCGACGGCATTCACTTTGTGCAGGAAGACCAAGGCCCGGCCATCGGCGCTGCAATTGTCGACTGGTATGGGGCGCAGTTTCCAGACCCTGAGATTGAAGAGGCCGCCGCGCCAGTGGAGACCGTCGAGGAGTAGGTAAGGCGAGCCTTTTCGGCGCTGCATATTTTCGCTATTGATGCCGGATGACAACCACGGCAGTAACTCTTCGTCGCCTCGACCCGGACCGCGATGCGCCAGCGCTGCACGCCATCCTCGGCGATGAGGCCTGCTGCCGGTTAATGCCGGGGCCGGCGACGGCGAGCGTTGCTGAAACCTGCCGCCTACTGACGAAATGGACGGCGGGGACCGAACACACAAGCTGGGCGATTGTTGGCCATGATGACGGGCCGGCCTTGGGGCGCATCACGTTGATGGCGCGCGGCGAGCGCATCTTCGAGGTCGGGGTGATGGTCTCGCCGGCCGTTCACGGGCGCGGCCATGCAACGGCGGCGCTCGCACAAGTCTTTGATATTGCTTTTAAAAAACTTGGCGCCAGACGGCTTTATGCGGATATTGATCCCGATAACGTCGCTTGCATCCGGGCCTTTGAAAAACTCGGCTTCCAGCGAGAAGGTTATCATCGCGCAACCTGGACAACCCATATCGGCGTGCGCGATTCTGTGTTTATGGCGCTGATCGACAGCGATCCACGACCGTGGCATTAGGAGACTGACATGACTGTTCACTTCAAGGTTTGTTGCATCCGCTCCGCCGACGAGGCGGCACTGGCGGTTGCCGCCGGCGCGGCGGCGGTGGGGCTGGTCGGGGAAATGCCGAACGGGCCGGGGCAGATATCGGATGATGACATCCGCGAGATTGCCGCCTCGGTTCACCGCAGCCATGGCGATAAAATCTGGACCGCGCTACTCACCAGCCGCACCGATGGCGCAGCAATTGCCGACCATATCGCCGCAACCGGCGTCAATACGGTGCAGATTGTCGATGCGCCGGCGTCTGGCGCCTATGCAGTAATCCGTAAGGCGCATGCGCATATACGGTTGATGCAGGTTATCCATGTTGAGGATGCGGGCGCTATTGAGACGGCGCGGCAGGCGGCGCAAAGCGTTGACGTGATTTTGCTGGATTCGGGAAAACCCAGCACAGCCGCGCGCACCCTTGGCGGCACCGGCGACACCCATGACTGGACCATCAGCAGACAGATTATCGAGGCGGTCCGGGTCCCGGTGTTCCTCGCCGGCGGGCTCGGGCCCGACAATGTCGCCGAGGCGGTCGCCGCCGTTGGGCCTTACGGCGTTGATATCTGTTCCGGCATTCGCGACAAAACCGACGGCTACCGGCTCGTGCCGGAAAAGCTGGAGGCCTTTGCCGGCGCCCTGGGCCAGATAAGCCCGCGATGACGGCAGGAGAAACGCGCGACAGCCTTGCCGGCGCGAATTTTTCTCTTTAGAGGGTTTCGCCCGCATCATTCAGCGCCTATTTGACCCCCCATGAAACGATTTTCAAATTCCTCCGGCCCATCCCAGCGTCAGCTCCGCGCCGGCGAGGTGCTGCGCCACGCGCTGGTCGAGATCATGCAGCGCGAGACGTTCCATGACCCGGCGCTGGCTGGCGTCTCGGTGACGGTAAGCGAGGTGCGGGTCTCGCCCGACCTCAAACAAGCGAGCGTTTACGCAGCGCCGCTTGGCGGCGAGAACCAAAAGGAAGTGGTGGCGGCGCTTAACAAGGGCGCGGCTCACCTGCGCGGGCTGCTCGGCAAAAAGATCGACCTCAAATTCACCCCGGAGCTGACTTTTCTGAGCGACGACACATTTGCAGAAGCCGAACGGATCGAGACATTGCTGGCCCGCCCCGATGTCGCCCGCGACCTAAGCGACGAATAGCGGGCTGCTTCTAGTCCGCCTCTTGACGCTCTCGCAAAGACCTGTTTGAACCTTGCGAAATTCGCCGCGCATGCCGTCCGAACCGGCGCCGTGGTAACCGAAAGCAGCTTTTTACAGGAGCCCGTGCGATGGGCAGGCGAAACAAAAAGGGCCGGCCGGTATCCGGCTGGTTAATCCTCGACAAAGCCCATGATGTCGGCTCGACCGAGGCGGTCTCCAAGGTGAAGTGGCTGTTTCAGGCGCAAAAGGCCGGTCACGCCGGCACGCTCGATCCGTTGGCGACGGGCGTGTTGCCGATTGCGCTGGGCGAAGCGACCAAAACTGTTCCCTACATCATGGACGCGCAAAAGCGCTATCGCTTTACCGCCAAATGGGGCGCCGCGACCGCCACCGATGACGGCGAGGGCGAGGTTATTGCGACCTCGGACAAGCGCCCGTCGGTGGAAGAGATTGAAGGCGTTTTGGGTCAGTTCACCGGCGACATCGAACAGGTCCCGCCGCAATTTTCAGCTATCAAAGTCGGCGGCGAGCGCGCTTATGATATTGCTCGCGACGGCGGCGAGGTGATGCTTGTGGCGCGCACCATCACCATCCATGAATTGGAGATTGTCGATACCCCGTCTACGGATGAAACCATCTTTGAGGCGGTGACCGGCAAGGGCGCCTATGTGCGCGCCCTGGTGCGCGATATCGCCCATGCTGTCGGAACCGAGGGGCATGTCTCGCAGTTGCGCCGCCTCAGCGTTGGCCCGTTCCACGCCGATGACGGGATTACTATTTCGCAGCTGGAAGAAATAACCCTCATGGAAGACCGCGATGCGGCGCTGACGCCGATTGCGATTGCGCTGTCGGGACTGCCGCAAGCAGCGATTGACGGCCCGCAAGCGGACAAACTCCGCCGCGGCCAGGCGGCGGTGATCGCCCCGCCGGTCGCCAAGGGCGTCAGGGGCGATCGCGCCGGGATAATCGAGGCGGTGCTCGCCGTATTGCACGACGATCCGGTAGCGATTTGCGAGCTTGACGGGCTGAAGTTGAAACCGACGCGGGTGTTTAATCTGTAATCTTGGCGCGTTTGCGTCGGCGCGCTACAGAGCTAAGACCGGCAAGGCCCACTAGAAACAGAGGGGCCGCTAAAGGCAGCGGTATTTCCGACACCGGCGTTGTTGATGTATAGAATTCCCCAAAAAATTCGTTCTCTATGTCACCAATAATTTCACGGATCAGCACTTGGTCAAAGGCCAAAGCCGAGATAACGCCGATGAACGCGGCGATATCGTTTGCTACTGAAAATTGAAGCGTTTCAAAACAAAGACCATCATCACACAGTGAAATTTCAAACGTGGAATCAACAAAAGGAGCGTTCACATTTGGATCGTTTTCCGGTTCAACAAAATCAAAACCAAATGAAAACACGTCCCCGCCAAAATCGACATCAAGGTCTTCAAGACCGTTTATGGCAAACTGATTGCCTGCAATTCTACTGGTCCAGTCTATGGAAAAATTCAAAGAATTGGCGGCTACCTGACTGAAAGTAACGGAGCCCACCGTCAAGCTGGCCAAACTTGCACCGGCGATCGGGATCGCGCCAGTGGCGCTGGTCGCCCCTGATGCTGCTAAAAACCCCGCCTTGTCATTTATCGAGATAATGCCTGCGTTTGCAGCGCCTGGAAGCAATGTGACAGCCGCGAGCGCTGCTGTAGCGGCGCAAAATGCGCCAAATGATATTTTCATGATAATCCCCAATAGTTATTGCTCGTTATAGGGATGGATGTCCGATTGGCAAGGCCTTGTGGCGCCTGTGGCCGTTGACGCCCCGCCGGTCGCCAAAAGGCGACCGCGCCGACGGCTGGCCGTTATTGCACGACACCCGGTAACGATTCGCGAACTCGACTGGCTGAAGCTCAAGCCGACGCGGGTGTTTAATCTCTAGCCCGCCTCGCTCTCTAGAGCATTTCCGGATAAGTGTGACGCGTTGAAAGCTATTCACTTTCAACCCGATAGAAATGCGGCAAACAAAGAATCTAGAGCAAATCCATGATTCAAGTTAACTCGGATTTGCTCTAGTTTTCCTTCGGGCCTTTGCGCGCCATGGTCATCTTAAATAAACCGCCTTCGTTGATGAAGGTGGTGAGCGGCGTTTGTTGGCTTTGCGCGTCAAATGTATAGCTGGCGCCGCTCATAGAGACAGTAAAAGTATCGCCATCGACTTTCCAGGTATTGGCGTTGTCGTAGACATAGACATTGGGCGTCGACCAGTTATAGCCGGCGATACCGTCTTCGCGAAGGTGGATATACGCCCCGCGCGCCCACAGCTGGGTGAGTTGATTGCCGGGCATTTCCACGACCGGTACGATAATGCCATGCCAATAACTATTGACGACGGTATTGACGGCAACCGGCGTTGCCTCAGGCGGTGCGGGCGTGGGTGTTTGTGTCGTTGGTGTGCTGACAATAGCGGTGTCATCAGTTTCCGGGACCGGCGGCGGCGCGATTGCGGCGACGGGTTTTTCAGGAATATTGCCGAACACAATCGGTCGCTCGCCAATTTTGATGCCGCGCAGGTCTTTGATAACGATGCCGGTAACAACGCTTCTAACATGCGTTGAATAGGTTGGCAGGTTGCTGGCGATAAAGCGGCGCGTGTAAGGCTGGCCGGCGACAATGGTTTGCGCGCCGACGATGCCGTCTTTCCGTTTTAGCCGAATTTCATTGCCCTGCTGATCCTGCATTTTCGGATAGACCAGCCCGGCCTTTACGTCTTTATAAAGGCTGGTAATTTGAAATTCGCACTCCACCGTGCGGTCGGCGGCGACGCCGCACCATTTCATTTCCATGCGCAGGCCGTCTGTCTGGACCACATTGCGTTGCAGGTTACGTCCGAGGTTTTGAGAAATTTGCTGCAGTTCAGCCACGCTCTCGCAGCCCCATAGCGAAAACAGCGCAATCGCGCCGAGAAATCCTGCGTACCGCATATGCTGAGTGTCAGTCATGATAGTCTCCCCCTTTATGGCCGCGTCTCAGTCGCTGCCTATTGGCATGCGGCGGCGCGAAGGCGCTTTGTAGCCCAGCCTGAAAGCCCCGCCAAGTCACGCATGCGTGTTTTTGAGGCAAATTTCGGGGCGCGTCTTTGGAGGGGCTTTTGCTCCGGCGCCCAAACACTTATCTATAGGGCTTGAAGGAGCATCCCGATGGCGCATCACAAACGAAAAGGTCCAAAATCGACCAGAGCCGGCTGTCTTTTGTGCAAGCCGCAAAAGCGTCAGGGCGCGCCGTTGAAAGACCGTGGAAAGTTCAGCGAAACGCGCGGACGCCGCATCGCGGATGAAAAAATCTCTGAAGTGGTTGGCGGCCATAAGCGTCGCGGTCTGGTTTAGTTCGGATCAGTAACCCGCCATGCGGTGACGGTTCCCGGTAGCCAATTGGGAACGATGACCATATCGCCAAAAACGCTGAGGTCGTTCTGCAAAACGCCCTCTTCGCGCGTGTCGAGAATTTTGGCGACGTCGCCCTCATCTGAAACGAAAAATATATCGCCGCGCCAGGCTGACACCAGATAGCCGCCGCCTGCCAGCACGCCGACACCGTCGCCGTCAGTCATGCCGTCGGCGATGGTGGTCAGCGTCGCGTCGGCGCTGGCCGCATAGAGCGCGCCGGCATCCATAGTTGTGATCAACAGCCGCGCGCCGTCGCCGAGCAGCCCGTTGACGCCGGCAAGCGCATCGCTTTCGAGCCACACCGAGGCGTCCTCGCCGTCAATGCGATGAACGCGGCTCATGCCGGAATCGGAAACATAGACCGCGCCGTTCCAGGCTGTGGCGTCATTTAAAAACTTTGCGCCGTCGATCGGGACATCGCTGAGCGCTTCGCCGCCGGGAAGTTGAAACCGCCTCACGGTGTCGATATCGGCGACGTAAAGCACATCACCCAGAACCGCCATGCCCTTGGGCGCGTTCATGGCGTCAACGAAGCGTTCCTCCAAAATGTCGCCGGCTTCGGAAATATGCGTGACCCAGCCTTCGCCGTCCTTGGCGTCGCCTTCGCCGGCGACGTTGGAAATAAAATAGCCGCCGCCGGGCGCGGCCGCGACGCCTTCCGGCGCGGAAAAGCCATCGCGCACCCAGAGCTTTTCAAGTGCGGGAATGGCGCCGCCTTGTGTTTGCGGGTCGGTTGGCTCGGACGCGTCAGGCCCGGAACAGGCCGACAGCAATAACGCGGACAGGATAATCAATCGCATGGAGACCTCTTTGAAGTTTGGCGCGGCGGCGTTCAGCGCGACTTTTCGATTTGTCAGATCGGCAGGACATTAAAAGCGGATGATATCATCATCTAATGCTGCGTGACAGTTCAGCTTATCGCAAACCTGCAGGGCTCGCTTGACCGTTTGAAATTATAATCGGGCGCCGGCCGTATTCCAGCCACGCTAATTCAGGCGACAAGTATGATCGTTTCATGATAGTGTTGAACGGACCCGGCCTCGTCGTAAAGTGAACAAGGAGCAGCTTAAAATTATGAAATATGTCAACCTCGCGAACCTTCAGACTGTCTTACGCCCAGGCATTGTTGCGGTCGGCCTATTGGCGCTTGCCGCCTGTGAGCGCAGCGTGGAAGTCTCGCGGGAGGCGCCGTCGGATGATGCTACAAACCACGAGGTTGGCGCGCCGCCGCATTGGGGTTATGCGGGAGACGGTGGGCCGGACAATTGGGGCGGGTTGAGTGAGGACTATGCGAGCTGTGCGATCGGCATTGCGCAATCGCCGATTGACCTGACGCAGCCGGGCCTTGCTTCGGACATCGCGCTTAGCGTTGATTATGCGTCAGGGCCGTTGGAAATTTTTAACAACGGCCACACCGTGCAGATAAACTTTGCCCCCGGCTCGACCATGAACAATGGCGAGAAAGACTATGCGCTGTTGCAGCTGCATTTTCATACGCCAAGCGAGCACACGGTCGATCAGGTGCGTTTTCCGCTTGAGGCGCATTTCGTACATCGCGCTGACGATGGCGGCCTTGGGGTTATCGGCGTGTTGTTTGAGGAGGGCGCGCATAATGATGCGCTGAACCCGGTGCTGGCGACGCTGCCGCAAGATGTCTCCGAGCCGCGCAAGATCGCGTTCAACCCGTCGGACCTGTTGCCGGAGAACCTTTCCGTCTATCGCTATTCGGGCTCGCTAACCACGCCGCCTTGCAGCGAGGGCGTCGCCTGGCATGTCGCCGCAAATGTGCAGCCGGTAAGCCGCGCCCAGCTCAGCGCGCTGCGGGCGGTGCTTGGCGATAATGCGCGGCCGGTGCAACCGTTAAACCACCGGGCGCTGAGCGCGCCAAATTAGGGTGTTTTCCAGGGCTTGGGCGCCAGTTAAAATAACACAATAAAACAACATGCTAGGGTGGTTTTCCCCAGATACGTCAGCGTCAATTGGTTCTGTCGCGACTGAACCAGCGCCGAGCCTTGCCACGGCGCTTATTTTCCCCCATAAGCCGCGCCAATCCCTGACCCTGCTGGACGGC
>JAADIQ010000006.1 GCA_013151255.1 Alphaproteobacteria bacterium
TGTTGATGTGTCGCCAATTCCTTAACGGTGTGGCGTGATCCCTGTTGTCTAGCGAATTCCGGACCACTCGGGAAGGCGGCGGTTAACTTTTCGCATCCCGCGCGCGAAGGCGCGCTCACTATTCGTTTGGCCGCCTTCGCGGCCCGTGCGCGAAGGCGCACACACTATTCGCTTGGCCGCCTTCGCGGCCGGGGTGGTGTGGCGACAAATTAGCAGAAGTTGCCGGTTGTACGCTGGTTTGCCCTCGTCGTCGGCGCTAAGCGCTTTCCAGCCGGCCGTCGACCCAGTCCCAAAACAGGGCGGAAAAATCAGCGCCGCCAAATCGGCGCATCTCCTGAACCCCGGTCGGCGAGGTGACGTTAATCTCGGTGAGATAATCGCCGATGACATCAATGCCGGCAAACACCAGGCCGCGCTCAGACAGCGCCGGGCCGATGCGGTCGCAGATTTCCTGATCGCGCGCCGTCATCTCAACCGCCTCGGCGCGCCCGCCAACATGCAGGTTAGAGCGGGTCTCGCCCGCCGCCGGCACACGGTTAATCGCGCCCACCGCCTCGCCGTCTAACAGGATGATGCGCTTGTCGCCTTCGGAGACTGAGGGTAAAAATTTCTGTGCAATAATCGGCTCACGGAACATTAGCTCAAAGAGTTCGATAAGGGCGTTAAAGTTGCCATCCTCGGGGCGGATGCGAAACACCCCGGCGCCGCCATTGCCGTAGAGCGGTTTTAAAATCATGTCGCCATGTTCGGCCCGGAACGTGCGGATCGCCGCAACGTCGCGGGTGATCAAAGTCGGCGGCGTCAGGTCTTGGAAGTCGGTGACGAAAAGTTTTTCCGGCGCATCACGGATGGCGCGCGGATCGTTCAGCACCATCACGCCCGGCTGCAACCGTTCAAGGATTTGTGCAGCCGTGATATAGGCCATGTCGTAAGGCGGGTCCTGGCGAATAAGCACGACGTCAAACCCGCGCAGATCGACCAGTTCGGGCGCGGCAAGCGTTGCGTGTTCGCCCTGGGTGCGGCTCATGCGGTTGATGCGCTGGGCGCGCGCGCGCACATCGCCGCCATAGAGCTGCAACGACGCCGGTCCATAGATCCAAATCTCGTGCCCTCTGGCGTTGGCTTCAAACGCCATGTCGAAGGACGTATCGGCGTTGACGTCGACGGCGTCGATGGGGTCCATCTGGAAGGCGATTTTCAACATGTTGGTGCTTTCGCGCTTAAGGTTTCGGGGGCGGGTTTATAGCGCCGGGCGGGCGGAGCTTATCACGGATGACGGTTTTTTCAGCGGCCCGCGCAGTACAATTAATCGTCATCCAGCCAGGCGCTGGTAATATGGCGCCAGCGCCAACCGGACACAGCGATAATATCGTAACGCATATCGCAATGCGCAAGCCGCGGATGGTGCGCCAGAAACATTGACGCCGCATCGCTCACCCGGCGCTGATTGGCGTAACCGACCGCCTCAAGCGCATCATTTAGGCTGGCGCGGGCTTTGACCTCAACGAAAATAAGCAGCCTGCCGCGTTTGGCGACCAGGTCGATTTCCCCGCCGGGGGCCTTAAAGCGCCGCGCGATAATTGTAAAACCTTTCAGGCTCAAAATCAGCCCGGCAAGCAACTCGCCGCGCCGGCCGGCGGCTTCTGCGCGCCGCTTCGCGCCGAGGTTGGCGCGGCTCATGGTTCGGCTTTTAATTTGAGCGCACGGGCATAAGCGCTCTTGCGCGCGGCGCCGAGAATGCTCGCCGCCTGCGCGGCGGCGTCTTTAACGCTCATGGTTTCAAGCGCGTCCTTCAGGAAGTCGTCGAGCGCTTCGACGGTGACCGGTTTTGTCTCCGGCGGAAACACCAGGACGACAATCTCGCCCTTGGGCGGGGCGTCTTTATAGCTTGCGGCAAGCTCGGATAATTCACCCTCGCGAAATTCTTCGTGGAGTTTCGTCAGCTCGCGGGCGACCACCGCGCGGCGCTCGCCAAAGACTGCGGCCATCGCCTCAAGGCAGGCGCAAAGGCGCGGGCCGCTCTCATAAAAGACCAGCGTCGCGGCGATCTCCGCGACGGCGGCGAACGCCTTGTCGCGGGCGCCGGCGCGTGACGGGGCAAAGCCTGCAAACAGGAAATGATCGCTTGGCGCCCCGGCGGCGCAAAGCGCGGTGATAACGGCCGAAGCTCCGGGAAGCGGGATGACCGCAACGCCCGCATCGCGCGCCTCGCGCACCAGCTTATAGCCCGGATCGGAGATCAACGGCGTGCCGGCGTCAGACACCAGACATATCGCAGCGCCATCTTGCAGTTTTTTAATAAGGCCCGGCCGCGCACGCGCTGCATTGTGCTCATGATAAGGTTTGAGCGGGGTTTTGATCCCATAGGCGGCGCAAAGCTTGGCGGTCTGGCGGGTGTCCTCGCAGACGATAAGCTCAGCGGCCTTAAGCGTTTCGACAGCCCGATAGGTTATATCGCCGAGATTGCCGATCGGCGTTGCGGTCACATAAAGGCCAGGTTCGAGGCGTAGGGGCGTATCGGTCATCATCGCAACGATTGGCCCGATCAGAGGGCCCCGTCAATTGGGACGATGGCGGCAGGGTGGTTGAGACTTGTTTACGGGGCGGGCTGCGGCGGTTAGTCTGGCGCACGCATTAGGATTGTAGGGGCGGAATTTATGCACAAAGTTGGTTTTGGGTTGCGGGCGGGGCTTGTGAGCCTGATGGCCGCGGCGATTGTTGCTTGCGAGACTGCGCCGGTGCGCCCCGGCCCGTCGGTAGTGACGCTGCCTGGCCAGCCCGGCGTGGAAGCGCCGCCAAGTGCGACGCCGTTGGGCCCGGAATTTGGACAGGAAGCGCGCCGTTATGATCGGCGCGGCTATACCCGTCCGCGCCATATGGATGGCAAGGAGCCGGTGCGCGTCGGCCTGCTATTGCCGTTTTCCGCCAATAGCGCGCCAGCCCAGAAAGTCGCCTCGGCGATGTTTGACGCCGCCCAGCTGGCCGCGTTTGACGCCGGCGATGAGCGCTTCTTGCTGATCCCCAAAGACACCAAAGGCACCGCAATTGGCGCGGCCGACGCGGCGCGCTCGGCGCTCGCCGATGGCGCGGAAATTATTTTGGGGCCGTTATTTGCTGAATCGGTGGAAGCTGCCGCTGTCGTCACGCGCGCCGCGCAAACGCCGATGATTGCATTTTCTTCCGATCTCAAATCCGGCGGCGACGGGGTTTATCTTTTAAGTTTTCCGCCGGAGCTCGAAATCGAGCGGGTCACCGAATACGCGGTCAGTCAAGAGATGACCCGTTTTGGCATCCTCGCGCCGCTGACCGAATATGGCAACCGGGTTTCCGGCGCCTTTGCCGAAGCGGTGTTCGTGCGCGGCGGCATTATTGTGCATGAAGAGCGCTATATGCAGGAGCCCGATGCGATGCTGGCGCCGGCAAAGCGCCTGGCGCGTTTCTCTGAAGAAATCGTGCCGCTGGAGCTGCGCCACGAATATGACGGCAAGACGCCCGCGCCAGGCGCCGAAGAGGTTGGCTACACCCAAGGCTATCAGGCGGTGTTGATGCCGGAGCAGGGCACGTTGCTGCGCGCCCTGGCGCCGCTATTGCCGTTTTACAATGTCGATATTACGCGGGTGAAACTGCTTGGCATATCGGCGTGGAAAAACCCGCGCCTCACCCGTGAGCCGGCTTTGCGCGGCGGCTGGTTTGCCGCGCCCGACCCGGAGATTACGCGCAATTTTGAAAACCGTTTCGCCGGCGCCTTCGGCGCGCCGCCGCCGCGGCTAGCCTCGCTCGCCTATGACGCCTCTCTCCTCGCCGCGAGGCTTGCAGCGAGTGAGCGCCGGCGCAATCGCTTTTCGGTGGATACGATTACCGATCCGAACGGTTACTTCGGCGCTGACGGTCTGTTTCGTCTGAACAGGGATGGATCGGTTGAGCGCGGTTTGGCGATTTTGGAAATTCAACCGGGCGGGATTTTAACCATCGACCCGGCGCCGCGCAGCTTCGCGCCGAGCTTTTGAATGTTGCGTCTTTTGCGTTGCGTAGTTTGTCTGTTTTTCTTTGCCGCATCAGCGCATGCCGAAGACGCGCCACCGCAAGCTGCGGACATTCTCGCCGCTGCTGTTGCGACAGCGGTGAAATATAGTGATGCGCGCTACGCGTTCAGTGTTGATTTCTGGAGTGAGCAGAACGGTGATGAGCTGGCGTTGAAGCTGCGCTTTGACCCGCGCCGGGCGCAAGGCGAGCAATGGTCACTATTGGATGTTTCCATCGACGACCTCTCCAAAGACCAGAAGAAAGCGTTCAAGCAATTTCAGAAGTCAGAAAACCCCGACGAGGCGCTCGTCTATGACACGTTGGAAGATGAGCTCGGCGGCGTTGTTCTGGTGGAGGAGACGCAGGCGGTTGCGGTTTTCACAGGGCCGGTTGTCAGCGATGATTTGCCGAAAGATGTGCTGGAAATGACGATTAGGCTCAACAAAGCCGAAGGTTTTGTCTCGCAAATCGATGTGCGCTCGAAAAAACCGTTCAAGCCGATGCCGGTGGCGAAAATAAAATCCATGACCCAGAGCCAGACCTATGCAGCGCCCAATGGCGACGGCGCCGCGCTGTTGCAGGCGAGCGAGGGCGCCGCCAATGGCAAGGCGATGTTTAAATCATTCACCACCCAAAGCCGCCAGCGCTATTTCGATATTGAACGGATTGATGCGTCAGCGTTGCCGGGCGCGGGTTTGGAATAATACCTGCTAGGCTAGTGCGCAACCAAGTGCGCAACCAAGTGTGCAACCAATGGGAATCGCATACTCCACCCCGCTCATCCTGACGAAAGTCGGGATCCAGACCGCAATGCCTCTGTGGATTTCTGCCCGACCGCAAAGCGGTCAAGCCATAATCTGCGCGCCTTCGCGCGAGGGTGCTGGAATGAGCGGGTCTATGTATTGTGATGGGTTGGGCTCGTTCGAACGAAAACGGCTCTAGCGAAGCAATTCAAAAAGCACGGCGTTGAGCACGCGCCGGCCATTTGCTGTTGCGCGCAAGCGTCCGCAATCAAGCGTTACGAGGTCGTCGGCGATGAGCGCATGGAGGCGTTTGGTGCGGGCCTCATCGGCATAGAAATAATCGTCCGCATAGAGCGTTATGCCGTCGGTGAGGCGCAGGCCCATGGTTAGCCGTTCCACCAGCTGCGCGGCGGCGTCAAGCTGTTCGATTGCGTAACCATCAGCGCCGCCCGCCAAATAGTCCGCCGGCGCTTTGGCGGCTTCCGTCGCGAGGCGGCGTCCGTCAATGCTGAGGCGCCCATGAGCGCCGGGGCCGACGCCGATATAGTCGTGGTAATTCCAATAGATGAGATTGTGCCGCGAGTGCTCAGCTGGCGATGCATGATTTGAGATTTCATAGGCGGGCAGGCCGGCGGCGGCGGTCATCTCCTGGGCGAGGTCAAACTGGTCGGCGCATTGGTCCTCATTTGCCGGCGCCCATCGCCCGGCGTTGACGGCTTTGGCGAAGGCCGTGCCCGGCTCGATGGTGAGCTGATAGAGCGACAGATGGCCGGCGCCAAAATCAAGCGCCTCGCTGAGTTCTTCGCGCCAGGCGTCAAGTGTTTGTCCCGGCCGGGCGTAGATCAAATCGAATGTAGTGCGGTTAAAGATGCGCCGGGCCGTTTCGATAGCGCGCCTTGCGCCCGCGGCGTCATGATCGCGCCCAAGAAACGCCAACGCATCATCGCGCAGCGATTGAACGCCGAGCGACAGGCGGTTGACGCCGGCATTGGCCAGCGCCTCAAAATGCAATTGTTCCGCATCCGTCGGATTGGCCTCAATGGTGATTTCAGGCTCGGGCGCAAATCCCCAAAGCCGTTCGCAAGCGCGGATTACCGCATCGATAACGCCAAGCGGCGCCAGCGACGGCGTGCCGCCGCCAAAATAGAGGCTGGCCAGCTTGCGGTTTG
>JAADIQ010000123.1 GCA_013151255.1 Alphaproteobacteria bacterium
GGAAGCTGGATGATGTCGATTTGATCGAGGCAAACGAAGCCTTTGCAGCGCAAGCGCTGGCGGTCGGCAAGGAGCTGGATTGGGACCCGGATAAGGTCAATGTCAATGGCGGCGCCATCGCGCTCGGCCATCCGATCGGCGCGTCTGGCGCACGCATTCTGACGACGTTGATTTTTGAATTGCAGCGGTCTGAAAAATCAAAAGGCCTTGCGACTTTATGCATTGGCGGCGGTATGGGCATCGCTATGTGTGTGGAGCGGTAGTTGAGTAGTTTGGTGTGGGTGAGGAGTTCACATCGCCGGCAATGCCGGCGGAAAACTATGGGAGAATGACCTATGAGCAGGAACGCAATTGTCACCGGCGGCACCCGCGGGATCGGTGCGGCCATAGCACGCTGTCTGAAAGCCAAAGGCTGCAACGTTGCGGCGACTTATGCATGCAATGACGAGGCGGCGGCAAAGTTTTCCGATGAAACCGGCATCAAGGTTTATAAGTGGGATGTCGGCGACTATGAGGCGTGCAAGGGCGGCGTTGGTGAAGTTGAAACGGTGCAAGGCCCGAGCGATATTCTTGTCAACAATGCCGGCATTACCCGCGATAGTTTCTTCCACAAGATGACGCCGCAGCAATGGTCGGAGGTGATCCGCGCCGATCTCGATTCAGTTTTCAATATGTCGCATCAAGTATTCGCGGGCATGCGCACGCGCGGCTTCGGGCGCATCATCAATATCAGCTCGATCAACGGCCAGAAAGGCCAGATGGGCCAGACCAATTATTCCGCCGCCAAGGCCGGCATGATCGGTTTTACGAGAGCGCTGGCGCAGGAGGGCGCCCGCAAGGGCGTCACCGTTAACGCGGTTGCGCCCGGTTACATCGCGACCGATATGGTCTCGGCGCTGGACGAGAAAGTGCTACAGTCGATCACCGCGCAAATCCCGGTTGGGCGGCTCGGCGAACCAGACGAAATCGGCGATTGTGTTGCATTTTTAGCGGGCGATAATGCCGGATTTATCACCGGCGCGGTCCTCACCGCCAATGGCGGCCAATATATCGCTGCATAAGCCGCCGCCTCAAAAATAAGGGTTAATCACCCCCAAACCCTTCGCGATTTTTTCGCGGCCAGGCCCTTATTTCACCAAATTACAATGCTAAGCTCTGGCGTGGCTAAGCTTTGGCTCGGTGGGGCATCCGCCTTTGGTAAGGGCGCTATAGGAAACAGGACATAGTGAGACGGGCGGCGATATATTCTGCAATTCTGGCGGCAAGCGTCATCATCTCAAATGCTGCGACCGCACAGACGGATGCCTCTGGTGTGGCGCTTGTTGTTGCTCAATCCTCAGATCCGTTCTCGGCGCTGGTCGGCAAAAAACGCCAGCGCCCCACAGCGCGCGCCAAGCGCATCACCATTGAGCGCTATGTTTTGGCGTCCGATGACCGTGCGCTGTTGTTCGAAGACCGCTCAAACGAGGCGCGGGTTAAGTTTTTGTGTGGGCCAGACGATCCGCGGTTTGATTGCACTATCGACCCCGATAGTCCGGCTGCGGAGATTTATCAGATAAAGCCAACACGCGGTCCGCGCGGCGATTTAATTTACAAAAACGCCGAGGGCGACACGATGATGCGGATAGCCTCTTATGGTGGGGCGACGGTGTTTTGGCCGGGCGAGGCGCGTGGGCTTGCTGCTTCCAAATCTTTTGGCGACGACGCTTCGCTGCGGCTCGGTTTTGCGGACTACGCAACCGCGATACGGCGTGCGCAGGCGGCGACCGCCTATGTCAGCGCTGCGACCGGCGCGCCCATTATTTTCGACCTTGGCGCGCCGCCTTTGACCGAACATGAAAATGCCGCCGTGCTTGGCGACGCCATCATCCGCGCCGCCAATGGCATCAAGGATGTCGCCGACGACCCGACCGGCGCACGCATCATCGCCAGCCGGATTAAGAGAGTGTCTTTTTCAGCCGCAAGCGCGCCCGGTATCGGGTTCGACGCCGGTGTTTTGAATATCCGCTATGTTCCGGGCCAGGATATTGATGGCCGGCCGTCTTCTGCCGCCGTGGCGCATTTTTTGGAAGAGACGCTGTAATCGTAACGGAAAGTTGCAGAATTTGGCCGATATCAGCTCACTGATGTCGTAAAAGGGCCGCAATGGGGAAGCAAGGTTGGGGTATGGCGCTATCTAATTCCATGCCGAAGGTCTGGGCCGCGTGCGCAGTGGCAGCGGGCGTTTTCGGTGCGCTTTTGTTCGGCGCTGCGTCGGCGCAGTCGCTAAAGGAGCTGCGGGGGCGCGATGCAGAGGAAGCCGCGCTCGACCGGGAAGTGGCCTACACGCAGTCCGTATGCGGCAGCGATATCGACGCCACAATCGACTGGCGCTCTGCCGCCGATTGGCCCGATGACGTTAGTCTCACATTATCTTGCGACGGCGCCCTCGGCGCATTAGAGGCTTATTGCCGAACCGTGCACGGACAATCACACGCGCAGAAGATTACGCATTTTGTTTGCGCCGGCGATGGCGGCGGGGCGTCATTAAGCGGCGGGACATTGCGGTATGGCGCAACCCCTGGGGGCAATGGGTTTGTCGACACAAAAGCGTTGATCGATAGCGCGCTTTAGCCGCCGACAGGCGCTGCGATCTGTTCCAATATGCCGACCCTGACGCCGTCAAATACATATTGGGTCGAAAGCGCCATCAGCAGCATGCCCAGCAGGCGCGAGATTACATTCATCCCGGTACGGCCTAACGCATCGGAAATTCTGCCCGCAAAAGCCATGATAAGAACCCCGGACAGCAGCACCACATAAGTCGCCGCGAGCGCGGCGCCGCGCTCTATCAGGCTCGCTTCCGGCTCACCCATCAGCAACATGATGGTGGCGATGGCGCCGGGGCCGGCCATGAGCGGAATGGCGAGCGGGAAAAAGGCGATATTCTCGCGCGCGGAGGCTTTCGGGCCCGGGGTTTTTGCTTCCAGCTCGCCATCCGGCTCAAAGAACATCCGAAACCCCATCAAGAACAGCAAGATGCCGCCGGCGGTGCGGAAGGCCGCCATGGATATGCCGAGATGGTGGAGCATGAAATTGCCGGCAAGGCCAAAGAAGGTCAAAAGGCAGGCGGCAATAAACGCCGCCTCCATGGCCACCCTTCGGCGCTGTTTGGCTTCATCACCACGGGTTAACGACGCATAAATCGGCGTCACCATGATCGGGTCGATCACGATAAAGAGCGTTACAAAAGCGGCGAGAAAGGCGGAAGCAAATTCTATGACCATTGCGCGTGCTTTCCTTTCCGCTAAACGAGGCGATGTGCGCTAGCTACGGCGTGCAGTGCGCTGGTAAAAATCTTGCAACACCTATCCAGCATGCTTTAGGTGTTGGGCTAAACGTCGTCTACTGCTCATTTAGGCTATTTTGATGAAAATTGTTGTTATCGCGCCAAACGTTTCGGAAAATCTTTCAGGCGAAGCGATTAAAGCATTTCAATATATCACGCATATGCTCGCCAATGGCGACGATGTCACGTTGTTGACCCATGCCCGATCGAGAGGCCATCTCGATCGGTTTCCGGACATGTTAGCGGTTCGGTTTGTTGAAGATGGTTTCTGGCAAAAATTTTTCTGGCGCTCAAGAGTTCTTCGCTCGCTGGTTGATGTGCCGTTCTTTTTGGCGGTGCGAAAAATCATCGAAGGCGTTTATGCAGAGGCGCCGGAGACGGTTTTTCATTTTCTGGGCCCGGTGTCGCCGATTATTCCGCGGTTTCCGGTGCGGGAGTCGAAAAGCGTCTTGGGCCCGATAACAGGCAATATCTATTACCCTCCCGCCTTGAGATCACGCGAACCCTTTCAATTGAGCGTACGGCGCGTTCTCCATTCTATTGCGCAACGTGGCGTTGGAATGGCTCTCAACGACAAGGCCGGGTTTGACAGAATTCTTATTTCCGGCGGGGAGCGCACGCGCCAGTCTATGAAGTGGGCGGGCGCCAGCGATGCACAAATGCGCGATGTTTTTGATTCCGGCGTTTCGGATAAAATCATGACGCTTTCAAAAATTTCTCATACCGGCGTCAATCACCGCTTTGCGGCGACCGGCCGTCTGGTGCCGCACAAAGGCGTTGACCTTGCGATCCGCGCGGTTGCCAAAACCAAAACGCCGGTAACGCTCGATATATTCGGGTCCGGGCCGGAAGAGACGCATTTACAAGCGCTGATTGATGAATTGGGTGTTGGTGAGCGCGTAAAGTTGCGCGGTTGGTTGCCGAGCCATGACGATCTCATCAGCGAGTTGAGGAACTATCGCGGATATGTATTTCCGAGCATGGCGGAAGCTAATGGGATTGTGATCCAGGAAGGGCTTGCAATGGGGTTGCCGGTGATTTGCCTCAACTGGGGCGGCCCAACGCTCCTGACGACTGACGCAACGGCTATCCGTATTGATCCGGGCTCTGATGACGAGATTGTTGCAGCGCTTGCAGATCAGATGGACCGGTTGGCGGAAGATCCCGAATTTGCAGCACAGCTATCGGATAATGGTTTTGAAGCCGCCCGGAAAAATTTCAGTTGGGGCGCCGTTTCAGAGCAATGGCGCCGCGCTTTTACGGATTTGTGAGGCCCCGCCTTAGTGAGGCCCCGTCTTTGTGATGGACGTGTGATTTCAGTTGCCGCGCCGCCGTGCTCGCCGTAAGAGCACGGGCTTGTAGATAAGCGATTGAAAGCAGCCCCATGACCGCCCAGCCGATTAAAACCTTTACCCAGGCCGATGCAGAGGCCGCCAAATCCTGGCCGTTTCAGGAGGCGCATCGCCTCGCCAAACGTATGCAGCGGGTGAAAAAGACCGGCCCGGTGATCTTTGAGACCGGTTATGGCCCGTCCGGCCTGCCGCATATCGGCACTTTTCAGGAGGTCGCCCGCACCACCATGGTGCGCCGGGCGTATGAGCTGCTGACCGGACATGACACCAAATTGATTTCGTTTTCAGACGACATGGATGGGCTGCGCAAAGTCCCTGGCAATATTCCCAACAAGGAGATGCTGGAGCGACACCTCCAGATGCCGCTGACCAAAGTGCCGGACCCGTTTGGCGGCGAGCATGAGAGTTTTGCGCATCACAATAACGCCCGGTTGCGTGCGTTTCTCGACCAGTTCGGGTTTGACTATGAGTTTCGTTCGTCAACGCAAGACTACAAAGCCGGTCTGTTTGACGCGGCGTTGATGCGGATGTTGGAAAAATATGATGATGTGATGAACGTCATCTTGCCGACGATTGGCGATGATCGCAAGAAAACCTATTCGCCCATCCTGCCGATATCGCCGTCCACGGGCCGTGTTCTTTATGTGCCGATGCTGGAGCGCGATGCGGCTGCGGGCACAGTGGTTTTTGAAGATGAAAACGGTGAGCGTGTAAAGACCTCGGTTACTGGCGGCGCAGTGAAACTGCAATGGAAGGCCGACTGGGCGGGGCGGTGGTTTGCGCTCGGCGTCGATTATGAGATGGCCGGCGAGGACCTCACCGAATCGACGAAACTATCCTCGCGTATCCTGCGCATTCTCGGTGGTGAGCCGCCGGAAGGCTTCAACTACCAGCTGTTTCTCGACGAGGCCGGCAAGAAAATATCGAAATCCAAAGGCAATGGCATTTCTATCGATGAATGGCTCACCTATGCCTCGCCGGAGAGCCTGTCGCTCTATGTTTATCAGGCCCCGAAGAAAGCCAAGCGGCTTTATTTCGATGTCATTCCCAAAGCCGCGGATGAATATTGGACGTTTGTCAGCAAATATCGCGACCAGGACGGCGCCAAGGCGCTCGACAACCCGGCCTGGCATATTCATGGCGATACGCCGCCTGCGGATATGCCGCCGGTGAGCTTTGCGTTACTGTTGAATCTGGTGAGCGCATCGGGTTCCGCTGACGCTCAGCTTTTGCATGGCTTTGTGAAAA
>JAADIQ010000104.1 GCA_013151255.1 Alphaproteobacteria bacterium
CCCAGGAAAAACACGGCCGCAAATCGATTGGCGCGATTTCATCTTCCCGTTGCACCATTGAAGAGGTGTGGCTGGTTCAAAAACTGGTGCGCACCGCTTTTTCAAATAATAATATCGATACATGCGCGCGGGTTTGTCATTCGCCGACCGGCTATGGTTTGAAGCAGACTTTCGGCACATCAGCGGGCACTCAAGATTTCGATTCTGTCGCTGAGGCCGATACGATAATGGTAATTGGCGCCAATCCGACGGACGCGCATCCAGTATTTGCCTCGCAGATGAAACGCCGCTTGCGTGAAGGCGCGAAACTTATCGTTGCCGACCCGCGCGCCATCGGCCTTGTCCGTTCGCCGCATATTGAGGCGGCGCACCATCTGGCGCTGCTGCCGGGAACGAATGTCGCGCTGATAAACGCCTTTTCTCACGTCGCCGCTATCGAAGGCTTGATCGATGAGGCGTTTGTAAAAGAGCGTTGCGATTCAGCGGCTTTCCGTGAGTGGCTGGGCTTCATCAAGTCGGACGAAAACTCACCCGAGGCGGTGGCAAAAATCACCGGCGTGCCGGCCGAAGACATCCGCGCCGCCGCGAGGCTTTATGCGGGCAGCAAAAATGCGGCGATCTATTACGGGCTTGGTGTTACTGAACACAGTCAGGGCTCGACCATGGTTATGGGGCTGGCGAACCTTGCCATGGCGACCGGCAATGTCGGTCGGCGCGGCGTCGGTATCAATCCGCTCCGTGGGCAGAATAATGTTCAGGGCTCATGCGATATGGGCTCGTTCCCGCATGAGTTCTCAGGGTACCGGTCTGTTTCTGATGATGGCGCGCGCGCCGTCTTTGAAAAGGCCTGGGGCCGGCGCCAAGACCCCGAGCCCGGCTATCGCATTCCGAATATGTTTGATGAGGCCTGCGCCGGTTCCTTTAAAGGGCTTTACATACAAGGCGAGGATGTTGCGCAATCCGATCCTGACACTAAGCATGTGGAGGCTGCGCTCAAGGCGCTGGACGTTCTCATAGTACAGGACCTTTTTCTCAACGAGACCGCGCGCTTCGCCCACGTCTTCCTGCCGGGTACATCGTTTCTTGAAAAAGACGGCTGCTTCATCAATGCGGAACGCCGCATCAATCGCGTGCGCCCGGTCATGAAATCGCAAACCGGCAAGGATGAATGGGAGGTGACGCAAGACCTCGCCCGGGCGCTCGGTTATGAGATGGGCCACAGATCGGCTTCGGCAATCATGGACGAAATCGCAGCGCTGACACCGACATTTAAAAATGTTTCCTACGCACTGCTCGAGACAAAAGGCAGCGTTCAATGGCCCTGTAACGATTCTTCGCCGGACGGCACGCCGATTATGCATGTTGACGGTTTCGTGCGCGGCAAGGGCGCGTTCGTGGTTACCGAATATGTGCCGACGGAAGAAAAAACCAACCGCAAGTTTCCGCTAATCCTGACGACGGGACGTATTTTGAGCCAGTATAATGTCGGCGCCCAAACGCGGCGTACGGACAATGTCGACTGGTGGGAAGAAGATGTCCTGGAAATCCACCCCTCCGACGCTGAAATGCGCGGCGTGCGTGACGGGCAATGGGTGTCTATCCGAAGCCGTAAGGGAGAAACCAGCCTGCGCGCGGTAATCTCTGAGCGCATGGCACCGGGCGTTGTCTATACGACATTCCATCATCCGCAATCCGGCGCCAATGTGGTGACCACCGAGCTTTCCGATTGGGCGACGTCGTGTCCGGAATATAAGGTGACGGCGGTGGAAGTGGCGCCGGCGAACCACAAGTCGGATTGGCAAAATGCTTATGAACGCGAGACGCCGGGCTATCGCCGTATCGCCAAGATACCGGCTGAATAGGGTCGATGTTTCCTGTCAAAGTCATCGGCGAGGCGGCGGCGGCCGATAGCGAGACCGCTATTCGCGCCGCCGATGGCGCGTTGGACCAGTGGCGCGTGCCGGAAGAAACGCCGGTCGCCTTGGTTTACAACCGACGCAATTACGCAGTGATGCTGGCGACGCCGCAGGACCTGGTTGATTTCGCCGTCGGCTTTACGCTGACAGAACGTATTGTCGGATCGGTCAGCGATATTCTCGGGCTTGATATCATCCATACCGAACGCGGCGCCGATTTGCGGCTGCGCATTGCCGAGCATTATCTTGAACGGTTCGATCTGCGTCAGCGTCGTCGCAATCTACCCGGCATTACCGGTTGCGGCGTTTGCGGGCTTGAAAACGCGGATACATTTTTTGAACCCTTGCCGAGGGTTGCAAATAAAAAAACCTCACTCAACCTGTCGGCGGTTTCAAAGGCGATTGAGACGCTTTCCGGATATCAACCGATCAATCAACGAACGCGCGCGGTTCACGCCGCCGCATGGGTTAATTTTGACGGCGCCATACTGCATGCGCGTGAGGATGTGGGCCGTCATAATGCGCTGGATAAGCTGCTGGGCGCGCTGGCGCTCGACGGCGCAGACATAAAGAGCGGATTTGTTTTGATGTCGAGCCGGTGTTCTTATGAGCTGATCGAAAAAGCCGCGCATTGCGGTGTGACGGCGCTGGCTTCTATTTCCAGCCCAACGAGCTTTGCGTTGCGCAAGGCGGCGGAGGCTAATATGGCGCTTTACGCGCGCACCGCTACTGGCGTTGGCGAAATTATCGGCTAGGGCGTTACCCCCGTTTTTATGAGCCTCCCAAATTTCACTCGGCGTTTCGGGACCGAGCGTTAATAAAGAGCAAATTCTGGCGCCGTCAGAAATTTTTTGGCAGATAAGCCACAATTATTGCGGTGAATTTGGCGAATGATATCGTTTACGAAAAAGGTCGTTCAGCCGGCTGGCCGCATCACCGCGAATAGGCAAGGATGACTACTGTCAGATCGCGTTGATGCGCATCAAGGCGCTTAGAGGCAGACAATAATTCAAACCGGCCCGCTAGCAGTATCAAAAAAAGGAACGGCCTAGTTAACGCCGTCAGGATGCAAATGACCGACAATAATCTTCCGCCGCCAGGCGCTCCCGATATTGAGATAGCCCGCGCCGCCAGCATGATGCCAATCCTGCCACTGGCCGAACAAAGGCTTGGCGTGCCGGCTGAAGCGCTGGTTCCTTATGGCCACCACAAAGCAAAACTGACGCTCGATTATATCGCCTCAATTCAGGACCGACCACAAGGCAAGCTCGTGCTCGTCACCGCGATCACGCCAACGCCGGCGGGCGAGGGCAAGACCACCACCAGTGTCGGGCTTAATGACGGGCTCAACAAAATCGGCGTCAAGTCGATGGTGTGTTTACGCGAACCGTCGCTTGGTCCGTGCTTCGGCATGAAGGGCGGCGCTGCTGGCGGAGGGCGTGCGCAAGTCATACCCATGGAAGACATTAATCTCCATTTCAACGGTGACTTTCACGCCATTACATCCGCACACAGCCTTTTAGCAGCGTTGATAGACAATCATATCCATTGGGGCAATGAACAAAATATTGACCCTAGACGGGTGAGCTGGAGACGCGTTGTCGATATGAACGACAGGGCGCTGCGTAACATAAATGTCGGGCTGGGCGGTCCGGCGCATGGCGTCCCGCGTGAGAGCGGGTTTGATATTACTGTTGCATCGGAGCTGATGGCGATCCTCTGCCTGGCGAGCGACCTGGCCGATCTGCAACGCCGCATCGGTAAAATAATCGTTGCGCGCAGGCGTGACAAAAGCCCCGTCACCGCACATGATATTGGCGCCGACGGGGCGATGGCGGTGCTGTTGAAAGATGCGCTACAGCCTAATCTTGTCCAAAGCATTGAACACAATCTGGCTTTTATTCATGGCGGGCCGTTCGCCAATATCGCCCATGGCTGCAACTCTGTTATGGCCACGAAAACCGCGTTGCGGCTTGCCGACGTGGTCGTCACTGAAGCAGGGTTTGGCGCCGATCTTGGCGCCGAGAAGTTTCTTGATATCAAATGCCGCCAGTCCGGGTTGCGCCCCGACGCGATTGTCCTCGTCGCTACCATACGGGCGCTGAAGATGCAGGGCGGCGTCGCCAAGGGTGATCTGGGTTCGCCGAACGCTGACGCCGTTGAGCGCGGATCGACGAATATTATCCGCCATATCGATAATCTAAAAAAATATGGCGTGACGCCCATCGTCGCGATCAACCACTTCATCAAAGACACGCATGAGGAAATCACCGTACTGGAACGTATCTGCGCAGAGCAGGGCGTACGGTTCGCGATTGCTAGACATTGGGCGGAAGGAGGGGCGGGCGCTGTTTTGCTCGCTGAGGCGGTAAAAGCCCAGCTTGATGCCGGGTCGCCTGAGATTAACCTTCTCTATCCTGATGATATGTCTCTGTCCGAGAAGATAGAAACCGTAGCGACAAAGATTTATGGCGCTACGGGGATATCTTTAAGCTCGTCGGCAGCGCGAAGCATCAAGGAATTTGAGGCGCTTGGCTATGGTGATTTGCCGGTTTGCATCGCCAAGACGCAATACAGCTTCTCGACCGACAAAAATCTTCTCGGCGCGCCCACGGGCCATACGCTAGAAGTGCGCGAGGCGCGGCTTTCGGCAGGCGCCGGGTTCGTGGTCGTGGTGTGCGGCGATATCATGACCATGCCGGGACTGCCGCGTAAGCCTGCGGCGTTGGAGATTGGTTTGGATGAGGGGGGCGAGATCGTCGGTCTCACCTAATCGGAGGGTGCGCGCCGTATTACAAGCAAGGACAAACTGTATTTTTTTCGGGCTTAAGAAACTACGCAGTCGCGCCCTTGTTCTTTGGCCTTGCTCATTGCGGCGTCGGCAGCCCTGATCAACTCGTCTGAGGATTCTGAATTTTGCGATTCAACAACGCCAAATGACACTGTCATACGCCCGAGGTTATCATTGGTCGTCTTGTTTACCAATTTTCTTTTCCCGATAGAGATCCGAATGTTGTCGGCGAGCGCTGTGGCGTCGGCGAGTGTCTTATTAGGCAGCGCAAGCACAAACTCATTCCCGCCATAACGCGCATATAGGTCCTGACTTTTTACGTTCTCCCGCAGCACATGGCCAACAAGCTTCAACACCTGGTCCCCAATTTGGGGACCCCATTTGTCATTGAATTGTCTAAAGTGGTCGATGTCGGCGACAACAAAACATACAGGCTTCTTTTCCGCGCGCGTGGCGGCGAGTAATTTTGGAGCAACAGTATCAAAATAGCGGCGATTGTTTAATTTGGTAAGCGGATCTGTGTTGGCGTCAGAAACGACTTTTCCAATTGATTCCTGTAAGGAAGTGATTTGCGCTAGCGCGCGCGTTATGTTTTCTTCAAGCTTGCTATTTTGTTCTATGGCTTTGTGCGCCGTTCCAACGAGAGACGATAAAATCTCACCCGCCTCCGGATCGCGATCAGTCGATGCATCAATCTTCTGAGATATGCCAGACAGGTCGTCGCGAAATTCTTTTGCTGATAAGCCAAAAGTAGCGGCAAGATTTTGTAACGAACTTGTTTCCTGCAGCATATCGACGGCAAAGTGTTCGACTTTTTTTGCGGACTGAGTAATCTGAAAATATTTCTCATGCATATCTTTCAGGAAATACTCATCAACAGGCTTTTGCGAATTTACCCTTTGCTCAATTTCGAGGGCGAGATCATAGTTCTTTTTTTCAAGATAGGCGAACCATACCTGATATAATGGCGGCATCGGAGGGATGTCCATTTTCGCCATTTCTTGAACCGCAGTGCTGCCAATACGATGAGGCTCGCACGCCATGTTAGCCTTTTCGCTCATCCGTCCACCCCGTAATCGATGTCAGTCGAGAAAATGGGGTCCACTATAGGCGCATCGCCATTGATTTACTCTTA
>JAADIQ010000067.1 GCA_013151255.1 Alphaproteobacteria bacterium
CCTTCGCGCAAAAAATGCATCGGCCAGACATTTCTGATTGCTGAAAACCCGGAATGCATCTCCGCTGAGATTGAGCGTGCGAAGGCGCACGCCGCCATATCTTGCGGCCATAATTGTTTTTCTGGAAACAGGTCGTTCAAATATTCGGCAATCGCCAGCGAGTCCCACATTTGAATTTCAC
The DNA here is from genome assembly GCA_013151255.1 of Alphaproteobacteria bacterium. Taxonomy (GTDB): domain Bacteria; phylum Pseudomonadota; class Alphaproteobacteria; order Caulobacterales; family Parvularculaceae; genus Hyphococcus. The sequence goes on from JAADIQ010000067.1 coordinate 182, forward strand.
CTCCATCTTTTTTGTGCGTTAAAAACGGCACCAATCCGGAGGGGGATTTTTCAGCGAGAACCTTCCGCGAATTCGGCTGGTCGAGTTTGATATTTTCCTCCGTGAACGCAATTTCGGCTTGCGTCATTAAAAACCATGGCCGGAACGACCATGAGGAAAGGTTTTTATCGCCAATGGTGAGGATGAGGTCAGACATAATTATCTCGCATTCAGTTGAAAGAAATTGACGATCCAGCGGGCAAGAAGTTCGCGGTCGGATTTGCCGCTTAGTGTCGCCAATGCCGGGTCGGCGACCGCTGCGGGAATGCGCCCACGGCGCAGGCGCAACAGCGCGCTGGCATAATCGGCGGAAAATTCCGGATGCGGCTGAAACGAAATCGCCGGGCCTTGCGCATAGTCTAACATGGCGAGCGGGCAAAACTCCGACCCGCCAAGGATGCGCGCGCCAGGCGGCGCCGCGACCACCTGATCCTGATGCGAGACCGCGCAAGCAATACGTCCCTGCGCCGGGTCCATCCACTCAGTGGCGTCGCGGATGTCATAATCGTGGACGCCAACGCCCCAGCCTTTGTCGGATTTTTCAACCCGCCCGCCAAGCGCCTGCGCCATGAGTTGATGGCCGAAGCAAATGCCGACTTGCGGTTTGCCGGCGTCCGCCGTGCGGCGCACCAGGTCCTCGGCCGGCGCAATCCAGTCATGGCCCTCATAAACACCGGCGGCGGAACCGGTGATCAGCAATCCGTCAAACTCGTCGATTGCCGGCGCGGGGCCGCCTTGATGGATGGCGGTCGCGGAAAATGTCAGCGCCGGGCCAAGCGGCGCCAGCAAGCGCTCGAACATCGCCGGATAGGCGCTGAACTCCTGGTCGAGCGGGGCGGGCGGCGCGCCGGTTTCGAGAATGCGGATGTGCATGTTGATAGTCCGTGACTGCATGTTGTTCTTGATCCAGCCGAGGCGAGGGCGCAAGTCAATTCGAGAGACCTGCAACAAGGAACAAGAGGCATGAGCGAATATATCACAGTAGCGCAAGACGGCGCGGTGTTGCGCGTTGGCTTTAGCCGGCCGGAGAAAAAGAACGCCATCACCACCGATATGTATGCGGGCCTCGCCGATGCGCTCCAACTGGCGCAGGAGGACGGCGCTGTGCGCGCGGTGATGTTCGAGGCGGAGGGCGATATGTTCACCTCCGGCAATGACATCGGCGACTTTATGGCCGGCATGTCCGGGCTTGCCGACCCGCATGAAACGCCGCCGGTGATGCGGTTTCTGCTCGGGCTCGCCAGCGCGGAAAAACCGTTGCTGGCGGCAGTGCAGGGCGGCGCCGTTGGGGTTGGCGTCACCATGCTGTTGCATTGCGATCTGGTTTACGCCGCTGACATTGCAACCTTCCATACGCCGTTTGTTGACCTTGGGCTGGCGCCGGAAGCCGCCTCCAGCCTGTTGCTGCCGCGCATTGCCGGTCATCAGCGTGCGGCGGAAATGTTGATGGCGGGCAGGAAGATAAGCGCCGCGCGCGCTTATGAGTTCGGCTTCGTCAATGAAGTCGTCAGCCCCGAGGCGCTGGCCGAGACCGCACTTGCCGCGGCGCGCAATCTTGCCGCCAGGGCGCCGACGGCAATCCGCGCCGCCAAGCAACTGATGCGCCCCGACCGTGAGGCGATCATCGCGCATATGAAACAGGAAAGCATCCAGTTTGCTGAGCTGCTAAAATCGCCGGAGTTCCGCGAGGCCGGGATGGCCTTCATGCAGAAGCGCAAACCGGATTTTTCTAATTTGAGTTAAAACTTACTCAGCCGGCGCGGCGGGGTGGGTCTTGTCGATGGTGCTCTTGACCACCGGCGGGAAGCGGTGGTGATGGCGGCGCAGCTGGTGGTCGACTTTTGGCCATTTGCCGCGGAGATATTTGATAAACCGTTGAATGGCGGGAATATAAGGGGCGAGCAGCGCCAGGCCGATGACCAGCATGATGAGGCCAAACGGCAAGGGCAGCGGCAGGACCACGAGCCCTGCGACGACTAGTAACGAGCCAGAAATTTGATGCAAAATCGGCAACATCGCCGGACTTCTACTCCCGAACCAGACCCCATACGGCCGCAATCCATATGGTGCATTCCATAACCGCGACCATACACTCTACAAAGCGATGTACCGGCTGGTTTCAAAATATGCTTCCACGGGGCTAACGTAAAGGGCGGAGGCGAAAATAACATTAAGGCGCCCGTCACATCCCGGAGAGGGACAGGCAGTTTTCTTGAATAGCGTCATTTTGGACCACGAATCGCGCGCGATAGCGCCCTCGAAGATGGCCAGGGCCGATCTGCGGTTTTAAACGCCCGGCTTTCCCGCTACAGCAGAGCCCGACCATGATCGGCGGAGGCGATGTCTTACAAATCTTTGCGCGACTTTATTGAAAAGCTTGAAGCGGCGGGCGAGTTGGTCCGTGTCGCTGAACCGGTATCGGTCAATCTTGAAATGACTGAAATTCAGACCCGGCTGCTGGCGGAGGGTGGGCCGGCTGTGATTTTTGAAAATCCGCTGATGGAGGATGGCTCGGTCTCGCCGATGCCGGTGCTGGTGAATTTGTTCGGGACAGTGGCGCGCGTCGCCCGCGCCATCACGCTGGAAGGGTTGAGCGCTGGCAAGAAGACACCGACCGATGACAGCAAATTACGCGCAGTAGGCGAGTTGCTGGCGTTTCTGCGCCAGCCCGAACCGCCCGGCGGGGTGAAAGACGCGATCGCGATGCTGCCGCTGGTCAAAACCGTTTTGGCGATGAAGCCGTCGACCAAAGCGTTTGGCGGCGCGCCGTGTCAGGAGGTTGTTAAAACCGGCGATGACATCAATCTTGACGAGCTGCCGATCCAGCTATGCTGGCCGGGCGAACCGGCGCCGTTGATCACCTGGCCGTTGATCGTGACGCGCGGGCCGAGCGGCAAGGGCGCGGATGATTTCAATCTCGGCGTCTACCGTATGCAGAAGATTGGTCGCAACAAAACCATCATGCGTTGGCTGCGCCATCGCGGCGGCGCCCAACACCATCAGCGCTGGGCCAAAGAAAAATCAGAACCGCTGCCGGTCGCCGCCGTCATCGGCGCTGACCCCGGAACCATTCTCGCCGCCGTCACGCCGGTGCCGGACACATTGTCGGAATACCAGTTTGCCGGATTGTTGCGCGGCAAAAAGCTTGAGCTTGTCGATTGCAAAACCCAGCCGCTCAAAGTGCCGGCTGAGGCGGAAATCGTGCTGGAAGGGTACGTCTCACTTGATGAATACGCCGATGAAGGCCCTTATGGCGATCATACCGGCTATTATAATGCGGTGGAGCGGTTCCCAACTTTTACCATCACCGCCATCACCCACCGCAAAGACCCGATTTACCTGTCGACATTTACCGGCCGTCCGCCCGATGAGCCAAGCGTTCTCGGCGAGGCGCTGAACGAGGTTTTTATTCCCCTGCTGCAACAGCAGTTCCCGGAAATCACCGATTTCTGGCTGCCGCCGGAGGGGTGTTCCTACCGCATCGCAGTCATCAGTATGAAGAAGGCCTATCCCGGCCACGCCAAGCGGGTGATGATGGGGGCGTGGAGCTATCTGCGCCAGTTCATGTACACCAAATGGATTATCGTCGTTGATGACAGCGTTGATGCGCGCGACTGGAAGGATGTGATGTGGGCGCTCGCCACAAAAATGGACCCGGCGCGCGACATCACCATCATCGAGAACACGCCCATAGACTATCTCGACTTCGCCTCGCCAGAGAACGGCCTGGGCTCAAAAATCGGCCTCGACGCGACCGATAAACTCCCGCCCGAAACAACCCGCGAATGGGGCAAGGAAATAAGGATGGATGAGGCGGTGGTGAAGAGGGTCGATGCGTTGTGGGAGAAGTTGGGGTTGCCTGGGAGTGGTAAGGGGATTTGGGGGTGATGGGATTTTCACTCAATGTGAAAACCGTCAGTGCAGCCAATCAATCTCAGGAAATACTAAACCCATGACGACAGAAGAAACCTTACACACCCGCTCTGAATCAAAATGCGAATTGTGCGCTGCTGGCGACGGCTTAGCGATTTGTGATGTTCCGCCGCATGATGATGGCGCTGCGGATCATTGCGTGTTGATTTGTGCGACGTGCCTCGATCAGATTGAAAACCCTGACAAAACGGATGCGCATCACTGGCGTTGTCTGATGGAGAGCGCTTGGAGCCAGACGCCGGCGGTGCAGGTGATGGCGTGGCGGATGTTGAACCGGTTGGGTGATGAAGGCTGGGCGCGTGAATTGCTCGATACGCTTTATCTTGATGAGGAAACTTTGGCTTGGGCGAAGTCCGGCGAAGCGCGCAACGACGAAGATGTCGTCAAACACATCGATGCTAATGGCGCCGTGCTGGCTGCTGGCGACGCGGTCACGCTGATTAAGGACTTGAATGTAAAAGGCGCGGGCTTTACCGCCAAGCGCGGTACGGCGGTGCGCAATATCTCGCTGGTCGCAGACAATCCCAAACATATCGAAGGCCGCGTCAATGGTCAGCAGATCGTTATACTGACGGAGTTCGTCAAGAAATCGAACTGATCTCTGGTGAAGAGTGGTTTGCACGCACGCCCATTCCGCGATAGATTTCTGCGCAAAGAAGGGGGCTTGTCCTATGACTACATCGCAGCCGCAAAAAACCCGTGAAATCCATAACAACCATCTGGAACGACTTTCCGTTCCGCGACGACGACATCGTCATTGCGACTTGGGCGAAGTCCGGCACCACATGGATGCAGCAGATTGTCTCGCAACTGATCTTTAAGGGGGAGGAGGGCTTGAACGTCTCGGAGATGTCGCCCTGGCTCGATCTGCGCTTGCCGCCGGCGCCGGTGAAGTTTGAAGCGCTGGAAGCGCAGACCCATCGGCGGTTTATCAAAACCCACCTGCCGGTCGATGCTTTGGTTTTTAATCCGGCGGTCAAATATCTCTATATCGGCCGCGACGGGCGCGACGCGATGTGGAGCATGCACAATCATATGATCAATATGACGCCGGAAATCATGGAAGCGCTCAATACCGCGCCAAATCTGGTTGGCCCGCCGGTGACGCCGCCGCCGGAAGACCCGCGCCAGTTTGTTCTTGAATGGCTAAATGAGGACGGCTTTCCGGCCTGGTCGCTGTGGGAAAATGTCCGGTCGTGGTGGGCGGTGCGCGATTTGCCCAATGTCATGCTGATCCATTTCAACGATTTGAAATCCGACATGCCGGGCGAAATGCGCCGCATTGCAAAGTTTTTGGACATTGATGTCGCGGAGGAGACGTGGCCGGCAATAATCGAGCATTGCAGTTTTGACTATATGAAGACCCACGCCGATAAAGTCGCGCCACTTGGCGGCGGGCCCTGGAAGGGCGGCGCGAAGACGTTCATCAATAAGGGCTCCAACGGGCGCTGGCGTGATACGCTGACCACGGAAGATTGCGCGGCTTATGAGGCGAGGGTGTGCAAAGAGTTGGAACCGGAATGCGCGCAGTGGCTAGAAAGCGGCGGGAGGGTTTAGCGCTGAAGGGCGCAGTAACCTTTAGAACTTTTCGCAATCCAACGGAATTGCATTTTCTTACCCCCGCTCATCCCGGCGAAAGCCGGGATCCAGAACTACCATTGCCTGGATCCCGGCTTTC
>JAADIQ010000077.1 GCA_013151255.1 Alphaproteobacteria bacterium
CTTGGATTTAAAAAGTTCTTCAAACCGCGCCCGCAACGGCGCGCCGGCGCGCGCGACAATCCATGGATAACGCGCCAGCTCCTTGGGCGTTGCGGATTTTTTCTTCGCCAGCGGGTGGCCCCGGCGCATCATAATCGCCAGCGGGTCTTTAAATAACGGCTCCTGAACGACATCGTCGATTGGCGCCGGCGCGCGCGCGGCGCCAATTAAAATATCGATATCGCCATGGCGCAGGCCCGCCAGTAACTGATCATAAGGCCCGTCGACAATGCAAATATTATGGTCCGGGAATTCACGCCCATAAGCGGGCAAAGTTTTCGGCAAAATGTAAGCCCGCGCCAGCGACATCGCGCCGATGGTCAACCTGCCGGTGTCGCGACCGTTGAGCGCGTTTAGTTCAGCACGTCCAAGCTCGATTTCTGAAAAAGCAAGCTTTGCCGCGCGCACCAGAATGCGCGCCGTCGCGGTCGGGCGAATACCGGAGCGGTTCTTTTCAAACAGCGTCACGCCCGACAATGATTCAAGATCGCGGGCGCGGCGGTGAATGGACGGTTGCGATACGCCGGTCTGACGCGCGGCAAGGCTGAAATTTCCGGTTTCAACAACGGCAATCAGTGCATTTAACTGCGCGGCGGTCATCAACCGGTGGAAGTTTTCAAAGCCGCGCTCTTTTTCTTTCTGTGCGATTTTCAAGGTATCGCGCGCGCCGGCTTCAATATAATCGAGCGCGCGTTTCACCCGGTGCAGGAAGACTTCCCCGGCCTCAGTGACAAACATCCCCGAGCTGCGCCGTATAAAGAGCATTGCGCCAAGCTCAACTTCCAGCTTGGCGATCGCCTGGGTGATGGCCGGTTGCGACAGGTGCACATACGGCGAGGCGGCGTTAATGCTGTTGCGCCGCGCAACCTCGCGAAAGCAATAAAAATGGCGAAGATTAATACGCATGGCCGCATGCCCGATTCTGATCTGAATAGGATGTATAACGAATTCTTATACCTTTTAAAATCGCCTGACTATAGGCCTGGCCGAAAATCGTTAAACTATAAGCAATAACGCCAAGCGTGAATTCTATTTGAGCAAGACTGCCATTCCCAGGTAAAATCATCTATGATAGAAATGAATATTCACGCGAAGAGGAAAAACCACATGCCGGACCTCACCATCAATCGCCGGGCGTTGTTGACAAAGCTCGGCGGCGCATCGGCTATCGCTGTTCTGCCCGCTGAAGCGCTCGCCGATGCGCTGGAACATGAGCTGATGGATCAGGCGGTCTATGGCCCGGAATGTTCTGAAATCGACATCATCAAAGTCGGCCGCGATGTGCGCCGGGGCGCGGGCCAGCTTTTCGACAAAACCATTGTGCCTAAGCTTTATAAGATGCCCGAGCGCCCGACGCTGATCGACTTTTTCAAGCTGCGTTTTTCAGACCCAACCGTTTCCCATTGCCTTAAAAGCGCAGCGCATGCGTTGAACGAAGGCCAGCCCGAGCGCAATATTATGGCGTCGCTGGTCCATGATATCGTTATCAACCTGATCAAAACCGATCACGCATGGTGGGGCGCAGACCTCATCGCGCCTTATGTCGATGAACGCATCACATGGGGCGTGCGTCACCATCAGGCGCTGCGGTTTTATGCCGACACCGAGACCGGCTATGAATATCCGGAACTTTACCGTTGCGTCTTCGGCAAAGACTATGCGCCCGAACCCTATATTCAAAACGCCTATAACCAAGCCCGCGCACATCGCTGGTATATGGAAGCGCGGATAATAACGCTCAACGACACCTACGGATTCACGCCCGGCCCGGCGCCGGATATCGACCAGTTCACCGACATTATCGCCCGCAACTGGCGTCAGCCCGACGAAGGCCTCGGCTTCGACGACAGCCCCTCCGCGCATATGTGGCGCACCCTCCTCAATCCCGAACGGCCGCTCTGAGCCGCGCCGCCGGTAGGGAAATATCGCTCCATTTATTGTTGCATCCGCAACTGAAACTGCCTACACTCCCCTCTTAATGGGGTAGTTTTGTTTCAATTTTCCCCATTGTGAGTTTCGAGCATCAGTTGCTGATGCATCTAAGTACCTTGACTGTCTCCCGGTGGCGGGGCGCCATATCCTGGGGACGGTTCAAGCAACGTAATGTCGAGGAGCAGTGAACCATGACCGGTGCGGACCTGATCGCAATCTTTGCGGCGCTGATATTTGCAGCCGCCATTCTACCAGGCACGCTCGGCGTGTTGTTGATGACGTCGAAGATCGCCGCGAAAGACTGGGGCGCGCGGTTGATTTATGAAAAGGCGATGTGGCTCGCCGGCGCGGCGGCCGCGCTGATGGCGCTTAGCTGGGGGCTTGCGCTTTCCGCCGGCAATATCTCGCTATTGCTGCTCGCCGCATCGGCGTTGTTTGGCGGCGTCGCGGTGTTTGGCTTCTTCATGCACACCAAGTTTTTGTTCAAGCCGGTAACCAAGCCGCTTTATATGAGCGTTGACGAAGCGATTGAGAAATTCGGCCCGGATGAAGAGGTTGTCGGCGTCATCGACGATAACGGCGTTGCATGGGCCTATGTGGCACGTCTTGCGCGCCGCCCGCATATTGTCGAACAGCGTCAGGGCGACAGCCCGTTCATGATGACCCACTGCATTCTTGCGCACAGCTCCATGGCCTTCGCGCTCGAAAACCAGTTCGCCGAGCCGAACATCACCATCACTTCGGCGCTCGCCAACAATCTCGTCTTCTATGAGAAAAACACCAAATGCTCGATTGTCCAGGCCCATAACGGCTCGCCCGATGGCGCCGCGACGTTGCGCATGGTGCCGACGATTGCGGTCAGCTTGCGGACCTGGAAATCCGCCTTTGGCGACACCAAAGTCTGGTATCGCAACAAGGAATGGCGCGATGAGTTTTACCTCAAGCTGCTCGCCCGCGCCGATGTTATCGACCCCAACAGTCCAGTTATGGTCTATCCGTTAAAGCACGGCCTTGATGAGCGCCTGGCGATGAAATCCATGGTCACCGGCGTTGAAATCAACGAGCAATCGCGCACCTACACGCTCGATCATTCCCGCGATAACCGGCTTATTCATGACCAAATCGCCGGCGTCGACATTCTTGTGGCTTCCGGGTTTGACCTCGATCTCATCCAGGTTTTCGACCGCAAAGCAGGCGGCAAGGCGCTCACCTTCACGGCGGACGGCGACAATCATTTCATTGACACCCAGACCGGCTCAAAGTGGAATCTGCTTGGCGAATGCATTGACGGCGAGATGAAGGGACAAAAATTGGCGCTTATTCCCCATTACAATAAAATGTTCTGGTATGTTTGGGCCGATTACCATCCGAATACCGAGATCTATAATCCAGAAAAGCAAGCCGCCGCCGCTGCTTGAACAAGGTTCTAAAATGCCGCCTGAAGGAAATACGCAACCCGGAACGACAACCAAGCCGCGGCGAATACATAACTTTATTGACGGCGCGTATGTTGAAAGCGCCGGCGCCAAAACCTTCGAAAGCCGCTGTCCGGCCGACAACGCTGTTGTCGCCATTGTCGATGAAGCCTCGCGCGCCGATGTTGAACGCGCGGTTTTGTCTGCGCGCGCAGCGCTCGACGGGCCATGGGGCAAAATCAGCCTTGATGAGCGCGCCGCTATCCTCCACCGTGTCGCCGACCTTATTGACGAACGCGCGGCGGAATTCGCTGACGCTGAAATCAGCGATACCGGCAAACTAATCGGCCCGACCCTTAAGGGCGAGATCCCCCGCGGCGCGATGCAGTTCCGTGTTTTTGCCGACATCGCAAAAGACGGGTTTGCAATGGCGTCGATTGCCTCGCAAACACCCATGGGCAAGGCCACCAACTATCCCGAACGCGCGCCGAAAGGCGTCATCGCTGCGATTTGTCCGTGGAACTTACCCTTCGTGTTGTCGACCTGGAAAATTGCGCCGGCGCTTGCTTGCGGCAATACGCTGGTCGTCAAACCATCGGAAGAAACACCGATGACGGCGACGCTGCTTGGCCAGGTGATGAATGATGCGGGCGTGCCGGCGGGGGTTTATAATGTGGTCAATGGGTTTGGCGCCGCCTCAACAGGCGAATTTCTCAGCACCCATCCCGGCGTCAACGCCATCACCTTCACCGGAGAAACCCGCACCGGCGCAGCGATTATGGCGGGCACCGCTGACGGCATAAAAGATATCTCGCTGGAGCTGGGCGGGAAAAACCCTGGCGTCATTTTCGCCGATTGTGACTTTGACAAGGCGGTGGCTGGCGCCGCCGCGTCAGTGTTTCACAATTGCGGACAGGTATGTCTGTGCACTGAGCGACTATATGTCGAGCGGGCAATCTTTGACAAATTCGTCGTCGCGCTAAAGGCCAAAGCCGAAGCGCTCAAACCCGGTGATCCGCGCGACCCGGCAACCACGCTGGCGCCCTTGGTCAGCCTCGGCCATCGCGAAAAAGTGCTGAGCTATTTTGAGGCCGCGCGCGCCGATGGCGCAACGGTAGTCGCCGGCGGCGGAATTCCGAAAACAGACGGGCAATTTTCCGATGGCGCCTGGATTGAGCCGACCATCTGGACCGGACTTTCGGAGGCCTCCCGCGTCGTAAAAGAGGAAGTCTTTGGGCCGGTCTGTCATATCCAGCCGTTTGACCACGAAGACGAGGCCGTCGCCTATGCCAATGACAGCGATTATGGGCTGGCTGCGACAGTCTGGTCCGGCGACAACGCCCGCGCGCGCCGCGTCGCGTCGCGCATTGAGGCCGGCGTCGTCTGGGTCAATGGCTGGATGATCCGCGAACTGCGCTCGCCCTTTGGCGGTTTTAAACAGTCAGGCATTGGCCGCGAAGGCGGCGAGTTTTCACTTGATTTCTATACGGAAATTCGCAACGTCTGCGTTAACGAAGGCTAAGCCCGCCACCGTTCAGCCGCGACGTACTCACTCATGCCACGCCACCGCATCAGCGCCAGGCCCGCGCTTGGCGATAACCACATCAAGCACAAAAGACCGCCCCTCACTCCCGGCGCGCACCGCGCGCGCCAGCGCCGCCGCCAAATTTCCCGGCTCGCTCACGCGCTCACCTTCAACGCCGTAACCAGACGCCATCGCGACGTGATCAATCGCCGGATCGTCAAGATTGATGCCGATATATCGCCCGGTCTTTGCGCCGCGACCTTGAAGGCCGGCAATCGCCCAGCGGTTGGCCTGATAGGCGAGGTTGTTAAAGATGATAACGACAATCGCCTTGTTGTGACGCTGCGCGGTCCACAAGGCCTGTAAGCCAAACTGAAAACTGCCGTCGCCGACCAGTGCGTATACGGATTTATCCGGCGCGGCGAATTTCGCGCCAAGCGCCGCGCCGACACCCCAGCCAAGGCTGCCGCCGGAAGAAATCAAATGTCGCCGACCGCCATTTTCCTGGTCGAACTGAACATGCTCCCAGATATATCGGTCGGAGCTCACCCCTTCGGTAACGACGATAGCGGCGGGTTCAATCGCGCGGTCAATTTCTGCGGCGAGGCGCTCCGGCGCGATGGGCGCATCATCCCAGACCTTTTTCAAAGTAGAAATAATTGGTGTACGAACTTTCACCTTTAGCGCCTCGCCTTCACGCCGGCGGCGTTCAATCACCGCATCGTCAAGCGTCATCGCACTGAGGCGCTGGTCGATACCGGCAAGCGTGAGGCGCGCATCGGCATAAATCAGATGGTCAACCGGATAGCCGCGCGTGAGATGTTCCTCGCGCACGCCGATTTCGATAATCTGCGCTTGTTCCGGGATAAGCGGGTGGCCGCGCCGCGCAAGCGACAGCCGCGAGGCGCCGGCCAGAACCACAACATCGAACGCCGTTTGCGGGCGAATGCGCGCACGCATCGCGCCGAGATATCGCGGATGGCTGGAGGCAAACCCCATCGCCGAACGGCTCGAGGATGTATCACCGCTCACCACCGCGCCGAGCCGGTCGGCGATCGCGGCGAGCTCTTTCAGCCCACCCCAACGCGGCAATTCCGCGCCGGCGACAAGAAGCGGGTTGCGCGCCCGCGCCAACATCGCGGCGGCGCGCTCAATATCGTCACTGCCAGGATGAAGCGGCCCGGCTGGCGCTGAACGCGCCGCCGGAATAATCCGCGTCTTGGCGATTTTGCCACTCCAGACATCGGCATTAACGCCGAGGAAAACCGGGCCCGGCGGCGTCGCTGACGCCAGGCGCAACGACCGGCGCAGCGAGGTTGCGAGATTGTCCGGATTGCTCGCCCGGAAGGAGAGCTTGGTGTAAAGCTCCGCAATTGATTCCACTTTTGCGGTTTCCGTAAAGACGCCAAGATTTTCGCCGCTGCTGGCGCTGAAACCGACCGATATCACCATCGGCGAATTATCCGCATGCGCATTGACGATAAGCCCGAGCGCATTGGCCGCGCCGGTGATCGAATGGACGTTCACAAAAGCAGTCTTACCGGTAACGCGCGCATACCCGTCCGCCATCGCCACAACCGGGCCTTCATGCAGGCCCAGCACATATTGAATATCCGGGTAATCAACCAACGCATCGACAAACCCCGCCTCATAGGCGCCGGTATTGCCAAACACATGAGTGACGCCCCAGGCGCGCAAAGTCTCGCAGGTTATTTTGCCGCCGGTAGCGTTTTTGAGCGTGATGAAACCCCCGCCCGGCGGCAGCGCATCAACATCCGCGTTCTGCGCTGAGGCCGCGCCAACCAACTGGCTCGCCGCCGCGGCGCTCACCCCGGCCGCTTTCGTCAGAACGAGAAACTGGCGCCGCGAAAGATCGCCATTCACCAAACCAAACGTCGCCTCACGGAGCATTGCGTAGTTTCCTTTTTTGAAAGGGCTCTAAAAATAACGCCGGGAGCGATTTTCATCATTCCCGGCGCCAAGTCTAATCCGAATCGGTCAATGCAGATCAGAATTCTTTCTGGAACGTCACGCCCCACATCCGCGGCGGGCCGAATAAGGCTTGCGCAGTACCGCCGCCCGGGAAACCGCCAACCCCGCCGCCGGCGCCATCAATGCCGAAGGTGCGGATGATCGGATTAAACCGGCGGAACGCCGCATAACGTTCATTGGTGAGGTTGCGCACCCAGAAGAACGCTTCCCAGCCATTTTCATGACTGACATAACCAAGCCGGGCGTTGAGAAGATTGTAGGCGCCCTCGGTCACGACATCTTCAAGCGGGCTGCCAACCTCGACCAGCTCGTGCAGGATGGAGCCGGTGTAAGACCAGCTCAGCCGCATCACCATATCGCCATTGTTGGTAATCGGGCGTTGGTATGTCACCGCCGCATTGGCCGTCACTTCCGGCGACAGCGGGAAACGCTGGCCGATAAAGCCTTCGCCCACCACCTCTTCAACGCCGCCGGTCTGGTCCGCAATCGGAACGCCGCTCTGGATTTCGCTAAACGCCGTACCGATGCCGCCAGTGAATGTCAGCTCATCCGTTAGCTGAGCAAAAATATCGGCTTCAAAACCCCAAACTTGCGAGTCCGGCACATTAAGAATGATAATCCCGGTCGCCAGACGCGTGATGCCCTGCTGGCGGTTATTATAGTCTGTAAGATAGCCGGAAAGATTGACCCGCGCGCGACCGCCGGCAAAGCTTGTTTTAACGCCGCCTTCATAGACATTCACCGTTTCCGGATCAAAAGCGATATTCGCCGGCGCCGCATTCGGATCGGCTGAGCGATTGATGATTTCAGCGATGATCTCATCTTTAGTCGGCGGACGGCCCAGGCTTCCCGTCAGCGAGCCGATAACGCCGCCAACATTGGCCGGGCTGCCGATAATAAAGCCGCGAAATGCGGTGATGTTTTCACCCTGGGTGATATCGAACTGGAACCCGCCGGATTTAAAGCCGCGTGAATATTTCGCATAGGCGGTGATGTTGTCATTGGGCTGCCAGGTCAACGACGCGGTGCCGGAAAACTCATTGTCGCTGCGTGACCGCACGGTGGTAAATGACGGCCGCAGGATATTGATCATCCCGATCTGCGTCATGTTGAGGTTTTTGTCTTCCCAAGTGTGGCGGATGCCGCCGGTGAGGGTAAGCGTTTCCGTGAGACGGAAATTGGAATGCAAGAACACCGAGATGGATTCTGTTTTCAACGTCCCCTGTTCACGCACGCCGATTGTATCGGGCACGCCCGCCGCCGTCACCGGACCGAGGTCTGGTTCAAATCCGAAAGGCAGGAAGAAGTCCTCCGCCTGACCGCCAGGCAGGAATCGCCCCGCAGCAATGAGGTCAGGGTTGGTGCAACCGATGGTCGCTTCATTGGCGCCAAAGACCGTGACGTTTTCGTTGAAGACGCCGTTGGCGTTGAGATCAAAATCCCAAACCGGCAAGCCATTAGCGTCAAAGCCCGACAGGCGCGACGTGGTTTCAAATGGCGGCGGCGGCGGGAAACCGCGGAAGGTCGATGTAGTGACGCCTGAAGTACAACCGGCCAGAATATCTTGCGGGAAAAACCGGGTCTCCGAACTCGAATTCTGATTTTGGGTGAGATAAAACGCACCGGCGATAAAATCAAACCGCTTGCCGGCGGGAGAGGCAATGCGAATTTCGCCGGACCATTGGTCGAGGTCTTCCTGCAACTGCGTGTCCGACAGGCGTTGGCGCGTCGTGTCGCCGTCAAACAGGCTGACAATATCGTTGGCGCGATAGGCCCCGACGCCGGTCAACAAAAATTCGCCCGGCAGATCGAGGTTGAATTCCAGCGACGTGCCCCAAAGGTCGCGGTTGGAAGTCGAGGCGGAATCGATATCGACAATGCCTTCCGCCAAATCAACAAATGCCGGTTGCTTTAGATCATTGGGATCGTCGTTGATCTGGCGAACAAAATCACGCTCTTCCTTGAAGCGGTCGATTGACCAATAGAGCTCAAGACTGTCGGTCGGCCGCGCAATCGCCTGGAACCGGCCGGACCAGTTGTCCTCACCGTTAAAGCGGCGATTATCGAACGCATTTTCAATCCAGCCGTCCTGACGCTCAACGGCGATGGTTGATCGCGTCAACAGCCTGTCATTGATCGGCACGTTGATGGCGCCGGCGGCATATCCGCGCTCATAGTTGCCGGCTTCCAGCTTTAATTCCCCGCCAAACTCTTCGGTCGGTTTCTTGGTTGTGATGTTGACCGCGCCGGCAATTGTGTTGGCGCCAAAGAACGTGCCTTGCGGCCCGCGCAGGACTTCAACTTGCTGGACGCCGAACAGGCCAGTGTCGAAAGATGCAGACCGCCCGGTCAAGACGCCATCGACATAGACCGTCGCGCCGGATGCCTCGCCGACCACGAACTGGTTGGTAATGCCGCGTACGGAGAAGTTACCCAGCACCGAGCCCTGATTGAGGAAGCTGAAATTCGGCACGCTCTCAACCACATCCGCTAGCGATGTCGCGCCTGAACGCCGCAAATCCAGCTCGCTTTGTGCGGCAAGAGAGATCGGCACATCTTGCGCGGATTCTTCGCGCCGTTGCGCGGTGACGGTAATGACGTCGCGCGCCGCCGCCGCGCGATCCTGGCCCAACGCCGCTGGCGCCAGCGCCAACGGAATAACCAGCGCCGAGACCCCGGCCAATAATATGGATTTCCTGAACTGCCGTTTCATCGTAATCCTCCCTAGTGCGCAAAATTCTTTTAGCCCGCCGCGCATTCTCCCGCCCCATACGCAACATGATATGCCAGCTTGGTCGCAAGCCTGCGACAAGATATCAACAACATACTTGAAACTGCAACCATTTGTAAGGCCGTTCCAGCAACGCTTTTCCTATGTGACAAAAATACACCATAACAGCGCCGGGGGTTTGGCGCAGACGGCGCGTCTGATCTAAAGCCGGCTCTAATGGCTAAGCCATATCGACAAAATTTATAATAGCTGTTTAATATCAGTATATTACTCATATATTCCAAACCCCGCACAGCGTGCAATCCAGCCCAAACAGACGTCCGGCACAGCCCCCTCAGGGCTCACTTTCGACGAAAATATCGAGCGGCAATATCGCCGAGACGACGACATTCGGCGCATCGACCAGCTGCCCAATGCGCAGGTCAACCGCTACACTTGCAACGATATAGGCCTCCTCGCGGGTCAGCCCATGGGCCTCAGTCATGTAATCGATCATCGCCAAAAGCGCATTGCGCGCCGCCAGCGTAATATCCTTTGACAGGTTTTCAAGCGCGGCAGCGTGGGGCGAGGCAAGATAGGCCATGTCTGGCGGCAGGGCGCCCTCGGCCTTCAGCGGAAAGCCGGTGGTCGCATAAAACCGCCGCGAGGGAATATTAAGAAGCCGCGCCGGGCCCTCATAATGCGGGGTTTTCATGTTGGCGCCCGCGCCTTTCAAAACCCGCGTTGAAACTGTCACCACCGCATCCATTTCAATCGCGGTTCCCGCGACCTCGCCATCGCCTTGCGCAAAATGAACGTCGCCGATGGCAAGACCACAGCCATCGACCTGACAGGGCAAAAATAGCGTCGCGCCGACACCGAGATAGCGAATATCCAGATTGCCGCCATGTTCGCGCGGCGGGATTGTCCGCAGGCAGGCATGCTTTTTTGAACCATCAGGCCCGCAAAGCTCCGTAGGCGAAGCATAGGTCGGCTCAGGCAAAAAAACCGCACCGCCCGCATCGCTCAGCGTCGCCTCGCGCGACAACGCCGCTTGATGCTCGCTCGCACCGGGCAACACGGATATGACGCCGGGGAAGCTTGCATTGGGGATGCGCACGCCGGGGATGGCGTCCGTTTGCGCATAACCGTCGCTGAGGCGCCATAAGACGCGGAGCGGGCCTTTAATCTGGTCGGAAACAAAGCCAATGGCGCCGATTTGTGAATAGCCAATCGCACCGGGCGTGATGGCCTCAATCGTCACCGCCAAAACATCGCCGCGCTTGGCGCCGTTAATCCGCACTGGCCCCGTAAGCGGATGCACCGTCGCGCCGCGCGGTCCGGCCCTGCGCGGGTCCGGCGTTTTATTTGCCGGATCAATATCAAAGTCGCTGGCGTTGCGGGTGTGAAACGCGATTTTCTGTCCGGGGTCGGCGCGCGCCGTCATAGGGATATCGGGATGCAATCGGTTGATGCATTGCCGGTCTTCAAGACAATTGGCGCCTTGCCCGCCAACGCTGATCGCCTCACCAGCCATTGCACCACTGCAAAGCGCCAATGCGCCGCCCGCCAGCCAAGCGAAATGTCGCCATTGGATGTTCATCACCGCTCCCTTTTGTATCGCCGCGCCAGCCGTTCAGAGCGCGCCCGCAGACATCGCCTCGCGAATATGCCCCGCCTGACGGATCGCCAGCGCGACAATCGTCAAAGTCGGATTGACCGACCCGCTCGACGAGAACTGACTGCCGTCGGAAATAAATAAATTGTCTATCTCGTGGGCGCGGCCCCATCTGTTGCAGACGCCATCCTTCGGGTCCGCGCTCATCCGGCAGGCGCCGAGATTATGGGTCGCCATATTGACCTTGAACGGAACGACGCGGCGTGCGCCAAGGCTCTCAAACAGCGCCCGCGCCGAATTTGACGCATGCGCCCGCATCGGCCCGGCATTTTCATGGTCCTCATAGTGGACAACCGGAACTGGCAATCCGTGCTGGTCTTTTAACTCAGGGTGCAGACGAATGCCGTTGCCGCTTTGCGAGACATCCTCGCCGGTGATGAAAGTTGCGGCAATCCTTGTGTAGTCTTCCATCGCATCGGTTAACTCAGGGCCCCATTTGCCGCCAAAGGCGATGCGCGCAACGGAAAGCGGCGAGAAGGCGGCAGATTCAATCTGATAACCGCCGGCAAAGCCGCGGCGCGTATCATTGCGCTGCTCATCAGCGATATGACCGCCCTGTTGCGCCCCGCGATAGGAATGCACCGCGCCCGGCATAAAACCCAGCGCCCCGACGACCACATGTTTCAGGTAATTCTTGCCAACCTGCCCGTCGCCATTGGCCAGCCCGTCCGGAAACATCGCGCTGTTGGAGTTTAACAATAGCCGCGCGGTCTCAATCGCATTGCCGGCGACGCACACCGCGCGGGCGTGCTGGCGTTGGATGGCGCCGTCCTTATCGGCATAGACAACTGCGCTCACCCGCCCCGCATCGTCATGCTCGATTTGAAGCGCCATGGAATTGGCGCGCAATTCAAAATGACCGGTGGCCTCGGCTTTGGGAATTTCCGTATAAAGCGTCGACCATTTGGCGCCGATGACGCAGCCGCTTTTGCAAAAGCCAATCTGCTGGCATTGCGGCCGGCCATCATAGGGCGCCGAATTAATTGCAACGCCGGTCGATGTCACATGTTTGTAGCCGAGCAGTCGCGCGCCCGCCGCCAGCAGCTTCATATTGTTGTTCATCGGCAGGGGCGGCAGGCCGTTCGTTCCCGAAACGCCCATCTTCGTCTCAGCCTGCGCATAGAACGGTTCCAACTCTTCAAGCGTCAACGGCCAGTCTATGGCGCTGGAATTTTCCATCGCATAAGTCGTCTTTGCACGGAATTCATGCGCCGCCAGACGCACTGATGTTGCGGTCCAGTGCATCGTCGTGCCGCCAACTGTCTTGCACATCCAGGCGGGAAAATGCGGATTGAGCAGTCCTTCGCCGATGCGTTGGTCGCGCCAGGTCATGCGCTCATCCATCACCCGCTCATCATTGACGATATCGCCGAAACTGAGCCGCCCGCCCGCCTCCAGGCAGACAACATCGACGCCCGCCTGCGCCAACTCGTTAGCAAGCACACCGCCGCCGGCGCCAGACCCGATCACCACGACGACGCTGTCGTCAGTGGGCGCAAAAACCGTCATGGCGCCGCCTCCGCCTCCGCAAGCCAGTCAATATCGTCGAAGCCGCGATGGAGATAACCGCCTTGTTCAGCAGAGGAGCCGGGATATCCGACCAGCGCCCAGACGGCAGGATGGGAATAAAATTCGAACAAGGCTGCTTGATAGACCGTTTCAAAGAACCGCGTTTTGCTAATCACCTCAGTAGCTTTAACGCGCGCGCCCATCTCCAACGACTCCCACGGGGCTCCCGCCGCTGCATTCAAGGCGGCGCGCCCCTCTTGTCGCAGGCGCACCCAGCCTTCGCGGACCGATAGCTGAGCACGAGCCAGTTCCGCAACCTCTTCGTATACAGATTGGTTAATATCTTTATGTGGAAACAAAACCACAATTAATGCCGCCAGCGCATCAAAGTCCTCGGAATTGTTCTGCGTCGCTTGCCCTTCGCCCGAGCATCCGGCAAGCGCGGCAAGTCCCGCGAGCGCCGTGCCGGTCAGCATAAAATCTCTACGCACGATTTTTGCCATTGTCCCGCCTTCACCCTTTGCTTGCACAGCAAACACACTACTGGCCTATTGGTTAGGAGCCTAACCGAGCCCGCCGCTCCGCGCTATCGCCAGACTAGCGTGCTGCACGGATCGAATGGCGTCGGCTCTTTTTCAATAGCCAAAGCCCCTGCGCACAGTTTAATTTAGCCACCCATGAGCATGCAATTTGACAACAAACGCTTCATCGTCACCGGCGCCGCCTCCGGTATCGGCGCGGCGACGGCAACGCTGTTAAAACAACGCGGCGCCTATGTGATCGCTTTCGACCGGCGCGCGCCGGACGCGTCTGCGGCCGATGACTATATTCAATTCGACCAGGGCGATTTCGCCTCTATCGATGCTGCGGTTCGCAAGGCGCCCGATAAAATTGACGCCCTTGTCAACATTGCCGGCATCCCGCCAAAGGCGGATTGCTCGCCCCCGCATTTGCTGATGGTCAACTTTTACGGCATCCGGGCTTTGACCGAGCAACTGGCCGAAAGACTCACGCCCGGCGGCGCGATCTTAAATATGTCGTCGCATGCGGGCAATGCCTGGCGGGAAAATGTCGGCCTTCTCAAACAATTCCTGCCGGCGCGCGACAAAGACGACATCGATGCGCTTGCGCGCCGTCACGGCGTTGTCATGGACGGGCTCGACGCCGTTTCCGCCTATCCTTTGAGCAAGCAGCTGCTTAATCTGTGGACGGTGCAATCTTTTCCCGCGATGGAAAAAGCTGGCGTCAGAATGAACGCAGCCGCATCGGCCGGCGTCCAGACCGACATCCTAAGTGATTTCCTCACCAGCTTTGGCGAACAATCCGCCGCGCGCATCCGCGCCATCGGCATCGCCGCGCCGTCAGATATCGCCTCGGTGATTGCGTTCCTGGTCTCCGACCAATCCGCCTGGATAAAATCGGCAATCATTCCGGTGGACGGCGGCGCATCGGCGATGGCGGCGGCTAATAAATTTGGATTTGTCGCAGGCGAATAATCTCAGTCTTTGCCGGCGCCGGCTTTCACCGATTTCGCACCATAACCGCCGCCCGGGCCCATGGCGTTCGCGGCCATCTCAAAGGCTTCCGGCGAGCCGTTTATCCCGTGGCCACTAACTATTCTGTTCGAGCAATTCATAAACGCGGTGACGCAAATAATATCCTGCGCAGTTTTTTCCGTCCAGCCCGCTTGCGTGATCGCATCGATATCCGCCTTGACGACTTTATGCGGCTCCTTCGTAAGCTTGCGGACAAGCGCGAAAGCGGGGCGTAATTTTTCATCAAGAACGCTGTAATCATCGGCCATCAACGCTTCGACAATACCGGCATCGGCGCCAAATTTTGCCGCCGTCGCGCTATGGGCGCTATAACAGAAGTCACAAGCATTTAGCGCCGCCACATAACTCACCATCAACTCGCGGTCTTTCTCGCTCAACTCCGACGGTCCGCGCATCACCTGATTGGCGAATTCGAGATAGGGCTGAAATCGTTCAAGATCGGCGAACAAGATATTCGCCATCGCATCGGTTGGTTTTAAAAAACTGAAATGCGACATCGGCTTCTCTATAATATGGGCGACAGATTAGGCGCCGTTATTGAAACACCGCATCCTGATAGCCAGATTGCACCAGCGCGCCATCGGGGAAAATTTCTCGTTCTGAAATCCACTGCTGCGACCGCTCATAGATATCGCGTGAATAGGGCTCAAAAACAATGCGCTCGCCGGGGCCAAAACTTCTGACGTCAACCGAGGCGTGGAACCGCTCGGGCAACTCATTGAGGTAATATTTCACATACAGCTCCGGCCGCAAATCAATATCCGCCTGTGCGCGGCGCAATGCGCGGTAGAACTTCTCAACATCATGCATGTCCGAGCCAGGCTGCACCATGCCCGCCATCATGAAACTGGTGTCGCAAATTTTACGGTAGCCAAGCTGCTCAGCGACATAATAAGCGCCGCTAAAAAGGCTCACCGCAGGAATTTCACCATCGACCAGTTTGCCGAGACGATGGAACAATAGCCCGTCGCTGAACGAAAGCTTGATGTCGGCGGCGGGCATAAACTGCTCAAGCGCCTGGATGGTCGAATAGTGGCTGCCGGACTGATAGCCGACAGATACCGGAACATTGGCGAGGTCTTCCGGTTTTTTCACGGGAGAACTCGCTGCAACAAACAATCCGCAGTTGGCGACCGAATAGGCTTTCGCATACAGCTTTCCGTGTCCGGCGGAAGCAGCCGCGTTCACCGTCCAGTGGCATGCGGAGCAAACGTCAGACTCGCGGCCCTTTTCAAAGGTTTGATAGGCGCCGACCTTGTCGCCGAGATCGTGCACCGTGCCATCCGGCGCAACCAGCTCTTTTATGAATTCATAGTCGAGCCCTTCGTCTTCGAAGTAACCCTTTTCTTCCGCCACCCATTCATGCAGACGCATATGCGGGGCGATTTTAAACTTTGCTTTTTGAGCCATGTGTGTTGCTCCTAAAAAATTTTACGCAGCGTTATCGACAGGAACTAACTGCATCTTGCGCCTCAGCGCTCAAAGCAGCGAAACGTTCTTGGCGATCTTCAATGTCGCCGGCGCTTTCCATGCTGGCGCGCGCTTCGCCATCGCCCTCGGTCGCCGCTTCAAGACAGGCGCAGGTTTCTTCGATCTTCGACGCATCCGCGCCGTCCGGCGCCGAGGCCGTGCACCAATCGGCAAACTCGCCCGCCAGCAACGGGCTTGAACTGATGAAAAATGCGGCGCTCGCCGCGAGGATGGTTTTGGGGATCATTGTCAGCTCCAATAGTTGTCCATGCAACTAAGGCTATAGATATGGCAATATGATTGCAGTTGCAACTATTTTATTTGAGGCAGGAAAAACTGTTTAATATAAGGGGTTTGGGGGATATCCGGGGTTCTGGATGGTCAATCCGCTTAGGCGGCTCGGGTAATTCCTAATCAAAAGTACCCAACTATCCACGTTCCAGAGCCCCGCTCATCCCGGCGAAAGCCGGGATCCAGCCGGCCCTGCCCTGCGCAAAATCATAAGGTTTTCAGATATGCGTTGTTTTCGTTACGGCGCGCTGAGCGCCTGCCCGTATCTGTGGTGAGGAATCTGGATCCCGGCTTTCGCCGGGATGAGCGGAGTAAGTGTAGGTGATGTGATCTCCACACAAATTACCTAACGCAATTTTAAAAGAACTTCCGCGAGCGCCTCTGGCTGCGACAGCATCGGACTATGCGCGGCGTTCAATTTAAACACCTGTTCGCATGGCGTCGCCGCATGCATCGCGCGCTGCGTCTCAGAGTTTAGCGCCCGATCATTGGCGCACTCAACATAGCAGCGCGCAATCCCGCCGAAGTCCTCGGGGCTGATATGAACCGCTTCCATTGGCGGCGCCATTGGCTCAGGCATAGACAAAAGCCCACCGAGAACGCTATCGGCATGCGATCCGTCATGGCAAAAGGCTTCGCCGAATTTATCATCGCGCAAGGTTGCAAATTGTCGGTCCGGCGACCAGTCCACGTTATCATAGAGTGCGCTTTTCGCATCCGGTTTGGAGAAGTCCCGAATAGTTTGACCGTCGCCGAGCAAAAACGCCGCGATATAAACCAGTTTAGAAATTTTATCAGACCGCCACTCAGCCGCCTGTGATATCACTGCGCCGCCCATCGAATGGCCAACCAGAATGACCGGTTCATCCGCCTTGTCGATTACCGCGCAAACGCTTTGCGCATAGGCCTCAAGCGAGCAGTCCTCGCCATGCATAGCGCGCCGCCCATGGCCCGGGAGGTCGTCTACGATAACGCTGCAACCGGCCTCCCTCAGTATAGGAATGAGTTTATACCACGACCAGGCGCCATGAAAAGCGCCGTGGACAAGAACAAATGTCGTCATAGGCCCTCTCCGCTTACAACATTACCCCGCCGCCAGCGCCTTCGACCAGACGTCGTCAATGCGCGCTTCAACGTCTTTGTCGGGAACCACCCGCTCCATCAGTTTCAGGCCCAGCGGCTCGGTGCAATCGGCGCCCATAAAAGTCCGGGTGTTGAGCAAAATTTCGCTCTCGCCATCATGAACGCCGAGCTTTGCCGGCATGCCTATTTTTCCCTGCGCCAGCGGGTCGATATTCATGCCGAGCGCGTTGGGCACAATCAACAGATCGCGGTCCGCCATAAAGCGATGCGCCAAAGCCCAGTCGCGTTCATGCGGGTCGCGAATATCGATGTCTTTGTCATAGATAAACACATGTTTGCAAAAACCCTGCAACGCCGTATAGGCGCGCATCATCGCCAGCTTCGGCTCGCCCACGCGTCGTTTGTCGATTTTTACATGGACGGTAAATCCGCAGCCCGCCGACGGATCGACATAGACGTCAACCACATTCGGCAGCACGGTTTTCAAATCATTGTAAACACGCACGCCGCGGAAGAACGCCGCGATATTATTGGTCTCGTTCAGTGGACGGCCAATATGGACGTGCTGGTAAATCGGTTTTTTGCGCATCGTGATCGCCGTCACTTCAAACGCCGGGCGACGACGCGCCTCGTCATAAAACCCGTTAAACGAAGCAAACCGGCCTTGTTTGGCCCATTTGAACGGATGATAGACGCCCTCGATCACGATCTCAGCGTCCGCCGGCACGTCAACATCAATGGTCTCGCATTTCACCATCCGCACCGGCTTGCCCGTCAGCCCGCCAATGGTTGCGAAGTCGTTATTGTTATAGGGCAACGCCGCATTGGCGCCGGCGAGAATGAAATGCGGCTCAACGCCGATGACAAACGCGGTCGGGAACGGCTTTGCCTTGTCAATGTCCCAGCTTGAGGACGGATCATCAATCTTTGCGCCCCACGCCTCCTCCATCGAGCGCGCATCGCCGGTGCCGCGGAATATCCACACCGAGCCTTCGCGCGGGCCGGTGATTTCAAACCGATGGAAGGAGATATTGCGCCCGTTCTGTGACGGTTTTGAAATCGCCGGCGGACAGGCGAAGCGCCCTTCGAGAAAGGCCGCAGTCTTGGTGCCGTCTTGCGGGTTCATCCGCAGGATTGGCAACCGCGTCAGGTCGGCGTCCTCGCCTTTTAAAATAACTTCCTTACACGGCGCATCTTCGTGGGCGACATATTCCGGTTCAATACCGCCGGACTTTATAACCTTCATCACCTTCTCGCCAGCGGACGCCACCGCTGCATCAAGCGGCACGTCAAAGGCTTCAGCGATGCGCTTGTAGCTTGAGCCAATTGTGTTAGCGAAAACCGGAATGTCGGAGCCTTTCGGGTTTTCAAACAACAGGCCCTTGTCGATATGCGCGTAATCGGCGCGGGCGATGAAGGCGCCGATCTCATCGAGCGGGTCTATCTCCTCTTTAATGCGCCAGAGCTCGCCGCGCGCATCAAGATCATTCAAAAATCCACGAAACCCTGTCTCGGTCATGATATCCGCCTTTTTGCCAACGCCTATGCGGCTGACGCGGGCG
Source organism: Alphaproteobacteria bacterium (assembly GCA_013151255.1). Taxonomy (GTDB): domain Bacteria; phylum Pseudomonadota; class Alphaproteobacteria; order Caulobacterales; family Parvularculaceae; genus Hyphococcus. The sequence goes on from JAADIQ010000077.1 coordinate 18,763, forward strand.
CGCCAGCTTATGCAGTTGCAACCAACTGTAACAGCTGGTACAGTTTGCGGCAAGCGCACATTAGACCACCGGGCGATAAATAAGAATCGCCCGGTGGTCTAGATTCTTTGTTACGCGCCGGGTTTTGCGAAAAACCGGTTTCCACTTTTTCGCCCGGCGCTGTAGGTTTTATTCTGCTACCGTGCTGTTGGAAAACAGCGCTAAGATTGTCGCGCTCGCTTTGGCGTCAGCGGATAGCCGCTTTGCCAGAAGGATAATGTCGCAATGCTCTGCAAAACCGCGAAGTCCTCGCGAACCCTGACCAACAAACGCGACATCATTCTCGACGCGGCGGCGACGCTGTTGCTATGGCGCGGCCAGCATCAACAAGCTGATCACCCGCATCGGCGGCTCGAAGGCGACGGTCTATGCTTATTTTGAAAACAAGGAGCGATTGTTTGCGGCTGTAGTTGAAAGCATCGTCGATGAGGTGCCAGTGTTCATCAATGATGTGCAGCTCGAAGACGTAGACATACGCGACGGGCTGATTGCAATCAGCGAACGGCTATTGGAAATTGCAACCTCGCCGCGCCATCTTGCGTTGGCGCGGCTGGTGATTGCTGAAGCCGATAAGTTTCCCGAGATCGGCCGGATATATTATGAGCGCGCGCCGCGCCATATCTGTGACGTCTTGACCGCGTTCCTGAAGGAGCAGACGGCGAAAGACGGGATTAAAATTATCCGCCCGCAAGAGCTGGTTGAAAGTTTCACCGGCATGGTTCTGCATCATCAACTGTTCCGGCAATTCTGCCTTGACGCCTCGCCGCCATCGTCAAACGAAATCCGACGGCTCGCGGTGCGCAACGCCAATATGCTGATCGCGATGATTAATACCGCGCCAGCGGGCTCGCGCCCATGAAGAAGATTATTATCGGCATCAGCGGCGCCAGCGGCGTCATCTATGGGGTTCGGCTGTTGGAAAAGCTGCGTCAGGCCGACGGCGTCGAGACCCATCTGGTGATGAGCCCGACCGTGGCGATGAATTTGAAATATGAGACCGATTGGAGCCTTAGCGATGTCCGCGCCCTCGCCGACGTTCATTATAAAGTCACCGACGTCGCCGCGGCGATTGCCAGCGGCTCGTTCAAAACCGACGGTATGGTGGTCGCCGCCTGCTCAATGAAAACGCTTTCTGGGATTGTTCATTCCTATGCGGATAATTTACTGATGCGGGCAGCGGATGTCTGTCTCAAGGACCGCCGGCGGTTGATTTTAATGCCGCGCGAGACGCCGCTCCATGCCGGCCATTGCAAACTGATGTATGAGGCGAGCTTGCTTGGCGCGATCATCGCGCCGCCGATGCCGGCGATGTATGTTCGCCCGCAAACCGTTGACGATATTATCGATCACTCGGTCGGGCGGATACTCGACCTGCTCGATATTGACTGTGATTTCATCAAACGCTGGGATGGCGGCGGCGACGCGTGAGGCTCAACTAATCCCGAGACGCTTCATCGCCACAAACGCCATCGCCACTGCGATCGCCATGAACAAAATACCGATGGCGCGCTCCATTGCCCGATGCGAGATCAACCCTTGCAGTCGCGGGCCGATTTGCCCGCCGATAATCACGCCCGGAATGGTGTAAACCACAAGGTTCCACGGCACCGCGGAAAGCCCGCCCTCGCTTACTAACTGCCCGATCAAAGTGAACGAGGCCGACGCGACGGTTACAATCACCACCGCAACCGATGTCGCCGCCGCCACCGCCACCGGCACGCCGCGCCGCGTCAATTGCGGAACAATCGCCTCGCCAATTCCGACCGACAGCATGCCGGTCAAAAACGCGCCGGTACCGGTCATCAACCCACTGACCAGGCCGAGACGCGGCGTGGCGTAAACATGCTCGCGCCCCTTATCATCAACCTTGCGGCGCATATCATCGCCCGCTGATGCTATAAAAGCCGGGTCAGCTTCAATCGCGCCGTGGTGAAAAAACACTAGCACGACGGCCAGAACAAAAACTAGGAACGAGTAACCCGCAATCAGCACGCCATCATCGACAAACTGCGTCGTCAACGCGCCAAAGATCGCCACCGGAACCGCGACGCGCAAAAACTTGAACGCCAACGCGAAGTCGACAATGCGTTTGCGGTAATAGCCGATAAAGCCGGAGGAAAATCCGAATGTCTCGGTCAGCAATGCCGTGCCGATCGCCGCAACGGTGCTTTCCAAAACATACTCCGGCCCCAGCAACGGAAACAGAATAATAAAAATCGGCGTGAAAAGCGCCGCGCCGCCGATGCCGCTCAGCATCGCTACCGTCGCCACCAACATCGATACTGGCGCCATGAACCAGTAAAGCGTGAAATCCATATCGTAACTACTCCGTACTTTACGGGCGCAACAGCGCTTCTTCTACATGGCGCAACGACCGCAGCAGCGTGGTCTTCTCGCGTGCACTCATCGCGTCGGTGAGTGTCTCTTCAAAGGCGCGAAGGTCTGGCATGACCTGGTCGATCGCTTTGCGGCCGCGCGCCGTCACCTGGAGGTGAAATGCGCGCCGATCATTCTCGCTCTGGCTTCGCTTGATGAATTTAAGCTGCGCCAACCGCTCAATCATCGGCACCAGCGTTGAGCGGTCGACATTGGCCAGGCGCGCAAGGTCCATCTGGAAGCAACCGGGATGTTCAGCGATCAGCATCAAAATTGAAAACTGCCCCGGCGCCAGGCCAACCACGCCGAAAATACGCAAAAGTTCCTTAACGACCTGCGCGCCAACGCGCCGCAGCTGATAGCCGACAAGCCCCTCTAAGTCGCGGCGCGGCGCGACAGTGTCGTCAGATGTTCGTTGATACGCCGTCTTTCCCATCACTCCTCCTACTACAGATAGTTGGCATTGCCAACTAGTTTAAAGAAGCATAAACACATGGGCGCCAGGATGAGAAATTCACGAAAGAACGCTCATGACCGCTACGCCGAAAACCGCCGCCCGCCTGTTCCTGGATGCTCTGGGAGACGGCGGCGTTGACTATGTGTTCGCCAATGCAGGAACGGACTTTGCGCCAATTCTCGAGGCGCTGCTCGAACATGAAAGCGATCAGGTTCCGGAATTTGTGATCTGCCCGCATGAAAATCTCGCTGTGGCGATGGCGCATGGATTTTTCCTGGCTAGCGGACGCACACAAGGGGTGATGGTGCATGTCAATGTCGGCGTCGCCAATGCCCTATGCGGATTGCTCAATGCGGCGCGCGATAATATTCCGATGCTGTTTGCATCCGGGCGCACGCCGATTACCGAACAGGGCCGGCTCGGTTCGCGTGATAATTTCATCCATTGGGGCCAGGAGATGTTCGATCAGGCCGCCATGCTGCGTGAGTTTGTAAAATGGGACTATGAGCTGCGCTGCCCGGAACAGACCGGCGCCGCTGTCGGACGGGCCTTGGCGATTGCCCGTTCAGAGCCCACTGGCCCGGTCTATTTGAGCCTGCCGCGCGAAGTGCTCGCGGCGACGGCCAATCCCGAAACGCCGCACGCCCCCGCCGCAGCGGCAAGCCCGCCGGCGCCGGATCCGGCGGCCATCGACCGTGCTGCGCATTTGGTTGCCGCGGCCAAGGCGCCGCTGCTGATCACCGCGCGGGCCGGGAGAACGGCGCGCGGTGTAAAAGCGTTGAGCACACTCGCGGAGAAATTTTCCATTCCCGTTGTCGAGGCTGCGGCGAATTACATGTGCCTGCCCGGCGACCACCCGATGCATGCAGGGTTCACGCCGGCGCCATACCTGAAGGGCGCTGACCTTATCATCGTCGTTGACGCGCCGGTTCCGTGGACGCCGTCGCGGATTGGTCCGTCTGAGGATTGTCCGGTCGTTCAAATCGGGCCCGACCCACTGTTTGAGCCCTTGCCGTTTCGCGGCTTCCGGTCCGACATCGCCATCAAAACCGAAACCGCCGCCGGGCTGGAGGCGCTTCTTGCCGCTGTTTATACCAGTAAATATCTTGACCAGCCGACGATTGATGCACGGCGCAAGACGCTGGCGCCAAAGCTTTCCGAAGCCCGCGCAAAGCGCCTGGCAAAAGCAGCAATGCCCGGCGCCAAGATCACCCATGATTACGCCAGCCATTGCCTCAATCAGGCGTTGGGCAAAGACGGCGTGTTGGTCAATGAGCGCGGCTGTCTGCGCGAGGCGATGGAATTTACCGAGCCCGGAACATTTTTCGGCCCGACCATCGCCGGCGGCCTTGGCGCCAGCATCGGCATTGCACTCGGGATAAAGCTCGCCGCGCCAGGGCGCATGGTCGCCGCCGCGCTCGGCGACGGCTCGTGCATTTTTAACAATCCCGTTGCCTGCCTGCAGACCGCTGTCGCGCGGGAATTACCGATATTGATCGTCGTGTTAAACAACGAAGCATGGCACTCAGTGAAAGCCTCAACCCTGCAAGTCTATCCCGATGGCGCAACCGCCCGCAGCAACCATCCGCCGCTAACCTCGCTCGCGCCCTCGCCGGATTATGCCGGCGTCGCGAAAGCTTGCGGCGCGGAAGGGGTTCGCGTAAGCGACCCGGCGGCTTTGCAGCAAGCGCTGAATGACGCCGTCACAACCGTCCGGGAACAGAATAAAACCGTGCTTGTGGATATCACGATAGAGATGAAGTAGCATCGCTACATCAAACCCATCTTCATCGGCAACCAGGTGACGAGCGCCGGAACCAATGTCAGCAGCAACACCCGCAATAAATCAGCGATAAAGAACGGCGTCACGCCTTTAAAGATTTCGCCGAGCGAGACGTCTTCCATCATCCCATGCAGCACGAACACGTTGATGCCAATCGGCGGCGTGATCATGCCGATGCCGGAAATCATCACCAGCATCACCCCCCACCATACCGGATCATAACCGAGCCCGATCACCACCGGCAGGACGAAAGGCAGCGTCACCACCAGCACCGCGAGGGATTCAAACACCGCGCCTAGCAGGAGATACATAACGTAAAGGCTCAAAATGACTGCCAACGGCGGCATGTTCAACGACTGAATGGCGCCAACCAACGCTTCTGAAAGCCCGGAGGCGGCGAGAAAATACGTCATCGCGAAGGCGCCGATGACGATGATATAGATGATGCCGGCATTGCGGGCGGTGTCGAGGGCAACCTCGCCGAATGTACCGGGCTTGAGGCGCCCGCGTGCGAGGCAGATTAAAAATGCGCCAGTGGCGCCGACCGAGGCGGCTTCGGTGACGGTAAAGACGCCGCCATAAATCCCGGCGGTGACAATCAGCCCAAGGAGGATAACCGCCCAGGAGCGACGAAGCGCAGATTTGCGCTCTCCCCAACCGCGTCTCGGCGCCGCCGGCGCCGCTTCCGGGCGATAGCGCGCATAAAGCGCTGCGGCGGCGAGCTGAAACAGGGTGGCGATAATCCCCGGAACCGCCGCGGCGGCAAACAGCGTGAGAACATTTAACTCGGTTAGGATCGCATAGATGACAAGGATTAACGAAGGCGGAATAATCACCCCGAGCGTGCCGCCGGCGACAATGGCGCCGGCGGCAAAGCTTTTTTGGTAGTTTTTCGAAAGCATCTCCGGCAGCGCCACGCGCGTCATCGTTGCAACCGTCGCAATCGCCGAGCCGCAAACGGCGCCAAACAGCGCGCAAACGCCAATGGTCGCCATGGCCAATCCGCCGCGCCGGTGGCCCAAAAAAGCATTCGCCAATCGGTAAAGGTCCTGAGACAACCCGCCGGCAACCGCAAAACCGCCCATCAAAATAAACAGCGGGATAATTGCAAAATCGAGGCTGGTGATGGCGGTGATCGCCTCCACGCCGAGCGTTGCAACGCCCGGACCGACGCCGGCGATGGCCGCGAAGGCTAAAACCCCGGCAATCCCCATCGCCGCGCCAACCGGCGCATGGGCGGCGATCAGAATGAACATCGCAAGTAGGCCAAGAATCGCAATGATAATCGGGTCCATCAGCTCATGCCTGCTGCGTCGGTTGGGGTTTTATGATTTTTACAATCTCCGTGAGCAGAACAAATCCTTGAATCGGCGCGCAGGCGAGAAGGATGGCCGCGGTTAGCCACATTGTCGGCGCCGTTGGCAGGCGCAAGATCAGCGTTGTCTGCGCCCGCGTCTCCACCGCATAGAGGGTGAATTGCCATGCGATGATAACGATGAACGCCAGCAGGATAAAATGCCCGAAAACATCGAGCCATGCAGCGGCTTTGGGGTTTAGGAAGCGCCCGAAGATGGTCACACGAATATTTTGACGGCCGATCAAGATAGCCGGAAAAAGACTGGCGACGATGATAGAAATCATCAACCCGGAAACATCTTCCAGGCCGTGGATCGGTTTTGAAAACCACCATCGCGCCAAGCCGTCGGCGACGATCAAGAACGCCTGCAATAACAGTAGGGCGACGCCAAGCTTGGCGGTCACAATCGCGCCGCGCCGGATTGCGCTTTCGGTGTTTTCGAGCGTTAGGACCATCAGCGCGAACCATCCAGCGCCGTTGCCGCCTCAGCGCGAATTTCCGCCAGGATTTCGTCAAATCGCTCGATCAGCACATCGTGATCGGGACTGCGGACACGCCAGTCCTCGGCGGCGGCGGCAAACCGCTCGCGCCATATGGCCGCCTCGACGGCATCAGCCTCGACAAATTGACGTTCCGGATCGCGCCGCGCTTCATCCATGGCTGCGGTTGCCGCGCCATTCATGGCGTTCACCATCCGGCGGATCAGCGGCTCGCCGCTAAGCGCATCAATCGCCGCACGCGCCTTTGGCGACAGCGCCTCATAAACATCACGGTTCATCGCGATAATCGCCGGCGCAAAAGTAATCGCCTGGTCCACATGCACATCGCTCGCGCGCATAATGCCCACTGGTTTGACGCCATGCCAGCTGAACAGGGCGCCATCGATAAGCCCGCGGCTGAGGCTTTCAGCAACCTGGGTGGTGGTGATCCCGCCGACCGGCGTGGCGCCCGCCTCCTCAAGCATCCGCGCCTGCAAATAGGTGACGGCGCGAATTTTTTTCCCCTTAAGCGAGTTATTGTCTTCGTAAGGGAAGCGCAGATGAAACCGGTAGGGCGGAGAGACGTAAAGCGCTAGTGGTTTTATATCGTCAAAGCCCTTCAGATAGCCGCGCTCATAAAGCCGCCAGAACGCCAGCGACATTTCCATCGGGTCGGATGTTTTCAGAGGAATTTCAAAAAAATCCGTACTCGGAAAAAGGTTCGGCGTATTGCTCGGCAGCATCCAGGTGATGTCGAGAATGCCTTGCTTCAACATCCAATATTGCAGCTTGCCGCTGCGCCCGAGCGAGCCGCCCGGATAGAGCTCGATGTCCAGCGCGCCGTCGGACAGCGCCGAGACCTCATCGGCCCAGGGCTGCATCGCCGCGCGCACCGTCACGGTTCTGGCCGGCACGCTAACGCCAAAACGCAACACCTCGCCGCGCCCGTCGCCAAGCATGGCGGCGACGAAAACCGCGGCGACAATCAGCGCCTTTATCGGTGAAAGCATCTCCATCAAATCGCTTGTCCAGATTTCGCAATGGGCTTGGGTCTGAAGGCGACCCTATGGCAAAAATGCTTGTCACTGCAACTAGTTTTCGCCGTCGAAACCCTGCCGCCGGCCACATCTACTGGCGCGTTGGCGACACTATACCATATTGTGCGCTTGCGCCCGCTTAGTTGACATGGTTAGAGCGTGCTCACCGGCAACTATATTGGTTGTCGCCGCTGCTGGTCGGCAACTTGTAAACACGGGAACTGCGTTGAAGAAAAAATCCACCCAAACGCCGTCCACGAGCGCTGCGCAAACACCCTACCCGGTGAGCGAGCCGCTCGACCTTGCGCACCACATGCCGTTCTTGTTGAGCGAGGTTGCGCGCATGTTGTCGATCGGCGCGTCGCGAACCTTTCAGAGACAGTTTGGTCTTGGCGTTCGCGAATGGCGCGTCCTTGCTATTCTCGGCGACCAGGGACCGGTGAGCGCCGCAGCAATGGTTGGCCCGGCCGCATTTGACAAAGCAACCGTCAGCCGGGCGATCAACACGCTTGAGGCCAACGGTCATGTGGAACGTCTGCCCGACGAAAATGACGGACGCAAACAATTGGTGCGGCTCACCGAAGCCGGCGTGAAGCTGCACGACCGGATAGTTCCGATCGCCAAAATGCGCGCCAAGGTGCTGGAATCGGCGTTAACCGCGCAAGAGCGCGCGCTGTTTTTTGCAACCATAGAAAAGCTTAAAACCCAGGTTGAATGGCTCGACTCCGAAGAGCGCAATAATGCGCTGCTGTCCGAAAAATAGCTGCGTTAGCCGACAAATCTTTACACACTCACCACAACCGGATTGATCGCCCTTAACGCGGCGTGCAAAAAGCATGTCTGTTCGCCCATCTGAACAAGCTTTTGATTATGCTCGAGGTCTTCGCCCGATGACAGATAGACATGGGTGACAACCGGAAAAGCCTCCGCCGCGCCGGCCTCCAGCGACGGTGGTGGCGCGCCGAATCTGGTGAGTTGAATGAGTTCGTATGACTGCAAGTCCTGTTTGACGATCTGCGCATAGCGCCCAAGCTGCGTCATAAAGCAGAACGCAACGCCGGCGGACAGATATTCGAGACCGCTGGGCGCGCGTCCCTGCCCGCCGCGATGGACCGGATCATCGCCGAAAAAATGAAACACGCTGCCAATCGGTTTGAACAACTGAATGCGCACGTCAAACAACCCGTTAGCGGCGATTTTCAAAACCCCGCGCACATGCAAAATGCGCTTCTGCTCCGACTTCAGACTGCTGCCAACGCCGCCTTCAACATCAAACAGCTGTTCGGCCGCCGACACTTTGCTTAAAATTGGAACGCCGTCGACCTCGCCAGTGATGGGTTGAATAAGATCGAAGTCACCACCTGGCGCCGGCAAGATATCCGCCATGGTCGGCTTAACGCCATCGACCGGCGCGAGGGCGCCATTGAGATGCGTGGAAAATTCGCTGATGAGTTCCTTGCCCAGAAACGCTGATGCCGGCGACCAACGCACGGCGGCGTCAACAAGAGTTTTCAGTTCCGCATCAGCAATCCCGTCAGCACTAACATGCAACTCCGCAGGCAACGCGCCGCCGGTCATCGTGCCCCGCAGCGCTGAGCCTTCCATCGTATAAAAATTGTCGAGCGTGCATTGGAGGTTTTCAAGCGTCACGCCCTGGCTCAGCGCAACCGCCCGCAGGGCCGATGCAAATGACATCACCATGCCGGAGGTAAAGAACGCCAACGGGAACGGCGCCAGATCCGTGCCGTTAAGATAAGGCCCCTCGTCGCAGGTCAGCCGCCATGTTGTGCTTGCGCCAGCCGCGCCGGTCGCACCGGTGTGGACTAGCGCTTCTTTTTGCATGCCTTCAAGTGAGCGGGATTTGACGACGATGAACGCTTCGTCCGCTTCTGAAAGGTCCGCCGGGGGCTCCCCGTCAAAGGACGCTTTATAGGCAAGCGGCGCCGCTAAACTCTCAATAGATGGGGACAAATCGACGCTCCTTTGGAATTGCTTCCGCTACTCTAGACAAATTTAGATGCAGATGCAACTATTTGTTGCCGCCCTGCGACATTGCGTACGCTCTGCCTTGGCGCCCACACCGGGCAGCGCGTTCTTATATAAAACTGATTGCGGCAATCGCGGCAGCGCAGAGAAAAACCGTTTCGGCGACAACGACGCCGATATGCAAAGCGCCAAGGTCAAACATTTCCTTCAACGACGTCTTCATCCCCAACGCTGAAATCGCCCCCAAAAGAAGCCAGCGCGAGGACCAATCCATAGACTCCGCAGCAAATGACGGGATCAGGCCGATGCTGTTGGCGAGGAGGATGGCCGCAAACGCGACCGCGAACCACGGGAACGGCGTTTTAGCACCGCCCGCTGCGCCGCGACGAAGGAACGCCGCCAGCAGCAAGATGACAATCGGCAGGCAAGCGACGCGCAATAGCTTCACATACGTCGCCGTGTCGCCGGCCAGTTCAGACACCGCATAACCGGCGCCAACCACTTGCGCCACGTCATGAATGGTCGCGCCGATGAGGACGCCGATCTGGGTGTCGGTGAACCCGAGGCTTGAAAATAAAATCGGATAGATAATCATCGCCATCGTTGACAGCGACGTCACCGCAACGACGGTAAATAATGTGTCGCGCTGGCTGGTCTCTGATTTCGGCAGAACCGAGGCGGCAATCGCCAGCGCCGCCGATGCCCCGCAAATCGCCACCGCCCCGCCGGTCAACAGACCGAAAGAGACGGACCGGTTAAACAACTTGGAAAACAACAGCCCAGCGCCAATAGTAAATATAATCAGTACAGGAATGACTAAAACAAGAACCGGTCCAAGACTTGAAATCTGATCAAGGGTGACGCGCACGCCCAAAAACGCAACCCCGATCTTTAACAATTGTGATGAGGCGACCTGAACGCCAGCAACGCATTTTCCGTCTGTCGCCAGAAAATTGAACGCCATCCCAAGCAACAACGCAAATAACATCGCCGGCGCGCCGTAATGTTCGGAAATGAACCGCGCTGCAGCAGCAATCGTGAACGCCATCAAAATGCCCGGCGCAAGCGCTCCGGCGCGCGCGCGCAATACTGCCGCTGACTGTACCAAGCTCATCTCTATTTCCCTGTTGGCGGCAATTTCATCGCCCAATGGCAGGCATAAGCCAGCCCGGTCATGACTGCTTTGTTGCGATTTGCAACGCGCGACAAGCCCGGCGCCAAACCATGCCAAAATCATCGACAACACGCCCACCCCATGGGTTTCAGCATCGCAAATTCTGTTTTGAATAAATTTGTATTCTTGCACTCAGCCCCTGCGGCAAGAAATAAATGAAATTTCACTTGGGCGGGCGCTAGCTTTTTTTGCAGCGCCTGCCTAAGGTCACGTTCGAAGACGTTGATCCGTCAACCGCGTGTAACACTGGGGAGAGTGTTCGTGGGTAATAAGCCTGTTAAAACGGAAGAGAAGAATCTCGCTGTTATTTGCGAAGAGGTGCGTATTACTCGCCGCACCGTAACAGGGATGCTCGTTACTGCGCTCGGCTTGATATCACAAGCGCAAGCAGCGCAAATTCGCAGGCAGCCCCTTAAGAAGACAAACAAAGCGCCGGCTATGGCTGGCCGCGTAAAAGCGACGATTTTACCGCAAACCTACGAAGTGCGGCGGTCGGACGATTTCCTCTATTTCGACTATCGGTTGAATAATTTGCGCGTGATGGGCTCGGCGCCGAACCAAGTCATCGCGCGTATCAACGCGCAAAAGCCTGCATGGATCGTTGTCGAACATCAGGCGCAATCCATCGATGAGCAGGCCTATTGGGAAAATATTCCTTCGCAACCGGATTTTCCGAATGATCCGCAACCAATGCCTGGAACCGAAACGACGCCAACACCGCCAACAACGGCCATGTCGCGAATATCAGGGCGCAGCAAGCTTGTCTTCCAAATGCCTTCCGGCGTCAGTCAGAGCCAATGGGGGCTGGACGGATTATTGGAAGCGTGCAGAACTTGGCCGATGCGCCTTGATGCACTCGCCAAGCCGCCTCCGCCTGCGTTTGAATTGTTTATTGTACCGCCGCGTGTGTTTCAGCTTTCCCAGCAACGGCTAGACAGCGCGGCGCAAGTATTGCTGGCGAGCTTGCCGGCTGATCAGCGGGCGGTCATTGGCGACATTATTCCTGGCGCCTCAAAACGGATCGCGGACAAAATCAACGCCGCCGCAAAACGCGGTGAAGAGATTTCAGATGCGGATATTGACGCGCTTGTGGGCGCGGAGTTGCAGGCGGGTCTTACCAGTTCACCCGCGGTGCAAACCTTAGAACATGCGTTTTTGTCCAGGCGCGCCCTTGAGGCGGCGGCGGCAAGCGCCAGCCTCTCCGTGCTGGCGCAAGCCGCACCGGCGCGCCGACTACAACGCAGGGCGCCCATTCAACCCAACCGGATTATCAAAGCCCCTAATATCACCATGCTGCCGCTTCAGCTAAAGCCGCGCAAACCGGCGGATTCGGTGACGGCGATCGAGCTGCCCTACAGGCTGGTGCAAACCCCGCTCGCCACTGCCGGATGGGCGCACGCCCTCGGCCCGATCACACACAGTAAGCGCACGGAGCTTTGGCACACTCGCCTTGGGACCCGCAAAGGAGATGGCGTAGCAGATTTGTCGCCTGAGCCCTTGCGGGCGATCTGGTCGCCCGACTACCCGAACTCAAAAAGCGCCATTGGCGGCGCGCCGCGCTTTGCGCTTTATGGCGCCGAACGCCGCGATATTGTCCGGTTGACCGCAGGGTTTAATGAAAAAAAGCCCGGCGGCGGCGCCTTTGTTCCGAAACCGACAACGGCTAAAAAACTGATGTTAACGGCGCTTGGCGGCTGGCTTGATCTTGATGGCGCCTGGCGCAGCCGGCCCACCACATTGCTCGCAGACTTACCTCCCGGCGTTGTCGGCCCGCCAAACAGACTGCCATCCGTCGATATTGAAAGCTGGACCCACAAGACTGCGATGGCGCGTGATTATTATGTGCGTATTGTTAAGGCTGGGCGCTTGTTTCCATTTGGCCACGCCGCTTCACTTGTCAGGATTACCGAGCGCAAGTTCAAACCACGCGCAGACGGCGGCCGCGTTGCCGTCCTCAGCCAACGCGCGTTTATTATTGTTCGCGAGCCAGTTCGTGAATATAAGGGCGGCAGTCAGCCCAATCTCGGACGAGACTTTCCTTTTCGCCGGGTTGAGATGGTGACAAAATTAACCCCTGACCTGCAACCGCCCGGCGACGAAAATTGCGATCGCGTCTTCCCTATCTCGCCAACCTCTCCAGCCGATGCCGGTTTCGTGCCTGTGCTGCTCGGTAGCGGTGGGGATGTTCAATTCCGCATGGTCGGCATAGACGGCGCGGGACGACGCATCCCGTTCTCGGCCCCGCTAGTGCTTGTTCTCGATAGCAAAAACAATACGAACGATATCAATACGGTTAGTAATTTCTATTCGAGCGGCAAACCGTCTTGCAGCAGCGCACAGAAAAAACGGGCTGTCGTTCCCATGAGCGGCGCCGTCATTCAGTATGCGCCGCAATCGGCCGGCGGCGATTTGGACGGCGACACGAATATTCCTACTGAATCCATCAGATTTAAAGGTGCGCCGCCAACCGGCGGCGTCAACATAGGCGAGCCAAGATTTTTTCCTGCTATTGAAGAAGCGAAGGTTATTCTACCGGCCGTGAAAAGCCTTTTGGGAACCGATAAATCACCCACCGTTACGTTCAACGACAAGTATCTTGCCAATGGATTTGCCGGCGCCAATACCAAAGGGCAGCTATTCCTGAACGTCAGCCTTCCTGGCGCGATTACAGTCGACGCCGCAGAACCGAGCGATAAATTCGGCGGTATGATTACCCCTGACCTCAAGCCGAGCGCATTGTCGCGTAATTTCGGCGTTGTCGCCGGCGCCAGCGACGCTCAGAATTTTTCCCAGGGGAGTTTCAAGCCGGAAGATTTTCTACCCAATGCGAAATTACTCGGAGCGATCGAGCTAAAAGATATTCTTCAGGCGGTGGTCAATATTGTTTCGGAAAAAGCCAAAACGCCGAAATTTACCAGCATCGAATTGCCTGACCGTATTGAAGCGACCTACTCGCTTGAACAATCACCGTTGCGAAGCGTTTCGCCAATCTTTGAGGCGATGCCGGGCAGCCGTCTGAAAATCGATACGAAAATCGTCGTCCGTCGCGACAAACTCAATGTACCGCCCCCGGAGGCGTCGGTTGAGGGGCGTGTTGAAAATTTCCAGATTAACTTGTTCAGCTGTCTGATCTTGACCTTCGACCAGCTTTCATTCGTTACCGTCCCGGGCCAAAAACCGAAAGTGGATGTCGATCTCGACCCTGAATTCGGCGTGATGTTTGGCGGGCCGCTGGAATTCATCAATGAGCTCAAAGACATTATTCCTTCCAACGGGTTTTCCGATCCCTCGCCGATTTCACTGACGCCGACCGGCATCACTGCTGGTTATACGCTTGGCCTGCCGACCATTCAGGTGGGAATTTGTTCGATATCGAACATTTCTATCGGCGCAAAGTTCAGCATTCCGTTCACGGGCGGGCCGCCAAGCGCGCGGTTTAATTTCGCCGAACGCCAATCGCCGTTCAATATCACTGTCTCAATGTTTGGCGGCGGCGGCTTCGTTGCGGTTACGGTTGATACGGGCGGCATGCGCGAGATTGAAGCGTCGCTGGAATTCGGCGCTAAAATTGAAATCGACCTCGGTGTCGCCTCCGGCGGCGTTTACATCAAGGGCGGGTTTTATTTTCACCTGCAAGAAGATGCCGGCGCCCAGTCGATATACTTTGAAGGCTTTATCGAGATGGGCGGGCACTTGTCGATCATCGGATTGATATCTGTGTCCCTCGTTTTCCATCTTGCGCTTGCTTACGAAAAAGACGGCGCCACAAAAACCTCCCGCCTATTCGGGCAGGCGTCTCTGACAGTCGAAGTTGAAATTCTATTTTTTAGTGCCTCCGTGGAAGTCAAAGTTCAGCGACAGTTCGCCGGCTCTGAAGCGGATCCGTTGTTTGTTGATTTTGTCCCCACTAAAAATGTCTGGGACGAATATTGTGAGGCGTTTGCCTAGACTGCGTTCACTTTTAGTCGAATCGGGAACGCAGTCTAGATTGTTTAGTTGTCGCGTGTTCGAGCCCAAAAACCGCCTACACTTTTTATGAACACGCTCTAGGAGTTTGGACGATGATTACACAACGCGTCGTCTGGACGCTTCTTCCAAATGGCATCAACAAAAAGTCAAAGCGCGCAAGAGCGTCCGTGTTGGTGTCGCCGCGGCTGATGCTGCCAAATACAACACAGCCCGCCGATCTTAGTCACTTTGACTACTGGCAGGACTGGCCGGCGATTATTCAAGCGGCTTCGTTCAAAATTAGCATCAATGCCGGCGCGCAAGTTGTTGATGCAGAATTGACCTCGAAGCCAGACAGCGCCATCTGGAAAGCGATTTTTCCGGTCACGACCTTCGTCAAGCCGTGGCAGTTCGATGAGTCTGGGCTCCTCAACAAAGTCATATTGAGCTATCCGGTCGCAGCGGTCTCTAACCTCATAGAAGACCTCTACGGACAAATCGGTATTGACGCGCAAGCCGGGCTGCCGGATCGGCGCAATTTAGCCGCTGTTATCGCCGGACTTCAATCTGACATTAGTTTTGTCGGCGCGGGCAGAGGCGGGGTGAGACCAAAACCCCTTACGCCGGAAGAAGTCCTTGAGCAGTTGCGGCGCGAGAGCAAGCGGCAGGACTTTAGCAGGCCTGCGGGCAACAATCCGAAAGCTGGCGCCAATCAGGGGCTGATGGGCGACCCGGCGCAGGCGCTTGACCTTCTGCAAGCCTATCACACGCCGCTTGAGGCTGTGAAAACAGGCCAATACGCCGCCAATCAGATGCCGGATAATTATGGCGCGAAATTTCCAAATAAACCCAGCCCATTTCGCCATGCAAAATGGATAACGCGGGACAAATCACCGCTGCCGGCGGCGCAGGATTATAAAGACCTTATCGATTTTCATCAGATTTCTGCGTCACTTAGTCAGTACCCGGAAATAAATCGCCTATGCGGCCTTGTGCTCGATCTTGAGTTTGATCGCCCCAACACTATGGGCGCGACCGCCACGCTGGAGCTAAAAGCGGACTGGCAGTCGCTGGGGCAACCGGGCCCTGCGACGACCGAACCGGATATCAATCCGAGAATCGTCGTTACCAGCTCGAAGTCTGTTTTTTACGCCGCCAGAAAGAATAACATAAGTCCGATTGTCGAGCGCTATTTGAACCTTTCTGGTGAGGATTTTTCACTCATCCAAATGGATGTCGATGGCGCGGGAATGAAGCTTAAGAATTTGCGCGAAAGCCTTAAGCGCGCTGTTCCGATTGTGTATGATGACGATACTTTCGAAGAGGAGACAAAACCGGAAGCAGGTTTGCCGTCGCTTCGCACGAGCGGTGTTATGCTGGCGGAAACACGCCGTGATTTGTCCGTAACAGCGCTCCTGCAGCGCGCTGGCGCCATGCAATCGGCCCTCGCCGGCTCCAATCAGGCGCCGACGCTCTATGCGGAAGACATCATCCGGGGCTTCCGCGTCGATGTTCAAGACGACAAAACCAACAAATGGCGCTCAATATTTTACCGCCAGACGAATTTTAAATTCACCAATACCGGCGGCGATCACGTCACGCCGAAAGAAGAGGGCATGGCGCGGATCGCCGCCGGCGGGTCAACCGATAACACCAACACCGATATCGTAAAAATTCACGAAGCGCTTGTCAGCTGGACGGGCTGGAGCCTGGCCGCACCGGAGCCTGGACGGCTTGTCAAAAAAGATGATTCCGTTGGAGACGACAAAGAACAGACGCCGCCCGGCCTGCCCCTGGAAACTAAATATTCTGTTGTGCCGGACACGCTGCCGCGATTGCGTTTTGGAAACACCTATCGCATGCGCGTGCGTCTCGTCGATCTTGCCGGCGCGTCGGAAGACCATTCAGAAGCGAATATTCACCCCAAAGGCGCAGCCAGCAGGCCGATGATGCTCCGGCGTCATGAACCTATAGAGCCGCCGGCTCTGACGCTGGTAAGCGCTGGAGGGACAATCGATCCGTTAGGGGACGGAGAATCGATGCAGCATATCGCGATCCGCAGCTGGAACGATACGCCGGACAAAAATGTCGTCGCAGCAACCCAAATCTCGCGCCGGCATGTCACGCCTACGCGCGTCAGTCATCGCTTCGCGGAACTACACGGAGCGATGGACACCGGCGCCGGCGGCGCAATCGATAAATCTATTTATGCGATGCTCGTCGCCCAGGACAAATCACTGCCAGAAATTTCTCTTGACCGCGGAAAGAATGCAGCGACCAACGCGCCCGAGCGTTACACATTCGCCGATGAAGAATTCAAGCTCCCCTATCTGCCCGATCCCCTGGCGATCAGCGTCGCCATCCGGGTTATCGGCGCTGACGGGGTCAACCCGGATATCATTCACAAGGTTCCGCTTTATTGCAGCGGCGCCGCGCCAGATTGCAACTGGCCAAACGCGCTCCCGTTCAAAATCATTGTCGCTGAGTCCGGAATTTCGAACGCAAAATTCGATGCCGCAACCCGTGAATTTCATATTCCGATGAAAAAAGCGGAGCGCGCACGCGTTTATCTCAGTTGCCTGATGCCAAAAAGCGCCATGGCGATGATGGCGGTCCGGCAAATGATTTTGAAGCGCAACCCGGATGCGAAAACTCGTCAGGAAATTGAAAAGCGTATTGCCGACGGGCAACACTGGATGTTTACGCCGTGGCGGATAGTTGAAATTGTTCACGCCGTGCAAAAGCCGTTGATCACGCCCGTCATCACCAATTTGAATATCAACCGCAAGCTCGGCGATACGGCCGCTACGCCAGGCATCGAATCCCTGCCGCTTCACTCAAAGAGTACAGCGCGCGTTGATATGAAGGGCGAATGGCGCGAACCGGTGGACGATCCCGCCGATCTGCAAGCCGCTGAAGGCCCGTATGCTGTGGCGTTAAAAGCGCATGCCTTTTCAAAAAAAATCGCCCGCAATGACGCGCCGAACGGCGTCTACAATTACTTTACCGGAAAACACAACTTTGCGAACACACATTACCGGCGCGTCCTGTACAAACTGGATGCCGTGACGCGGTATAAGGAATTTTTCGAAGAACCAATCCGCACCGACGAACAAAAGCAAAAAGTAACCTCGCCAGTGCGGACGGGCTGGGCGCCGAATTCGGCGCCGCCGCCGCCGCCAAGCATTCTTTATGTGGTGCCGACATTCGGCTGGGTACGGACCAACAAGGGCGGACGCGCGTCATCCTTGCGGGCCGGCGGCGGTTTACGCGTTTATCTTGACCGTCCATGGATGGCCACCGGCTTTACTGAAATGCTCGGCGTCGTTCTGGCCCACAAGTCGAATACCAAACCTGTCAGCAATGCAAAAATCGATGCAGACTATACCGGTTCGGTGACCATGTGGGGGACAGACCCGATCTGGGCCAATCCGGCTAAGATCGCTGACGCTTCGCCGCCGCTATCTGCTTTTCCGCTGGCGAGACTGCAAGGCCCGATCACCTTTGAAGGCTCCGGCCTGCCGGAGGAAGAGGGAACGGATTTACCGCCCGGTGGATTTCTCCATACGCGGTTACCGCACCCAGAAATCATGGACGATACTGCGCCAACTGCCGATCAGATCCGTCTCGATGTAGCGCCGCATGTCACCGGTTACGATCCAGAGCGCAAGCTATGGTACTGCGATATCGTCATCCGGCCACCTTCGGGGACATACTACCCCTTCGTGCGGCTTGCTTTGGCGCGCTACAATCCGATCTCAATCTGGCGCGCGCATCTGTCTTCAATGGTGATGACGGAGTTTCAACAATTGACGCCGGACCGCCTGGTGATCGCCACCAAGGATGGGTCTGCGCGCAAAGCTCATGTCGCCGTTTACGGCGTTGCTGGAAAGCCGTCGCTCTCGCAACTTGACGCTGGCCGGTACGAGGCGATCACCCAGGTGCTGTCTGCGGGCGCAGACCCGGAACTTGGCTGGCGAACGGTTAAGGCCACTGCGCCGGCGGGCCCGCAACTGTCAGCACGGCTGGCGCGAAGAGGCGCCATAAGAGCGGCGCCGCAGTCAATGCAACTGAAGCGGCAGGCCGAGCAAGCGCTTCAGGCGGAAAATCTGAACGCCCTTATTGCAAAACCGGAATTGATTTTGGCTTTGCGACCGCCCTTGCTTTGGGAAACGGATATCTGGCTTCCAGACGCGCCGGCAGGTGGAAAGCGGCGTATTCTCGTTACCGAGAAAGAGCATTACCGGGTAGAGCCTGACGACCTTTGGACGCAACCCGGCGGCGCCATCTCATCACAGACCCTGCCGAAGGGAAGCCGCGTCGTTTATATGGAAGTATTGGACGTATAAACTAGCGCCAGCCCAAAACGCATCCATTGGATTGGCAAAGAATGACGGCTAAACGAGTCCAAATCTGAAAATCAGAGGTTTGTAAGCCATTGAAATAATGGCGCGAGTGACGGGACTCGAACCCGCGACCTCCGGCGTGACAGGCCGGCGCTCTAACCAACTGAGCTACACCCGCAAAGCTGCGGCGTCTCGCCGTTTGCGAGCGCGCGGTGTATGCCAGCGGGCAGCGCACGTCAAGCTAATCCGGGGCCTTGGGTGTGATTCGGGGCGCAAAATTGCCGCCCTCGCCGCACGGAATTCGAAGGCCGGGATCACAGCCGCCCAAATTATCGAAATTCGCCTGATTTTACCCAGTAAATGCGCCCTTACCGGCAGTAATTCGCGCCGTGGGATTGAACCCATTCGCGCAAAGGTCTTTGATGGACAAGACCTTATAGAGTTCAAACGCGAGGACTACCCGCTCGCCCTCTGAGGCGATGAGATCATCCCACCCAAGGTCAGCGGCGCCCTCGCCCAATGGAGTTGGGCCATGACAGCAAAACAGGGTTTGACGCGCTGCGCGGTGCTGGTTGGGCCGCAAGGCGGCGGTAAGACGACACTGACACGGGCGATAATTAAACGCACCGGCGCAAAAGCGCCGGTGTTTGATTATTCAGCCGAAGCAAAATCATTCGCCATGACCACCGAGCCGAATTTTGCGCGGTGCGATTATCTTGGGGATATCTGGAATTTTGTCGATTGTCCGGGCTCGAATGAATTAATCCAGGCGAGCGAAGACGCGATGCGCGCCGCCGATATTGTCGTCATTGTCGCCGAGCCAAACCCGGAACGCATCGCCAGCCTTGGTTCCTATTTCAAATTCCTCGACGATCACGACATCCCGCATGTGCTGTTCGTCAACCGCCTTGACGAGGTTCAAGTGCGGGTGCGCGATTTATTGCAATCCCTGCAAGCCTATTCAGAACGCCCGCTGGTGTTGCGCCAGGCGCCGATCCGCGAAGGCGACACGATTGTTGGCGCGGTCGATCTGGTCAGCGAGCGCGCCTGGCGATATCGCGAAGGCAAGCAATCGGAACTGATTGAAATTCCCGCCTCGGTTAGAGACCGTGAGGCGGAGGCGCGCGAGACGATGCTCGACACGGTCGCGGATTTCGACGATGCGCTGATGGAACAAATTCTCGAGGACAAGGTTCCGGCCAGCGACGAAATCTATGACTTGATGGCGCAGGAGCTGCGCGAGGACATTGTTGTTCCGGTGCTGCTCGGCTCTGCCGCCCACGGCCATGGCGTCACCCGATTGTTAAAGCTGTTGCGCCATGAGGCGCCCGAGGTCAGTGTCGCTGCGGCGCGGCTTGGCTTTGACAAGTGCGGCGAAGCCGTCGCGTCGGTGATGCGCACCATGCATGTGCCCCATACCGGCAAGCTTTCCGTCATGCGGATTTGGAAGGGCGCGCTTAAACATGGCGACGCCCTCGGCGGCGGACGCATCACCGGGCTGCTGGCGCTGAACGGCGCTACCCGCGACAAACTGGCGGGGGCGCATGCCGGCGATCTCGCTTGTGCGCCGCGCACTGACGCGTTGGCGACCGGCGATGTCGTCATCGATGGGCAAATTCATAAACAGGACTTCGCCGGTTCCGGGCGCGCGCCGGTTTACTCGCTGGCAATCCGTGCAAAGAATGCCCGCGATGACGTAAAGCTATCATCGGCGTTGGCGAAGCTGCGCGAAGAAGACGCCTCAATCCTTGCCGAGCGTCGCCCTGACACGGGTGAATTATTACTGCGCGGCCAGGGCGATGTGCATTTACGGCTTGTGGCTGCGAAATTGAAAAATCAGTATAATATTGAAATTGAGACGTCTCCCCCGACCCCCGCCTATCGCGAAACCATCCGCAGCGGCGGCGATCATCATACGCGGCACAAAAAACAAAGCGGCGGTCATGGCCAGTTTGCCGACATCAAGATTAAACTAAAACCGCTGCCGCGCGGCGCCGGTTTTGCGTTTGACGACACCATTCACGGCGGCACGGTGCCCAAACAATACATCCCGGCAGTTGAGACCGGCGTTAAAGACGGCCTCGCATGCGGGCCTTTAGGGTTTCCGGTGGTTGATGTGGCGGTGACGCTTTGCGACGGCCAGCACCATGCGGTCGACAGCAATGAGCTATCGTTCAAGCTGGCCGGCCAGCAGGCCATGCGCGAGGCCCTGCCCACTTGCGACCCGGTTCTCCTGGAGCCGATCTATGAGACCCGCATCCACACGCCGAGCGACCACACCAACAAAGTCCACGGCGTCATCTCCAGCCGCCGCGGGCAGATTTTGGGGTTTGACGCGCGCGACGGCTGGCCCGGCTGGGACACGGTCACCGCGATGATGCCGGAGACAGGCCTTCAGGGCCTGATTATAGAGCTGCGCTCACTAAGCCAGGGCGCAGCAACCTATGAAGCGTCATTCGATCATTACCAGGAGCTATTTGGGAACGACGCCGACAAGGTTATCGCTGAGCGTAAGGCGGAGGCTGGGGGGCGCTAACAATATCGTCATCCCGTGCGCGATGCAGCACGCCAGTGCTGCTTCGCAGGCCCGGGATCTATTTGAGCGATCCCGGACCAGCACCGCAACACCCCGACGGCGAAGGCGGTCGAATCATGGCTTGCGCGCATTCACGCGCGGGGTCGCAGCGCATCCGGGATGACAATCTGCTTTTGTTTGTGAGATTCTGAGGCGCGTCAGAATAGGAAATTAAATTAAACCGTGTCCGGCCCAACCCTTATCACCGCCTTGCCCATATTCTCGCCGCTGAACAGGCCAATGAAAGCGTCCGGCGCCTTTTCCAGGCCGTCATATTTGGTTTCCTGAAATTTGATTTTTCCGGCGGCGAGAAGCGGGGCGACTTCCATTGCGAACTCCATCGCCTTATCGATATATTCCGAAACGATAAACCCGCGCGCCATGACGCCGCGGCCAATCATATTGATGAGATTGGGCGGGCCCGGCTCAAGCTCTTTGTTGTTGTAAACCGAAATCATCCCGCACAGGGCCATGCGTCCGCCGAATGCAATGCAATTGAGCGCCGCTTCCAGATGCATGCCGCCGACATTTTCGAAATAACAGTCAACACCCTTTGGCGCCGCTTTGGCGAGCGCCTTGGTCAGCTCTCCGGCGTGTTTGTAGTCCTTATAATTAAGCGCCACATCGACGCCGGCTTCTTTTTCCAGCCAGGCGCATTTTTCCGCCGAGCCGGCAGAGGCGATGACGCGGCATCCTTTTGCTTTTCCGAGTTGACAAACTACTGAGCCGACCGCGCCCGCAGCGCCGGAAACGAACATCGTCTCGCCTTCCTTGGGTTTCAGAATTTGCGTGACGCCAGCCCAGGCGGTGAGGCCCGGCATCCCCAATACGCCAAGATAGGCCGAAAGCGGCGCCATGTTCGGGTCAACCTTCTGGGTGCGCTCACCTTTGGAGATATAGTGGGTTTTCCAGCCGCCAAGGAAATCGACGACATAATCGCCCGGCTCATAGCCTTGAATGTTTGATTCCATCACCTGGCTCACCACGCCGCCTTCCAGCGGCGCATCAAGTGAGAATGGCGGGATATAGCTTTTGACCTCCGGCCGCATGCGTCCGCGCATGTAAGGGTCGACCGACATCCACACAGCGCGGCACAACATTTCGCCGTCGCCAGGCGCCGGGACATCAATGTCGCGCAGCTGGAACTGTGATGGTTGCGGCATGCCCGTCGGATATTCTGTCAGAAAGATCGCCTTGGCTTTGATCGTCGTCATCGCTGTTTCATCCTCATTCATTCCAAAGTGGACACTAGACCATCGCCCTCTCCTCGCAAGGGCGTGATGCAGCGGCCTAATTCGGCCAGATCGTCGCCTCATTCTCGCCTTGGATGCGGGCGATCTTGTGTCTTATCGGGAAACGGGGCTTTTGAACCCGCATTTTAGACTTTCAAAACGCGACGAGAAGGAGATGGAGATGAATTTATTTGTGATTGCCTCCGGCGCCATGCTGTTGGCCGTAGCCGGCTGTCAGTCGACCGGCGAAGGCGCATTGACCGGCGCGGTTATCGGCGCTGCCGGCGGCGCTATTGCTGGTGAGATTTTCGCCGGCAGCCCTGGCCGCGGCGCGGCCTATGGCGCGCTTATCGGCGCCGCGCTTGGCGCTTATGAGGGCTGCTCGCGCGCCGGAACCTGTTGGGGCCGGGCCCGCGACAACGGCCACCGCCAATATGACGGCTATTCAGGGCGGTATTATTATGTCGACCCGGAATATGGCGACACCTATTGGGAAGACGGATCGTTCCGCGAATATGGCGATTAACGCCAGCGAACTTACAGTAAGTCGATGAAACTCTTCGGGGGGATCGTTGCGTAAAATCAGCCCGCCGGGTCGCTGTGATCCGCGCGGGCTGATTTCTTTTGGCCTTTGCCCATCTGGCTAAGCGCAATCAGTGTGAGCGTTGGCGCGAACCCGTCAATCTGTCCGGTCGGATCGGCAATTTCCCAAAACGCAAACAAACCCGGCCATCCCCACATGGCGACCGCCGCCATCCCCAGCGCAACGTCGAAGGCGAGTTCAAAGCCTGGTATCCGGCCAATGGTAAAATCGAGGATATCGAGAATGACGGCGACCGCCAGTTTGGCCATGGCGATTTTCAAGACGTGTCCGCCGCGCCAAAACGCTTGGCGATAAACGCCGCCGATTGCGCAACCGAGCGATCGGCTTCCGGCATTTTACCAACAAATATCGGCCACACATGCGCCAGGCCTTTTTCAATGATAAACTGTGAGGATACACCGGCGTCGTTCAGGCGCTCATGCAGCCTTACGGAATCGCTGTATAAAACCTCACTGTCGCTCGCGAATGTCAGTATGGGCGGCAATCCTGCAAGGTCTGCATATAAAGGCGAGGCCAGCGGCGCTTGCGGATTGGCGCCGGCGAGATATTTTTTCGCGCCCTCGACAATATAAATCTTTTTGAACATCACGTCGGTTTTCTCGTTTTCAGAAAGCGATGCGCCGCAGGTCGCAAGGTCAGTCCAGGGAGAATACAAGACCGCGCCGGCCGGCATCGGCAATCCGTGATCGCGCGCGGCCAGCATAAGCGCGAGCGCCAGTCCACCGCCGGCCGAATCGCCCGCAACAATGATGCGTTGAGGCTCGCGCGCCTGATCGAGCAGCCAGCGATAGGCGTTAAGCGCGTCATCAACCGCCGCCGGAAAAGGGTGCTCTGGCGCCATGCGATAGTTCAATGAAAACACATCCGCCTGGCTCGCCGCCGCCAGCGCAAACGTCACGGCGCGGTGCGACTTGGCCGAGCCAAACACATAACCGCCGCCATGGAGGTAGAAAATCAGATTGCCGGCCTCAGCATTTTCACTGCGGTGCCACTCGCCTTTTACGGCGGCGTCATCGCGTTTTTCGATGGTAATGCCGGCAGGCGGCGTATTCGGCGCTATTTTGTCCGTGCCGGCGCGGAGCTTTTCCGGGTCCAGCAGATGCAATGGGTGGCGCTTGAAGCTCCATTTCAAATATAAGTTGAGAATGTTGGCTTTAATACTGGGCAAGCGCGCCTCCTGATTTGTTAAATCGAGGCTATGCAAGTTGAGGCGTTAAGAAAAGGGTTTTTGGCGCCTATTGCCTTAAGCGGTCAGGCGCCCGCCTTACCGACGATAGCGCAGGCCGACGCCGAAGGTTCGCTCTTCGCCGGGGAAAAACCGTTCGCTGCCAAAGGCGAAGTCCGCGCGCTCGGCGTAGAGTTTGTTGGTGACGTTGCGCAAAGTGAGGAAAACCGACAGACGCTCGGCCACCATCGCCTCGCCGCGCAGATGCAGGAGGTTATGGCCTTCATAGGCGTGGTCATTGGCGGCGTCAGTAAAATAGGACCCGACCGAGACCCACTCAGCCTCAAGCCAGGCGCGTTCCGTCGGGCTCCAGCGCAGCCTGGTATTGGCGATCACCCGCGGCGCCGTGTCGATATCATCGCCTTTGGTAATCGATTCTGTCGCCCTGCCGGTCGGGCGATTAAAACGGTAAGTATGGGCCGCATAGGTGAGCGCGCTTTCCAGCGTCAGCCTGTCATGCAGCAAGATGCGGATATCCGCCTCGACGCCGGCATGGCGGGTCTTGCCATTGGAGACATTAAAGCCGTCGGCGTCGCGGAAAAAGAAGTTGCGCTTTTCCATCCAGAAACCGGCAAGATTGATTTTAACCCGTTCACCAATACGCGCCCGCACCCCTAGTTCAACCGAATCAATCTGTTCCGGGCGCGCCTGGTCGCCGGTCTGGTTAATTTGCAAACGATAGAGGTCCGTCGTTTGCGGCGGGCGGGCGCCGCGCGCATAGCTGATATAGGCGTTGACGTTATCAGAGAATTCATGCCGTACACTGAATTTTGGACTGGCAGTGACGAACCGGTCGGTCTGGTCATCGAGCCGCAAAAACCGGCCGACGACGCCGCTATCGGTGAGATTATCGTATTCGTAAATCGTTCCATCAATGCGCGCAGCGGCGGTCATGTAGGTCTTCGGCGCGAGTTGATATTCGGCCTGCACAAAACCGGATGCATTGATTGCGCGCATCTTGTAATTATAATGGAGGCCTTGGGTGAACGAAAAAATCCTCGGGCGCGCCTGGAATTCGCTTAGCGTACCCTCAGTATATTCCGCATCGATGCCAGCGATCAACGAAAGCCGTCCGGCCTCGTGATAGACGGCGCTCTGGGCGCCAACGCTCCAATGGCTGTTATTTTCAATCGCTTGCGAGGGGAGGAAATGCTGCCGGAACTCCATCTGGTTCCAGCGACCATAGGGCGTGACTTTTAAAACCGTGTTCTCTCCAATCCGGGCTTCAATGGTGGATTGAAACCGGAGCGATTTCGCATCGCGATAAGCGTCGGGGAAATCATTTGTCCGTCGCGCTGTGCGATCAAGGAGCGTGGCCCGGCCAAAAATAAATCCGGCGGTTTCCTGTTCGAGATTATCGAACGAAAAAATCGTGTCGATACTGACATTATCGCCATCGAAAATATGGCGCAGGGTCAATTTTTGCTGATCAAGCCCTGCGTTCTGGCGATAGCCGGCTTCCGAGACAGCCGACACGCCAGCGAAAAACCGCTGCGCGCCTTTGCCGCCGGAAATAGTTCCCTTTATTTTGTAGCGGTCCTCAGTGTCGCCAAAGACTTCCGCGGAAAGCGAGAAATCTTTGCTCGGTTCAGGCGTCAACACATTAATGACGCCATGGATGGCATTGGCGCCATAAAGCGCGCCGGACGGCCCGCGGACAATTTCTATTGCGCTGGCAATCTCATAGTGGGCGTCAAACAACCCGTTGACATTGGCAAAACCCGGCGAGCGCAGCGGTACGCCATTTTCCAAAAACAGGAACGAGCCCGCCCCGGCCCCGCCAGTTAACACCGGCGAGCGGATCGCGGTTAAATGTTCCGCGCCCGAGCCACGATTTAAATTGACGCCCGGCGCACGCGCCAAAGCCTCGGCAATATGATCGGCGCCAATGCGAATGAGATCGTCCTCGCCGAGCACACTAATGCTCAGCGCAACATCCTCAACCGCCTGCGCCCGGCGCTCAGCGGTGACGACGATTGCATCTTCAGCCATGGCGGCGCTGACTAGAATCGACAGACCGCCGACAAGACCAACAAAACCCCTCACGCAACACATCCCGTCAACTACCAACAGAGCGCTACCGCATCAGCGCTCATATTTCGAGACCTTTTGTGTAATCGCGCCGAAAATAGATTTGCCGGCTTTATCCTTCATCTTGATTTCAACCGTGTCGCCAAACTTCATGAAGGGGGTTTTGGCGGCGCCGTCATAGATGGTTTCGATCATACGGATTTCGGCAATGCAGGAATAGCCGTCACCGCCGTCGCTGATGGGTTTGCCGGGCCCGCCGTCGAGCTTGTTGGATACCGTGCCGGAGCCGATGATTGTGCCCGCCGACAGGGGCCGTGATTTTGCCGCATGGGCGATCAGTTGCGCGAAGTTGAAGGTAAGGTCGACGCCGGCATTGGCGCGCCCGAACGGGGCTCCATTATAGTTGACCATGAGTGGCAGATGCACCGCGCCATCGCGCCACGCATCGCCCAACTCTTCCGGCGTCACCGCGCAAGGCGAAAAAGCAGAGGATGGTTTTGACTGGAAGAAGCCAAAGCCTTTAGCAAGTTCGCCGGGAATAAGCCCGCGCAGGGAAACATCGTTCACCAGCATGATCAGGCGGATATAATCGCCCGCCTCATCAGCGCTGACGCCCATGGGCACGTCGCCGGTGATGACCGCAACCTCGCCCTCCATGTCGATGCCCCAGCCCTCGTCGGTCGCCATCGCGATATCATCGCGGGGGCCTAAAAACGTATCCGAGCCGCCCTGATACATTAACGGGTCGGTATAAAAACTCGTCGGCACTTCCGCGCCGCGCGCTTTCCTCACCAGTTCCACATGGTTGAGATAGGCCGAACCATCCGCCCACTGATAGCTGCGCGGCAAGGGCGAGGCGCATTCGCGCTCGTGGAACCGCTCTACGGGCGCTGACCCAACCTCCAGGCTTTGCGCCAGCTCACGAAGGCCCGGCTCGGCCGCATCCCAATCGTCAAGCGCCGCCTGTAGTGTCGGCGCGATACGCCCGGCATCGGTGTAGCGGGTCAAATCTTTTGATACGATGACAAGCCTGCCGTCGCGGCCCTCATTAAGTGATGCGAGTTTCATGGTTTTTCCTCAATCAAAGTCATTTTCCAAAACAATCCGGTAGCGCGCCTTGCCGGCATCAAGATGCTCCATCGCCGCGTTTATGTCGGACATTTTAAATTGCTCCGTCATTGGTGCGATATCGTGCCGGCTGCAAAAATCCAGCATTTGCGCGGTCACCGCCGGCGAGCCTACGGGCGAGGCGCTGATCTGGTTTTGCCCGCCCATGATCGCCGGGATGTGCACCGGCACCGGCTCGCCGACGGCGCCAACAAAGTGCAGCCGCCCGCGCGGCGCCAGCGTGCGCATCAGCCGCGTCCAGTCAAGCGTGACGGCGACGGTTGCGAGCAGGAAGTCAAACCGGCCTTTGGCCTGTTTCCAGGCGCCGGGATCGCGCGAGTTCAAGGTTTTGTGGGCGCCAAATTCCCGGGCTTCTTTTTCCTTGTCCGGCGAGGAGGTAAACGCCGTCACCTCGCAGCCCCATTTGTTGAGGAACTGCAAGCCAAGATGGCCGAGCCCGCCAATGCCGATAACGCCGACTTTGTCGGTTGGCTTGACGCTAAATTGCACCAGCGGATTAAACACGGTGACGCCGCCGCAGAACAACGGCCCGGCTTTTTTAAAATCGACATCCTCCGGCAAGGGGATCGCCCATACCCACTGGCAACGAACAATATCGGCAAAGCCGCCATGGCGCCCGATAATCGTCGCCTCATTGCCGGGCGAAAGATTATGATCGCCGCTGAGGCTTTGCTGCGAGTTGAGGTTGCTTTTCGAAAGCCAGCCAAGGCCGACTTTCTGGCCGACCGTGAGGCCGGCGACATTGGCGCCAACTTCGCGCACCCGGCCAACCACCTCGTGGCCGCCGACAAACGGATAGGCGGTGCGGCCCCATTCATTGGCCCACATCGACAGGTCCGAGTGACACAGCCCACAATAATCGACGTCGATATCAATCTCATCGGGACCAAGGGCCCCGAGTTCGTATTCGAAAGGCTTGAAGGGTTCTTTTGGGCCAGCGGCGGCCCATGCGCGTATTGTCGTCAATTGCAAGTCTCCTGTTGAGTTAAGTATCGAGGCTTTCGCGCGCTTCATCGGCCTCGCAACGCGCATATCTCGCCGCCGCGTCTGCGTAGCGTTCAGCGGCGGCTGCGAAATCTTCCAGTTTTCTAATATAAGCTGCAACATCACTGCGGTAACGGGTTAGCACACGGGCGTCGCAATCATTTTCTTCACCAAAACGCGCATCAGCCAGGCAAGAAGGCGGGCGCGGGCGCTCATAGGATTGCGGCGCTTGCGGCGCGCGGCCAGCGGACGGGCAATAGGCCTCAGCCGCGCTGATACTCACAAGTAAAACCAACCCCGTGCACAGAAAAACCTTCATCAAACCCCTCCTGCAATATTTGAAAAGCGCGCCATGATACGCCGCGCATGTGGAACCTCATGCACTGAGATAATGTCAATACCATGCGCAGGCGCGTGCGCCAAATCCGTTTAAAGTTGGCTAATCTCGCGCCTTCCATGAATTGACATAGTCCGCATCCTCCACCGCCGCGGCGGCCTCGCCGATATCGAGCGGGTCGCGGGTATCTATCATCACGGCATATTCATTCGTACCGGGAGTTTTCTGCTCCAGCATGTTTTGCAGTGCCTTGGGGTGCGGCCCGTGGGTGAAGCCAGCCGGATGAAATGTCATCATGCCGGCGTCGATATTATCGCGGCTGAAGAAGTCGCCAGCGTGGTAGAACAATACCTCGTCATAATCATCATTGTTGTGAAAGAACGGGACTTTCAAGGCGCCGGGGTCAGTCTCAAACGGGCGCGGCGCAAATGTGCAGATGACGAAGCGGTCTGACACGAAGGTCGTATGCGCCGATGGCGGCACATGATAGCGATGGCTCATAAGCGGGCGGATATGGCGGACATTCAACCGCACCGGCGATAGCTCGCCATGCCAGCCGACCACGTCAAGCGGGTTATAGGGATACGTCGCGACAGAGACTTGCCCGCGCTTTTTAATTTCCACCCGGGTCTCGCCATCGTCCGCCTGATGGGCTTTGAACGCATCGTTGATTTTCGGCGCATCCATCATCGCCGGATCAAACACCGCGTGGTTCCCGAGCATGCCTTTGTCCGGCAATGTGTAATGGGTGTTGGTCGCCTCAATCATCAAAATGGCTGTCGGCAACGTTGGCGCGAGGCGCCACATGGTTCCGCGCGGCAGGAGAATATAGTCGCCCGGTTCAAATGCGAGATGTCCGTAATCGCAGAACAGATCGCCCTCGCCCTGATGAATAAACAAAAGCTGGTCGCCGTCGCCATTGCGCGCCAGCGCCGACATCGGCCTGTCGAGCTTCCAAAACCGGATATCTGTGGCGTTATTGTAGAGCACAACAGGCGCGCTCCATGGGCTGGGGCTCGCCTCGTCCAGGGCGACCAGATTATAGGCGCGCGGGCGCAAGGGGCCTTCGAAATTCACCCAGCCGGTTGGCGGGCGCTTGTGGTGCATGAAGGCGGCGGGGCCAAAAAACCCTTCCTTGGAGATTTCCCGCTCATAAGTGCCCGACGGCATATCGGCGTGGGCCTGGCGCGAGGCTACGCCTTCTATGCGTGAAGCGGTGATCCATTTGCCGGCCATAATGTTATCTCCATGGGAAATTCAAATTAGTAACATTTGTTACCATTTTGCCCGCTTCGCCGCAATAGGCGGCAAAGCCGCGTAAATCGGCTCTTTCCCTCGCCGCCTGTGTTTGGTAACGCCTGCGCGACCAGCCGCCTTTGGGCTTGCGCTTGGGCCCTGATCTGGCCATTTGAAGCGCCCCAGACCACTGAGTGAGGATGACGTGAAGCAAACCAAACTGTTGATTTTGGGCTCCGGCCCCGCCGGTTTAACCGCCGCGATTTATGCCGCCCGCGCCGGTCTGGAGCCGGTCCTCGTTCATGGGCTGCAGCCTGGCGGTCAGATGACTATCACCACCGATGTTGAAAATTATCCAGGCTTTGCCGACGTCATCCAGGGCCCGTGGCTGATGGAGCAGATGCAAAAGCAGGCTGAGCATGTGGGAACCGAATTCATCAATGACATCATTGTCGATGTCGATCTCGCCAAGCGGCCATTCACGCTGAAAGGCGACAGCGGCGAGGACTATCTCACTGACGTGCTGGTCATCGCCACGGGCGCGCAAGCCAAATGGCTTGGGCTGGCGTCGGAGAAAAAATTTCAGGGCTTTGGCGTATCGGCCTGCGCGACGTGCGACGGGTTTTTCTATCGCGGCAAAGAGGTCATCGTCGTTGGCGGCGGCAACACCGCCGTTGAAGAGGCGCTCTATCTTGCAAGCCTCGCCAAAAAGGTGACGCTGGTGCATCGCCGTGATGAATTGCGCGCCGAGAAAATTTTGCAGACCCGGCTTTTCAACAAAGAAAATGTCGACATCATCTGGGACCACGGCCTCGATGAAGTTCTGGGTACGGAAAACCCGCTGGGCGTCACTGGCGCGCGGCTGAAACACGCTAAGACCGGCGCAACCAAAGAACTGGCTGTCGATGGCGTCTTTATCGCCATTGGCCACAAACCCTCAACCGAGCTGTTTGCTGGTAAACTGCCGATGAATTCCCACGGCTACCTCGATACCGCGCCAGATTCCACCGCCACCACAATTCCCGGCGTTTATGCAGCCGGTGACGTTACTGACGACACCTACCGCCAAGCGGTGACTGCCGCCGGCATGGGCTGCATGGCGGCGTTGGAGGCTGAAAAGTTCCTCGCCGCACAAGAAACCTCGCACAGCGCCGCAGCCGAGTAGCGGCGCAATCGCAACTGTATAATTTCGGGAGATAGGAATGGTAAAAACATTATCCGCAGCGCTGGTTTTGATAGTTGCGAGCTTGTTCGCCAGCGTAAGTTTGGCAAACGATGAAGCCGGCATCGGTCTAATCAAAAAGCAAAGCGCTTATTCTTTCGACGACACTGTCGCGAAACTTGAGGCGGCGCTAGCCGAGCGCAATATTGGCGTGATGAACACAATTGACCATGCCGCCGGCGCGCAAACCGTCGACCAGTCGCTGCGGCCGACAACGCTGTTAATTTTCGGCAATCCCGCAATTGGCTCCCAACTCATGGCGGCCAGCCAGTCCATCGGCATCGATTTGCCGCTAAAGGCGCTAGTCTATGAAGATGAAAACGGCGTGATTTGCGTTGAGTATAACGACATTGCCTATCTCGCCCGGCGGCACGGTATTGCGGCTGACCATCCGGTGATTGCACGCATCGCCGGCGGGCTTGAAATGGTGACCGACGCCGCGACACGCCCAGCTGAATAACGCTAAACAAGCCTTTCAATTGCTTAATTCTGATGGATCAAAACGCTTTTGAATTGGCGTTTTGCAGGCCTTCTGGCAAGCTTGTCACATCCAGATGAGCCGGAGTTATTGCCATGGGCGTTGTCGTCCAAAATATCAAACGCGTTGACCGCGTCACCGTCGACGCCTTTGCGGCGGGACGCTACGGCGTTGCGACCGTCCATGAAGCGCAAGGGCGCAAGGGGCTTTTGGCGCCGGGCGTCAACCCGATTTATAAAGGCGCCCATGTCGCCGGTACAGCGGTCACCATTTCCGCGCCGCCATGCGACAACTGGATGATCCATGTCGCGGTTGAGCAATGCCAGCCCGGCGATGTTCTGGTGCTGGCGCCAACTTCTGATTCTGACGCCGGTTATTTCGGCGATCTGCTCGCAACCTCGCTGGTCGCGCACGGCGTTAAAGCCTTGATCATCAATGCCGGCGTCCGCGACACCAAAGACCTCACGGAAATGAAATTTCCGGTCTGGTCAAAATGCGTCTTCTCGCAAGGCACGGTTAAGGAAACTCTGGGCAGCGTGAATGTGCCGGTGGTCTGCGCCGGCGCGCTGGTCCATCCGGGCGATCTCATCATCGCCGATGATGACGGCGTCGTCGTCGTCGCACGAGAAGAGGCGGCGAGCGTCCTTGAAAAATCGAAACAGCGCGAGGCTGATGAGGAAGACAAACGCAAACGCCTCGCAGCGGGAGAACTTGGTCTTGATATATATAAGTCTGGCGGCGCTGGGGCTGAGATATGTCGATCAGGCGGATACGGATTAACCGCATATGCTCACTGCAATCCCGGCGACATTGATGCGCGGCGGCACCTCCAAGGGGCTCTATTTTGATAAAAGCGCCCTGCCCGAGGATAAAAACCTGCGCGACCGTGTGCTGCTGGCGGCGATGGGCTCGCCCGACATCCGCCAGATTGACGGCGTTGGCGGCGCACACCCCTTAACCAGCAAAGTTGCGGTGATCTCGCCATCCAGCCGCGATGACGCCGATGTCGATTATCTCTTCCTTCAAGTTGTGGTCGACAAAAAACAAGTCAGCGACAGCCAGAATTGTGGCAACATTCTCGCTGGCGTCGGCCCCTGGGCGATTGACCACGGGCTTGTGGAATGCGCCGGCGAGACGACGCCGGTGCGCATTCATATGGTCAACACGGGAAGCATCGCAGTTGCGCATGTGCCGACGCCGAACGGCGCGGTCAACTATGAGGGCGATGCGCGCATTGACGGTGTGCCGGGAACCGCATCACCGATCCCGATTGATTTTATCGACGTCGCCGGCGCCAGTTGCGGCGCGTTGTTTCCGACCGGCAAGCCCCGCGACACCATCGACGGCGTTGACGTCACCTGTATCGACAATGGCATGCCGGTGGTCTTGCTGCGTGCAAGCGATTTTGGCGTAACGGGTACAGAATCGCCTGAGGAACTGGAACTAAACACAAATCTGAAACAACGCGTTGAGGCCATTCGATTAAAGGCCGGCCCGATGATGAAGCTTGGCGATGTCGCCGGCAAAACCGTGCCGAAAATGACGCTGATTTCTCCCCCCGTTCGTGGCGGCGCCCTCTCGACACGGAGTTTTATCCCGCACCGCGTGCACGAGGCGATCGGCGTTCTTGGCGCGGTGAGCGTCGCCGCCGCGTGCCTCGCGCCCGGCTCTGTCGCCGCAAACATTGCGACGGTTAAAGCCAACGCCTCGGGCGTGCAACGCCTCGACATTGAACATCCAAGCGGATTTTTCACGGTCGAAATGGAAGTCCAAACCGATGCCGGCTCACTATCGATCAAACGCTCCGCTTTATTGCGCACGGCGCGCCCATTAATGCGTGGCGAGATATTAATCCCGTCAACTCTATGGAGCGGCCGATGACATTATCGCGCATCGCACTGATCGGGTTTGGCGAAGTTGGGCAAATCCTTGGCAAGGACCTCGCCGCAAACGGCATTGAAGATATCTCCGCCTGGGATTTAAAGTTTGACGATACCGATAGCGGACCGTCGCACGCGCTGACCGGCAATTATGTCACCGCCGGCGCGGATGTGCGCGATGCGGTGCGGGATGCAGACCTGGTGATCTCCGCCGTCACCGCGGCGCAAACCATTGCAGCCGCGCAAAGCGTCGCCGACGCCATCAGGCCGGATGTCTTTTTTGCTGATATGAATTCGGCGTCCCCTTCAGTGAAAACCAAAGCCGCCGCGATCATCAATGACGCCGGCGGGCGTTATGTCGATGTTGCGGTGATGGCGCCCATTACGCCGAAGCGGTTGGCGACGCCGATGCTGATGGGCGGGCCGCATGCGCAAGCCCTGATCGACGCCGCAAGCGGGCTCGGATTTGACGGCGCGGTTTTCTTTGACGACGCATATGGCAAAGCCGCCGCCGCCAAAATGTGCCGCAGCATCGTCGTTAAAGGCATGGAGGCGCTGCTTACAGAAGCGCTGCTTACCGCGCGGCATTATCGCGTCGATGCGTCGGTTATAGCATCGCTCGACGATCTCTTTCCGGGCCAGGACTGGGACCGGCTGGCGCATTATATGATTGCCCGCTCGCTGGAGCATGGGGCGCGGCGGGCGGAAGAAATGCGCGAGGTTGCGCAAACAGTTAGTGAGGCCAATGTCGCCCCGCTGATGAGCGCGGCTTGCGCTGAGCGACAGGACTGGGCGGCGGCGCACAAAGCCGCCATCAACGAGGCCGAGCTTATACCGATGCTTGATGCTATCCTCAAAACCATTCAGGCGGACAAGGATGCAGGCGCATGCTGATTATCGATTGCCATGGCCATCACACGGTGGCGCCGCAAGCGCATCTCGATTATCGCGAGGCGCAAAAAGCGCGGTTGAAAGACCCTTCCCTGCCGCACCCCGACCGCGCCGATATCAGCGATGATGAAATCCGTGAAGGCATCGAGGCCAATCAGCTCAAGCTACTCAAACAGCGCGGCGCCGACATGACCATATTCAGCCCGCGCGCCTCGCGCATGGAACCGCATATTGGCGATGCGCAAACCGCGCGCGACTGGTCCATTGCCTGCAACAATCTTATTCACCGGGTGACGCAGCTTTACACCGAAACATTTATCGGGGTCTGTATGTTGCCGCAAACGCCGGGCGGATCGCTCGACAATTCCATTGCCGAGCTTGAGCGTTGCGTCAACGAATTGGGTTTTGTCGGCTGCAACCTTAACCCGGACCCGTCTGGCGGGCACTGGACATCGCCGCCGCTCACCGACCGTTACTGGTATCCGCTCTACGAGAAAATGGTTGAGCTGGAAGTTCCGGCGATGGTGCATGTTTCCGGCTCCTGCAATCCGGCGTTTCACGCGACCGGCTCTTATTACATCGCCGCCGACACCAACGCCTTCATGCAATTTATCCAAGGCAATCTGTTTGCTGATTTCCCTGACCTCAAATTCATCGTTCCCCATGGCGGCGGCGCGGCCCCCTATCATTGGGGGCGCTATCGCGGGCTCGCCGACATGCTGAAGCAACCGCCGGTCGAGACCCATGTGATGAATAATGTCTATTTCGATACATGCGTCTACCATCAGCCCGGTATCGAGCTTCTGTTTAACGTCATCGATATCGACAATATCCTGTTTGGCTCGGAAATGGTCGGTGCGGTGCGCGGTATAGATCCGCAGACCGGGCAATATTTTGACGACACCAAACGCTATGTCGATAATCTCAAACTTAGCGAGGACGATCGGCGCAAGGTTTATGAAGGCAATGCAAGGCGGGTCTATCCGCGCCTCGACAAAATGCTGAAAGCGCGCGGCAAATGAACGACAGGGCGACATTCAAAAAGACCCCCGGCTGGCTCGACTGGCATCGCGCCCCGTCAAAGCCGGAATTTACGCCGCCGCCGGGCGCCGTCGACGCCCATTGCCATGTCTTTGGTCCGGGCGGCGAGTTTCCGTTTGCACCGGAGCGAAAATATACGCCCTGCGATGCTTCAGCTGAACGGCTCTTTGCGTTGCGCGATCAGCTCGGTTTTTCCCGCAACGTCATCGTCCAGGCGACCTGTCACGGAACGGACAATCGCGCGCTTATCGACGCCATCGCAAAATCAAACGCGCGCGCGCGCGGCGTTGCGAGCGTCAGGCCGAACATCTCAGACGAAGAGTTGCAGGCGCTTGACGCTGCCGGTATCCGTGGCGTGCGTTTTAATTTCGTCAAACGCCTGGCAGACGCACCGCCCCGCGATCCGTTGGTCAAGCTCGCCAATCGCATCGCCCCGCTCGGCTGGCACATCGTTATTTATTTTGAAGCTGAGGACTTGCCCGAGCTCTATGATTTCTTCGCATCACTGCCGACCCCTGTCGTCGTCGACCATATGGGTCGGCCTGATATTTCAAAGCCTCTTGATGGGCCCGAGTTTGAACTCTTCATCAGGCTGATGCGCGAGAATGAAAACTTCTGGTCCAAGGTGACTTGCCCCGAGCGGCTAAGCAGTCAGGGCCCGCCGCATTACGATGATGTGGCGCCGTTTGCGCGCTGGGTGGTGGAAGAATTTCCCGACCGCGTGTTGTGGGGGACCGATTGGCCGCATCCCAATCTGAAATCCCACATGCCGGACGACGCCTGGCTTGTGGATTTCATTCCCAAAATCGCGACAACGCCGCAGCTGCAACACAAGCTACTGGTGGATAATCCGATGCGGCTTTATTGGCCGGAAGAACATAAAGGAGAAGCGCAATAATGGCTCTCGACAAACCCTATAAGGATGTTCCGGGCACGACCATCTTCGATTCAGAAATGGCGCGCAAGGGATACCATCTCAATCAGTTCTGCATGTCGCTGATGAAGGCGGAAAACCGTGCGCGCTTCAAAGCTGATGAGCGCGCCTATCTCAGCGAATGGCCGATGAGCGAGGAGCAAAGGCAGGCGGTGCTCGACCGCGACTACAACGCCATGCTCGCCCTCGGCGGCAATATTTATTTCCTTGCAAAGATTTTTTCATCGGACGGCAAGAGCTTTCAATATGCCGCCGCGCTGATGACCGGCATGAGCGAGGAAGATTATAAAGCCATGATGGTCAGCGGCGGGCGCTCGCCGGACGGCAATCGTTATATTGGAGAAGGTACATAATGGCTCGGATCACCGCCGGCATCGGCGCCTCCCATGTCCCGCTGATCGGCCGGGCGATCGATACGGGAGACACGCAAAGCGATTATTGGAAGCCGCTGTTTGATGGCTTTGATTTCACTAAAAAGTGGATTGCCGAAGAAAAGCCGGACGTCATCTTCCTGGTCTATAACGACCACGCAACGGCGTTCAGTCTCGACATGGTGCCGACCTTCGCGATTGGCTGCGCCGAAGAATTTGCGCCCGCCGATGAAGGTTTCGGGGCGCGGCCGGTGCCTATGGTTGAAGGCGCGCCAGACCTTGCCTGGCATGTGGCGCAATCGGTGATCCAGCAGGATTTTGACCTCACCATCGTCAACAAGATGGATGTCGATCACGGGCTTACCGTGCCGCTATCGTTGATGTACGGACAGCCGAAAAAGTGGCCGGTTAAAGTTATTCCCTTCGCGGTCAATGTCGTTGTCTACCCGACGCCGAGCGGAAGGCGGTGCTATAATCTCGGCAAGGCGATCCGCAACGCGGTAGAGTCTTTTGATGAAGATTTAAACGTCCAGATCTGGGGCACTGGCGGCATGAGCCACCAGCTTCAAGGACCGCGCGCCGGTCTTATCAATCAGGAATGGGACAAGCGGTTCCTCGACCGCCTCGCCGACAAACCCGAAGAGCTCGCCGATATCGCGCATGTTGAATATATTCGCGAGACCGGTTCGGAAGGGATTGAAATGGTGATGTGGCTGGTGATGCGCGGCGCGCTGGGTGACAACGTCACTGAATTACACCGTCATTATCATGTTCCGGCGTCAAACACCGCCGTTGGTCATATTATTCTGGAAAGCCAGAGCTAATCGCAATTTGGAGAGCGAATCCATGAAAGTCATCCTCGCCGGCGCCGGCGCCTTTGGCCTTAAACATCTCGACGGCATCAAAAACATCGACGGCGTGGAAGTTGTCTCGCTGGTCGGGCGAAGGCTAGAGCCGACGCAAAAAGTTGCGCAGGATTATGGCGTTGCGCATGCGACAACAGACCTGTCAGAAGCGCTTGCGCAACCCGGCGTCGAGGCGGCGATCCTGTGCACGCCGACGCAAATGCATGCGGCGCAAGCCACCGCATGCATGGATGCGGGCAAACATGTGCAGATAGAAATTCCGCTGGCCGACAGCTGGCAAGACGCCGATGCGGTCCATAAGAAACAAAAGCAAACCGGCCTGGTCTGCATGGTCGGCCATACCCGCCGGTTTAATCCGTCGCATCAATATATCCATAACAAGATTACAGCCGGCGAACTTTCAATCCAGCATATGGATGTGCAAACTTTTTTCTTCCGCCGCAAAAACATCAACGCCAAGGGTGAGGCGCGGTCCTGGACCGACCACCTGCTTTGGCACCATGCCGCGCATACGGTCGA
Organism: Alphaproteobacteria bacterium; assembly: GCA_013151255.1. GTDB lineage: Bacteria > Pseudomonadota > Alphaproteobacteria > Caulobacterales > Parvularculaceae > Hyphococcus. The sequence continues at coordinate 57,299 of JAADIQ010000077.1, forward strand.
TCTGTTTCAATATCAAACCGGCGAAAAAGTGGTTGTCTCGAACATTGTGCAAGGCCCGCTACATCCCGAACTTGGTATTGCAATGGATATGTCTATCCAGCTTAAAACCGAGAACGGCAAGCTTTGCACGCTCACACTGTCGTTCAACAATGACGGGCCTTTCGGCACGTTCTTCCGCTATATCTGCGATAACGGCACCTATATCGCGCGCTATGACGATTTGTTCACTGGCCGCGAGGAAGCGATTGATGTCTCCAATGTTGATGTCTCGATGAACGGCATCGAATTGCAGGACCGGGAATTTTTTGCCGCCATCCGCGATGGCCGCGAGCCCAACGCAAGCGTTGGGCAAGTGCTTGCCTGTTATGAGACGCTGCATCTGCTGGAACAGCAGCTGAACGCACAAGGGTAGAAAAAACCTGCAATGAAAACCCGCAAGCTTGGACAGTTTGACGCCGGTGAAATCGGCCTTGGCTGTATGAATTTAAGCCACGCCTATGGCGAGCCGCCAGCGCCGGAAGTCGGCGTCCGCGTGCTCCATAAAGCACTCGACCTTGGTGTTACGCATTTCGATTCAGCCGCGCTATACGGCTTTGGCCGCAATGAGGCGCTAGTCGGCCCGGCGCTCAAACCGTTTCGCGACGGTATTTTTCTAGTCAGCAAATGCGGCATGCAGGGCGTTGACGGCAAGCGCGTCATCGATGGGCGGCCGGAGGTTTTGCGGGCGACGCTGGAAATGTCGCTGCGCCGGCTCGGAACGGATTATATCGACCTTTATTATCTCCACCGCTGGGACAAACAGGTTCCAATCGAAGCCTCGGTCGGTGAAATGGCGCTCATGGTTGAGGAAGGAAAAATCCGCGCGATTGGATTGTCGGAAGTATCCGCCGCAACGCTGCACAGAGCCCATGCCGTGCATCCGATTGCCGCCGTCCAGTCGGAATATTCGTTGTGGAGCCGCAACGCAGAGATCGCGACTATCGACGCCTGCGCAGAAATCGGCGCGGCGTTTGTTGCGTTCTCGCCATTGGCGCGGGGCTACCTCGCGGACATTGCGCTTGACCCGGAGGCCTTTGCCGAAAAAGACATCCGCCGCACCATGCCGCGGTTTCAGCCGCCGCATTTTTCAGCCAATGCAAAATTATTGTCCGAGTATCAACGCATCGCCGAAGCTGCCGGCTGCACGCCCGGCCAACTCGCGCTTGCCTGGGCGCTGCAAAAAGCGCCGCACATCCACGTCATTCCCGGCACGACTTCACTCGCGCATCTGGAAGAAAACATCGCCGCCGGCGCCATTGCGCTCAGCCCGGAAACCATCGCCAGCGTCGAGCAGCTGATTAACCAAAACACCATCAGCGGACCGCGTTATCCTGCCCCCGTACAGGCCGAGGTCGATACCGAACAATTTTCCGATGAAATATAATGTAACCAAACGCCCTCAAGGCAGGCCAGGATAGCTGGTCACCATCTGGATTTTCAGATCGGGGAAGCTGTCCACATACTGAATTTTTATGTCGGGAAAGCTTTCAACGAATGTCCACATCCCGCATTTATCAGCAAAGCTCGTCACCACCCTGACTTTAAGGTCCGGAAAACTGTCAACGATTTTAACCTTGATATCGGGGAAACTCTCAACGATCTGCACCTTTCCATGAAGCGCAAACCCCTTGAATGTACAGTCATCACCGATAATGCTTGCCGCATAGGCTGTCGGCGGCGCCATCCAAAACGCCAGCGCTAATCCGCATATCAAGCATAGCTGTCTCATCTGATGATGATTTTAGGCCACACTTAATAAAATCGCTAATCCGCGCGCGCCCTATTAATTGACATTGCACAGAAAGACGCCTATCTCGCGGCCAGCAATGCTGCGATGCAGCGCGCGCAATCGGCCGTATAATATGAATTATCCGGCCCCACGATAAGACGCAGCGCTTTAAATTAATCGCATAAGCCATTGCTTTGGATGACGCATCGCTTCCATCGGCGGAAGAGCGGGGCGTTGGATTTTAACCGACCCGCCGATGCAAAAGCCGGATGTTAGATCACGCGATAAGCGGATCGCCGGCATTATAAACCTTACGGAGCGCGAATGTCGTTTGCCGATCTCGGCCTTGAGCCGAAGCTTCTCGATGCTATTGCAGCTGCAGGCTACGAGACCCCCACACCGATCCAGAAAGCAGCCATCCCGCCCGCGCTTGAAAACCGCGACGTATTGGGCATTGCTCAGACCGGTACGGGCAAGACCGCATCTTTCACCCTGCCAATGATCCAGCGCCTCGGCCGAGGCCGCGCTAAAGCGCGCATGCCGCGCTCGCTGGTTCTGGCGCCAACGCGCGAGCTGGCGGCGCAGGTTGCAGAGAATTTTGAAAAATACGGCGCCAATCACAAGCTATCGATGGCGCTTTTAATTGGCGGCGTCTCTTTCGGCGACCAGGACGCCAAACTGACACGCGGCGTTGATGTTCTGGTCGCTACACCCGGCCGCCTGCTCGATCACTTTGAGCGCGGACGTTTGTTGCTCACCGGCATTGAAGTGATGGTCGTCGATGAGGCGGACCGGATGCTCGATATGGGTTTCATCCCCGATATTGAGAGAATTTTCAAACTCACCCCGATGACCCGTCAAACGCTGTTCTTTTCGGCAACGATGCCGCCGGAAATTCAGCGCATTACCGACCAGTTTCTACACAATCCGGTTCGCGTTGAGGTCGACAAACCTGCAACCGCCGCCGACACTATCACCCAGCGCATCGTGCGCATGCCGATAAAAGATGACAGAACGAAACGCGCCGCATTGCGCGAGCTGTTAACCCACAAAGACGTCAGAAACGGCATCATCTTTTGCAATCGTAAATCGACTGTCGATGTGATCGCCAAGTCCTTGCAAAAACATGGCTTCAATGCGCGCCCAATCCATGGCGACTTGGCTCAAGCTTTCCGGACGGAAACGCTGAACAAATTTCGCAGCGGCGAGGTGCAGTTTCTTGTCGCCTCTGACGTTGCCGCGCGTGGTCTCGACATTCCCAATGTCAGCCATATTTTTAATTACGACGCGCCAATCCACGCCGACGATTATGTCCACCGCATTGGCCGTACAGGCCGCGCCGGTAAAAAGGGCGCGGCGATGATGTTGGTGACGCCAGCCGACGCTAAATTCTACGCCGCGATTTTGAAAACCACCGGCGCAGACGCAATTGAAGAGCTCGACTTCTCGGCATTCTTTGAAGAGCACGCCGCCGGCGGCGGCCGACCGCGCCGTTCTAATCGCGACAAGCCGGAAGACAGTCGACCGCGGCGCCAGCCAAGAAAAGTAGAAGAGCGAAAACCGGAACCGGCCAAAGTAGAAGCTAGCAATGAAGCGCCAAATGTCGCAGCGGACAGAGACCCGCCAGCGCCGCGTCGCAGGCGCGCAAGCGCGAATACGTCGCCAAAGCAACGCGAAAGCGCCGATCCGGTCATCGGCATGGGCGATCATGTTCCCGATTTCATTACCCGGGCCGTAGCGGGTTAATAACGCGTTAACACCTTAGACGCCGTCTTTGCTCGGCTTTAGGCTTTCATTTACGCTGTTTGAGCTAAGGTGCCCCCCATCGTAGCCGCCTGCATGAACAGGCGGCGCGAGGGGGTTTAAAATATGTCGACCTGCGTGGAATCCACCCACAGAATTGCAGAAATTGCGCTTGGCGCCTTAAAGCAGATTGGCTTGGCGGCGATACCGCGCAACTTCGAGCTATGGTATGCGCATGCGGAGGGTCGCAGCCCGGAATTGTCCCGCGCTATACAGCTTGCAGCGGATACAAATGGCAAGATCAGCCAGGAGGCTGCTGACGAGCTGTTTAAAGAGCACATCCAGCATGTCGATCTCTCGCGCGACGTTATCGATCTTGTCAGCCGGTTCCAGGCGGAAATCTCCGACCTTTTTGACGCCATCGAAGAGACAGGCGAGAACACCAGTGGCCACCATCGCAAACTGGGCGAACTTTCCGTTCAGCTACGCCAGACCACCGAGGAATATCCCGCGGTTGGAAAACTTCTGGAAGGCGTCATTACGGTCGCCAAAGACATGCGTGAGGAGAATGAAAAGCTCGAACACCGGCTCGCCGACTCCGCCAAGGAAATCAGCACGCTTCAGCGCAATGTGGAGCACATTCAAGCCGAAGCGATGAAAGATTCGCTGACTGGCATCGCCAACCGTTCAACATTCGATAAATCATTGGCGCATCAGATGGGCGAAGCGGTCGCAAATAACGAGCCTCTGTCGCTTGTCATGGCCGATATCGACAATTTCAAAAAATTCAACGACAAATGGGGCCATCAGACGGGCGATCAGGTTTTGCGTCTGGTTGCTGAGGTGATGAACGCCAATGTCAAAGGCCAAGATGTGCTGGCGCGTTATGGCGGTGAAGAATTTGCAATTGTCCTGCCGGGCACGACGCTCAACCATGCTCACATGCTTGCCGACCGTATTCGCATCGCCATTGAATCTCGCCGGCTGAAAAAGCGCCGCACAAAAGAAGACCTTGGCGCCATCACCATGTCCATGGGCGTGGGCGTTCACCGTGAGGGCGATACGTCGGAGACCATCATCGAGCGCGCCGACGAGTGTCTTTATGCCGCTAAAGCGCGAGGTCGCAATCTCGTTGTCAACGAAGAAGACCTCAAAGAAGGCGATAAAAGCCAACGCGGCAGCGCCGCATAACGCATCCTATCCTTTGGCGTCTTCTACAAGCAGATCAAACCGGTCATGTCCCCAATATTTCGACGCGCCCCTAACCGCGAAGGGAACGCCAAAGACGCCATCCTCAGTAATCTGAGCGCGTTGTTTTTGTAACGTCGCGGTAATGTCAGCGTCTTCCTGAGCGCTGCGCAAAGCCTCAGCGCTCCATCCGCATTGCCCTGCGCAAGCTTCAAGCACAGACATTTCAGAAACGTTCTTGCCCTCGCCCCAGCGTGCATCAGCCACGCTGAGCGTAAACGCCAATCCCTTGCCATCGCGCATCGCTGCAACGGCGCCTTTGTTCGCAGGGCCGAAATCCACGTCAAACGGGCTAGGCCGTGTAATCGGCAATCCCATACGCATGGTCATGCGCGGCGCATCAATCCCGTAATAGGCAAGTTTTGGTTTATTTTCTGTTGGATCGTTGAACGTTACGCCGTCTGGCGGACCGGTAAACGCGATCAGTTCCACATCAAGCCCGGCGCGATCAATAATATGAAGGCCGAGCCGCGAATAAGGGCTGCGAAATGCGTGATAGACACGGATTGAGGACATGCAAAGGCTCCTGAGCGTTGCGGTTTCTAACTATCAGTAATCTGGGTTTGCATTTTAGCGGCAACGCAAGTAACTTGCAACTTTAAAGTTACTAGAATGAACCGTCGTGCCCAAAAGCGCCCATATTGAACGCTCAATCTGTCCGATTGCCGTGACGCTCGATATCCTCGGCGACAAATGGACGTTGCTTGTTGTGCGCGACCTCTTGCTTGGCGCCAGCCGCTACAATGATTTCCTCGAAGCGCCGGAAAACATCCGCACCAATATTCTCGCCGACCGGCTGAAGCGGCTTGAAGAACACGGCCTCATAGCCAAGGCCGCCTATCAGGCCCGCCCCGTGCGGTATGAATATCAGTTGACAGAAAAAGGCCTGGCGCTGCGGCCGATGATCCGGCAGATCGTCAAATGGGCCAATGAATTTTACCCGCAGACCTATACGCCGCCGAAAAACGGAAGGGTGAAAAGACCAACGAAGAAAGATATTGCACGGCGTTGAATAAGCAGTGCATAGCTCACTTCGTTTTGGCTTTTTTGCGGGCTTTCTTCTTCGTCGGCTTCTTTGACCGCCGCGACGCGCCAAACGCCAGCTCCGCCCAGCGGGTCAGCACATCATTATCGTCGTAAATTTCATCCGGCGCATTGTAATAGGACATCGTGCCACCCTTGCCATTCGCAAATTCAACGACGAACGGCGCAAGCCCCGCCGCCTCGAACTCGGCGCGCGTTACATCATCAACCTTCAGCCACAAATCATCATCGCCGGTGATCGCAAAAATCGCGCCATCGCAATAAACCCCCGCGCCGCCAAACATCTTGCGGATTGTAATGACGCCGAACGGCGAGAACAGATCTTTGATGTAGTCGAGATAGGATGTCGATGGAGGCATGGCTTCACCCTATCTCACCGCTCATCCCGGCGAAAGCCGGGATCCAGAAATGCTTGGCTATAGAAAGATATGGATTTAACGCCCACGGTCCGCCAAACTTTTAGCGCAAGACAAAAATATTGCCAGCTTTAAACTGCCCTGGATCCCGGCCCGACCGCGAAGCGGTCAAACTAAAATCTGCGCGCCTTCGCGCGCGGGCGCCGGGATGAGCGGGAGTTAGCGCAGAACTCACGCATCCGCCTTGCGCGGCACAATCGTCACGCTCTCGCCGCAACCGCAGGCGTCGGTCTGGTTGGGGTTGTTAAAGACAAAACGCTGGGACAATTTTTCCGTGATATAATCAATTTCAGCGCCAATCAGGAATAAAATCGCCTTCGGATCAATCAAGACCTTGATGCCGTTTTCCTCGACCACCTCGTCAAGCGGCGCGGCCTCGGTCGCGTAGTCCATGGTGTATTCCATGCCAGCGCAACCGCCGTTTTTGACGCCAATCTTGACGCCGATATAATTCTCATCCGCGCTGGACATAATCTCGCTCATCCGCGCAGCGGCGGCGTCTGTTAGCGTTACAACTTTTGGTCTCGGTCTCGCCATCTAAAGCCACCCTAGTTCCAGCTTCGCCTCATCCGACATGCGCTCCGGCGTCCATGGCGGGTCGAACACCATGTCCACCTTAACATCCTCAACGCCGTCAACGCCGCGCACGGCGCCTTCAACCCAAACCGGCATTTCACCGGCGACAGGACAGCCCGGCGCGGTCAGCGTCATATCGACGGTCAATAGCCGGTCGTCATCCAGATCGACCTTATAGATGAGGCCGAGTTCATAAATATCAACCGGGATTTCCGGGTCAAAGACCGATTTAAGCGCGGTGATAATGTCCGCCGTGATGCGCGTTAACTCAGCTTCGGGAATAGACGAAGCGCCCGATGTCTCGGCCTGCGGAGCATTCTCCGGCGCCGCTTCCGGTTCACTGGTTTTTACCTCAATTATGTCGCGTTGATTATCCATCTTCTCACTCAGCTAAGCATTTCATGGGTTTTCTTAAGGCCTGCGATTAACGCCTCAACATCTTCATGGGTGTTGTAGGCGGCGAACGATGCGCGCGCCGTCGCCGTCACGGCGAGGCGCTTCATCAGTGGTTGGGCGCAATGGTGTCCGGCGCGCACAGCAACGCCAGTGCGGTCGAGGATCGCTGAGACATCATGCGGATGCGCGCCCTCAACGGAAAAAGCGATGATCGGCGCCTTTCCCGGCGCGCGGCCGTAAACCCGCACGAAATTGAGCCTCGCCAATTCCTCAAGCACATGGTTCTTAAGCCGCGCTTCATGGGCCGCAATTGCATCAACGCCCTTGGCGCTCATCCATTTGAGCGCCGCGCCAAGGCCGATCGCCTCCACAATTGGCGGCGTTCCCGCTTCAAACCGGTGCGGCGGGTCGTTATAGGTCACCGTCTCTGTGGTAACGAGATCGATCATCTCGCCGCCGCCTTTAAAAGGCGGCAATGCTGCGAGTACGGACTTTTTACCATAGAGAACGCCAATGCCGGTTGGACCGTAAAGCTTGTGACCGGTCATCACATAAAAATCACAGTCCATATCGCGCACATCAACCCGGCCATGCACGCCTGCCTGGCAACCGTCTAGCAAGATTTTGGCGCCATGCTCATGGGCGATCTCCGCCAGCTGTTTTGCCGGCGCCAGCGCGCCCAGAACATTCGACATATGGGTGACGGCGACAAGCTTTGTGCGCGCAGTAAACATTGCGCGATAGGTTTTGATGTCGACCTCGCCATCGTCTGAAATGTCGAGCCATTTCAGCACCACGCCTTTGCGCTCGCGTAACAGATGCCAGGGAACAATATTGGAATGGTGTTCAGCCAGCGACAGGATGATTTCATCGCCCTCGCCTATCTCCCCTCTTCCGCCGACATTGGCGCCCATCGCATAGGAAACCAGATTGAACGCGTCAGTGCCGCCGGAGGTGAAGATAATCTCGTCCGGCGAGCCCGCATTGATGAACGCCGCCACAGTCTTGCGAGCGTCTTCAAAGGCCGCCGTTGCTTCATTAGAGAGAAGATGCAAGCCGCGATGCACATTCGCATAGGAATGCTCCATCACATGGCGCATCGCATCGATCACCGCGCGCGGTTTCTGCGCTGAGGCGGCGCTGTCCAGATAGACCAACGGCTTGCCGTAAGCTTCGCGCTCCAGAATTGGAAATTCCTCGCGCAGCACCGCGACATCCAGTTCATTTATCGCCGAACCATCGCTCATTCGTATACCAACCAGTCCGCAATCTTATTGCGAAATATATCGCCGAGGCGCTCATCGTCAACGCCGTCCAGCACTTCGCCCAGAAACGCCTCAACCAGAAGCGCGCGCGCGGCAGCCTCATTGAGCCCGCGCTGGCGCAGATAGAACAACGCATCCGCGTCCAGCGCGCCGCAGGTCGAGCCATGGGCGCATTCAACATCATCGGCGTAAATCTCAAGCTCCGGCTTGTGGTTCGCCTCCGCCGTGTCCGACAGCAATAGCGCATTCGCGGTCATCTTCGCGTCAGTCTTCTGCGCCTCGCGCTCAACTTCAAATTTTCCCTGAAAAACATTGCGTGCACGGTCGCGCGCAACCCCTTTATGAATTTGGCGGGTCCTACAATGCGGCGCTTTATGCACAACATGGGTTGTAAAATCTGCATGGCGATCATCGCAAAGGAGCGCTGCGGAATTGATTTCCGCCGAACCTCCCTGCGCCCATAAATGTACAATCGTTTCGTGGCGCGACAACCGCGAGCCCGTCGATAGGCTGGTTTGATTAAACGCCGCATCCGCATCAATTTTTGCGGCGCAAACCGCGTTTACAATCTGGTCGGCGCCGGTCTGATGGACCACGGTGCGGTGAAACTGCGCACCGTCGCGCACCACCATATGGAAGAGGTGAGAATAAAACCCGCTCCCCTCGCCTTCATAGGTTTCAATCAGTCTTGCGCGCGCATTCGCCGATACACGCATCATGGTTTGCGTAAACGCAAACGCTGCATTGGTGTTGATATGCCGGATCAGGATTGGACGGTCCGGGGTGTTCTCGCCGACCTCAATACCGAGCGCCTTGCCGGTCATCGCAATATTTAAATTTACAATCGCATGGCGCTCTAATTCAGGAATAGTCGCCACTGGCTCGACAACGCCGTAGCGCAGCCCGTCGGGCAGCTCGCCTTGCGGTAATTCAATCTGTCCGTTGATGATCCGAAATTCCAGCGGGTTGAGTGCGGCAAACTCTGATGGTGCAATATCGCCCTGCGCCTCTGCGTCATTGGCGGGGGTAAGCTTTCGCAGCGCGCCGTGAAAATCGGACCATTTCCATCCTTCGATACGGCGGTTTGGGAAACCCAGCTTCGCAAAGCGCTCAAAAGCCGCGGCCTGCGCACCAGTGGCCTTGGCCCGCCCGGCAAACGCCGCCTGCAAATCAACCTCAAACGGTGTTGGGTTATTGAACAAAGCCTCGCTCACCTAAGCCGCCTCAATAAATTGTTCGTAGCCGGATTTTTCCAGCTCTGCAGCAAGCCCTGCCGCGCCGGATTTGACAATCCGCCCGCCCGCCAGAACATGTACCCGGTCCGGTTTGATGTAGTGCAACAGTCGCTGATAATGGGTGATAATTAAAAAGCCGCGCTCCGGTCCGCGCAACGCGTTCACCACATCACCGACCATTTTCAGCGCATCAATATCAAGGCCGGAATCGGTTTCGTCCATGATAGCAAAACGCGGCTCGAAAATAGCCAATTGCAACATCTCCATGCGTTTTTTCTCGCCGCCGGAAAAACCGACATTGAACGGGCGTTTTAGTTTGGCGTCATCGAGCCCGACAAGCTTTGCCTTCTCGCGGATCAGTCGGATGAAATCGGCGGCGGAGACTTCCGCCTCCCCGCGCGCCCGGCGTTGCGCATTCAGCGCTGTACGGATGAAAGTCATGGTCTGGACGCCGGGAATCTCCATCGGGTGTTGAAACGAGAGGAACAGGCCCTTCGCCGCGCGCACATCCGGCGCGAGGCCTAAAATATTTGTCCCCTCAAGCATCACCGCGCCCTCGCTCGCCGCATAGCCGTCGCGGCCTGCAACCGTATAGGACAGCGTCGACTTGCCGGACCCGTTCGGCCCCATAATCGCGTGCACTTCGCCCGCAGGCACGTCGAGGCTCAATCCTTTAAGGATTTCATGGCCGCCAACCGTGGTGTGAAGGTTTTCAATTTTTAGCATGCTATTCTTTCACTGTATTCTTTGGCTCGACGATTACATATAGCGTTGTCATCATCCGACACTCCCCTCAAGGCTAACGCTGACAAGCTTTTGCGCTTCAACCGCGAATTCCATCGGTAGTTTTTGCAAAACATCCTTGCAGAAACCATTAACCAGGAGCGCCACGGCGTCTTCTTCTGACAGCCCGCGCTGGCGGCAATAAAACAGCTGATCTTCCGAGAGCCGCGAGGTGGTGGCTTCATGCTCGAGGATTGCCGATGGGTTTTTCGCCTCCACATAGGGTATGGTGTGGGCGCCGCATTCATTGCCGATCAACAGCGAATCGCACTGGGTGAAGTTGCGAACATTGTCGGCCTTGCGATGCACAGACACCAGCCCGCGATAGGTTGAGTTGGATTTGCCCGCTGATATCCCCTTGGAGATAATCCGTGAGCGCGTGTTTTTCCCAAGGTGGATCATCTTTGTGCCGGTATCCGCCTGCTGATGATTGTTGGTGATGGCGATGGAGTAGAACTCGCCTTGAGAATTATCGCCCCTTAAAATGCAGGACGGGTATTTCCAGGTTATCGCCGAGCCGGTCTCGACTTGAGTCCATGAAACCTTGGCGTTCACCCCGCGACAATCCGCCCGCTTGGTGACGAAATTATAGATGCCGCCCTTGCCATCCTTGTCGCCGGGATACCAGTTTTGCACCGTCGAATATTTAATCTCGGCATCGTCTTCGATAATTAACTCAACCACAGCGGCATGAAGCTGGTTTTCGTCGCGCATTGGTGCGGTGCAGCCTTCCAGATAGGAAACATACGCGCCTGGCGCCACAATAATCAGTGTGCGCTCGAATTGCCCGGTATTGGCCTCGTTTATCCGAAAATAAGTCGACAGCTCCATCGGGCACTTAACGCCCTCAGGCACATAGACAAACGTGCCGTCGGAAAAGACCGCCGAGTTGAGCGTTGCAAAGAAATTGTCCGAGGTCGGCACCACCGTGCCGAGATATTTCCGCACCAAGTCGGGGTGCTCGCGCACTGCTTCGGAAAACGACAGGAAGATGACGCCGGCCTTGGCAAGCTCATTCTTGAACGTCGTCGCCACCGAAACGCTGTCAAACACAGCGTCAACCGCGACTTTACGCCCGCCGCCATCGGCGTTTGAAGCCTCGCCCATGCGCGCCTCCGCCGCAGACGCCGCCGCGCCTTCTACGCCGAGAAGAACCTCCGCTTCCCTTAACGGGATGCCCAGTTTTTCAAAATCGGCAAGAATTTCCGGCGGCACATCGTCGATGGATTCATATTTCGCGCCGCTCGCAGGCTCGGAATAATAATAGGCGTCCTGATAGTCGATTTGCGGATAGTCCACCATCGCCCATGTCGGCTCTTCCATGGTCAGCCAACGGCGAAACGCAACAAGGCGCCATTCCAGCAACCAGTCCGGCTCTTCTTTTTTGGCGGAAATATACCGCACCGTGTCTTCGTTTAAACCCTTTGGCGGCTTGGCGGATTGAACATCCGTCGTGAAACCGTATTTATAGGTCTCGAGCGACGCCGTCGCCGCGACGGTCGCTTTGTCTATTCCCTCTTTATACGTTGCTTCCACCACTATCTCTCACCGTCCGCATTCATTGTCTCGGCGCTCATAGCCTCAGAGTGTTCGTTCACAAAGCGGGACAGGTCGGACAATTGCGCGCCGACAGTGCTGTTTCGCAGTGCGCTGGAAACGCGCTGGCGCGCCGCCTCCGGCTTGTTCTGGCTTAACTTCCAGGTTGCATCAATCGCCTCGACCGATATTTCCAGCGGCGCAATAGCGCGCTGCATGCGCGCATAAACATTTGCGTCCATTTTCGATGCCCGCCAGGGAGGTTTTGGTGAAAGGCGCGCCTCAAACTGCGCCGACAAGCGCTCAACAACGCCCGGCAAATCTTCCGGGGGGAGTAGTTTCAGCGCGCCGCGAATATGAACCGTGACATAATTCCAGGTCGGCACCTGGTTGTTATCCAATTCATACCAATCCGGCGAAACATAACCGTCCGGCCCATTAACAGCTAAAAGACATTCTATGGGTTGGCTAAGCTGCTTTAGAATTGGATTGACGCGCGCCAGATGCAATTCTATGCGGGCGCCATCATCGCAAATACAAAAGGGAATATGAGCCGCCAGCAACCCTTCATCACCATTGATGGTGAGCATGCCAAATCCGCGCGCCTCGGCGAAGGCGAGATTTTGCTTTTCATCTGCGGATCGAAATAATGTATTCGGATACATCTTTACCCTAGCGGCTAAGCCGCCCTCTCTTTTATGCGCGCATAGGCGGCGGGCCACTCGCGGATGAACGCATCGGCATCCGCATCGGTCGAATTCCACCCGAGCGATATGCGAATAGACGTCGTTGCTTGCTCTTCGCTGGCGCCCATCGCGGTCAGCACATGGCTAGGCTTTGACTTGCCGGAAGAACACGCCGAGCCGGCCGATATGGCAATGCCGACAAGGTCCATAGTCATCAGCTGCGTCGCACCGGAAAATCCTGGGGCGCTAAGACATAACGTGCCCGGCAGGCGTTCGGCCTGCGCGCTCCAGATTTTGGCGCCGGCATCCATCGCCGCCGCCTCTATCCGGTCGCGCAGCCGCGCAATATCGCCCGCCCGCGCGAGGCTGTCTTGCGCCAACGCGCAAGCCTTGCCGAGACCGGCAAGCCCCGGCGTGTTGGTGGTGCTCGCACGGCGGTTCATTTCCTGGCCGCCGCCGCGCAATACCGGTTCCAACGCTAGGTTCGGCCCGGCAATAACCGCGCCGACGCCCAGCGGCCCACCGAATTTATGGCCGGTAAAGCTGAGAATATCGGCGCCCGACATAACGAAATTGACCGGGATTTTACCCACCGCCTGCGCCGCATCAGAAAACAACAGCCCGCCATATTCATGGGTAATCGCCGCCGCTTCCGCCACCGGCTGGATCGCGCCGGTCTCGTTATTGGCGAACATCAGACAAACCAAAAACGCGCCGCTATTGCTTTGCCTGTAGCCGCGCAACTGCGTGCGCAACAGGTCCAAATCGACGACGCCGGCGCTGTTCACCGCAATGGTTTCAATTTCCACGCCCGTAGCCACAGCATTCGCCGCAACCGCCGGATGCTCAATCGCGCTTATAAAGATACGCTGGAGTTTGTGGGCGGCGACAGCGCCATGCAACACATAGTGAATGGACTCTGTGCCGGAGCTGGTAAACACAACGCCGTTGACCGGCGCATTAACCAGGCGCCGCACCTGCTCACGCGCATCTTCCACAATCTTATGCGCGCGACGGCCTTCTTCGTGTACGGACATAGTGTTGCCGTCCGCAGCCATCGCCGCCGCCACAGCGTCGATGACTTCAGGCCGCACCGGCGCGGTCGCGTTATGGTCGAGATAATGGCGCATCATTTAATGGCCTCGCCTGCAGACAGACAGCACAACACCGATGGGCGACCGGTTTTTGTTTGTGCGCCTTCGCGCACGGGAATAATTTGTGCGCCTTCGCGCACGGGCGCGTTATGGTCGAGATAATACCGCCTCACTCCGCCGCCCCCACATAAGGCCGTTCGTCCGGCGAGCGTTCGCTCGGCGCATTCACCGCCGCCATGCCCAGGACGCGCTTTTGTAAAATGTCTTCGAGGCTGACCGCATTTAAAAATATCTCAATCTGGCGGCCCAACTCATCCCACAAATCATGGGTGAGACATCGTGCGGTCGTGCCCTGACAGCCGAGCGACGACCCGCTAGCGCATGCGGTGGTTCTGATTTCCTCGTCAACCGCGGCAATAATATCGGCAATGCGGATATCGGCCGGCGCATTCACCAGCCAATAACCGCCCGCGGCGCCGCGCGCACTCTCAACCAGGCCCGACCGTTTTAGCTTTGCAAACAGCTGTTCCAGATAGGACAGGGAAATCCCCTGGCGCAGCGCCACATCCGACAGCGCCACCGGCGCGCGCCGCCCCGTAGCCGCAAGGTCGGCCATCGCCGAAACCGCATATCTGCCCTTGGTTGTGAGCTTCACATCAAATCCTTTTGACGCAGGGAATTTGCACCGCGTACATGCTGGCGCCGCAGCGAAAACATGCTATACGCGCCCGCCTGTCGGCCCTTCACTAGAGGAAATAAGAAACCACACTAATTTAGTCAACATTATCGCCATCACAAATTGGCGAAATGGCTGGATTTTTTCGCATTTCTGCTTATTTGCCGACTAAACTATATGGATATGGATGACCGCAACCAATGCGGCGCAAAGGAAGTCGATGCCTGAAGTCATTTTCGCCGGTCCCGAAGGACGCCTTGAAGGCCGTTACCAAAAGGGCAAAGGCGACAACCCGCCGGTCGCGCTTGTTCTACATCCGCATCCGATGTTCGGCGGCTCGATGAATAACCGCGCGACATATGAGCTCTACCAGATGTTCGTGCGCCGGGGCTTTTCGACCATGCGGTTTAATTTCCGCGGCATCGGCCGCAGCCAGGGCGAATATGACCAGGGCCAGGGCGAGCTGGCCGATGCGGCGACCGCGCTCGATTACATGCAGCAATTGAACCCGAATGCGCCCTTCGCCTGGGTCGCCGGGTTTTCCTTCGGATCGTGGATTGCCATGCAGCTGCTGATGCGGCGGCCTGAAATCGTTGGCTTCATCTGTGGCTCAACGCCTGCAAATCTCTATGATTTTTCGTTTCTGGCGCCGTGCCCCTCATCCGGGCTCATCATTCATGGCGAGCACGACAAAATCTGCGTGCCGGAAGAAACCAAGAGCATGGTCGAGCGCACCCGCACCCAGAAGGGCCGCAAAGTCGAATTTGTGGTGTCGCCGGGCGCTGACCATTTCTTTGAAAGCCATATGGAAGATTTTCTTGGCCTGGCTGAGGGCTATCTCGATGCGCGCCTTGCCAATGAACGCCCTGAGGGCGATTATCATGGCGAGAAATGACTTGATGTTTCTGCGCTAGCCATTGCGGGCTAAATCCGGCTGGCGCCGAATTTGAAGGTAGTCGTCTCTGCCGCCAATCCTTTACATGGCGGCGATAGAGACGGCGGGCGGGGGACGATGTCGGGATTTTCGTTTCATATTGGGCGCGTGCGGATTGCGCTGAACTCCAGGCTGCAAGGCGTGAACGGTTTTACCGGCCACGGCGATGTCGCGTTTTTATTCTGGCGCAGCGGCGCTAAAAAAATCCACATCGGCCTTAGCGGCGTCGCCGGACGCAGCGCCGATATTTTTATTGATGACGCGCACTATCAGGCAATGCCGCTAGAAAACGGGGCAGTACGTTTCACCGTCAAAACATCGTGCGGCGATATTGTTCCCAACCTGGCGCCGGGCGCAAAAGTTGAAATCCGCCAAAATGGCGAGGCCATTCTCGGCGGGACGCTTGGCGTCAGATCGCCAAGCGCGTTGTTTCAACCGCCCCGAAAACTAATCGCTTATTTGCGTTCAAAAATTGGCTAAGCTCAATCGTTAATCGCTGCATCGCCTTCAACTTCGCGCCGGTTCCACTCGTAAATATTTTTAATGGTGCAGCCGCCGGAACCCCCCAGCCCCGCCGATGCCGTGCGCACAAGCTCACCGCGCCGGCGGCAATCATCGCCGTAGTTTTGAAAAATCGCAAAGCCGCCGCCGGGCCGTAAGTCGCTGCATCCGCCGGAGAACACCAGCAGGAATTGCCGCCCGGCCGATCCGGTCACATAGGCGTCGTATTCGCCGACGCGTAAATATCCGCCGCCATGGCGGCGGCCGGCATCGCGAAAGCATGCCTTGGCGACTTCCCGCCCGACGCGCGCATCGGAACCGGCGTCAAAGGGCGCCTTCTTGGCGCTCGCGCAGGCGCCAGCCAAGAACACCAAAAGTGTGACGAATACGCGCCGCATAAATCCTCGCGAGGTTTCCATGAGCTGTGTTATCATACCATGCACGGCTTCTTTTTGAAGGCGTTTGCGAGACTATTCCCCATCCCGGAAACAAAACGGACCTGACATTTATGAAAACCGCCGCAGATTGCCAGACGATGAACGAGGTGCGCACCGAAATTGACCGCGTGGATCGCGCCCTGATAGACCTTCTCGCCGAGCGCTGGACGTATGTCGACAAGGCCTGGGTGTTTAAGCGCTCGCCAGAGGAGGCCTCGGTGCCATGGCGCAACAAGGATGTGATCGACAAGGTCAAGGCCCGCGCCGCGCAAACCGACATGCCGCCGGAGATGGCCGAAGCGTTGTGGCGCTTAATCATCGGCTGGGGCATTCAGTATGAAGAAGAGCGCCTGAGAGAAGAATGACTTCCCATATCCACCCCTCCATCGGCGCGATGCTGAACAATGCGCGCGACTGGCTGACCCATGAACATTCACTGTTCCAGTCGTTGAACCTTGAGCCATCCCTGCTTGGCAAAGGCAAAGCTACATTCGTGATGGATTTGCCCGCGGCGTTCACTGGCGCGGAGGGTGTCATTCATGGCGGGCTGATGACCATCATCATGGATTCCATTTTCGGCCTGACGGTGTTTACGGCGCTTGAAGAATTAAAACCGATCGCCACCATCAACTTGCGCATTGACTATATCGCCACCGCCGAAGCCGGCGCGCGCGCGGTTTGCGCTGCGCACTGCATCGCCGTCAATGACGATATTGCTTATGTTTCGGGCGATCTTAAAATTGAAGATGACGGGCGATTGCTGGCGACCGGCGCCGGCGCCTTTATGGTCGGCACGCGCGGTCCGGTAAAAGGATCGCGATTATGAACCCGGAGGTTACCGCACTGATTGAGCGTTTGGCCATCGCCGACTGGCTCGGCTTTTCCGCCGAGGAAGATGAGGGCGGTGTGGTCTACGCCCTCGCCTTTGAAGAAAAACACATTGGCAATCCGCTGATCCGCGCGCTTCATGGCGGCGTTATTTCCGCGTTTTTGGAGGTGGCGGCGCAATGCGAGGTCGCCGCCAGGCTTGGCGCCGGCGCGAGCGTCAAAACCGTCAATCTGGATATCGACTATCTGACCTCGTCACGGGCTCAGCCGATGCAGGCGCGTGCACGCATCACCCGCATGGGCCGGCGGCTGGCCTTTGTAGAGGCGACCGGCTGGCAGGCGAGCGAGAACAAACCGGTCGCCAAGGCGCAGTTTCGCCTGCGCATCGGCGCGGCTGATTAACCGCTGATCGCCCCGGCGCAAGCCGCGCAACGCAGCGCCGTCGGGTCGATTTCAAGCCTTCGGACCACAATCGCCTCGCCGCACTCTTCGCACCAGCCATAATCGTCAGCGTCAATCCGTATGAGCGCCGCATCAATTTTGTGCTGTTCATTAACGCGCCGCACTTCTTGAGCCTTGGCCATCGCCTGCTGCTGTAAAGCGTCCTGCCGGGTTAGTCTGCCCACAGATTGCTGGTCCAGCTCAACCGGGCGGCGCGCCGCCGCGGAATTCTGCGACAATGCCGCCAGCTCGACGCGGCGTGCTTTAAGGATGGTCTTGAAGCGGGCGGTTTCGGTATCTTTCATGATCGGATCACTTTCTCATCACCCGCGCTTACGCCTGCTTCTCCCAGCCGCCTTGCGCCGACTGCTTCCAATAGGTCGCATCGCATCCGGCCGCTTTCACGTCCTTCCAGAAGCCCCGCGCCTCGCCCACCGCCGCCTCGTCGCGGCCGTCGAAAATCATCACGCAGCGCTCCAGCACGGCGATTGCCGCCGGGTCAGCTCTTGCGCCGTCGACCAGAAACAAAATCTGCGGCGCGTTTGGCATATCCTCGCCGTCAGTCAACCACACCGGTTGGCGCGCACCCTCGCCAGCGGCGGCGTGGGGCAGGAAACCTTCGTCTTTATACGTCCAAAGATGGGCGTCCAAAGCCTCAGCGCGGGCCTTCGATCCGGTGCGCACCACCGCGCGCCAGTCGCGTGCGAGAGTCTTTTCCAGCAGCCCCGGCAGAACCTCTTCCAGCCGGGCGCGTTCGAGATGATAGAACAGAACTTCGGTCATGCCAGAAGCACCTCCGCGCTTATCAGCCTTCAAAATTCGCCCGAACGAATTCGTCGAGCAGCCGGACCCCATAGCCGGCGCCGCCTTTGGGAATTGTCGGCGTATCTTTTTCGTTCCACGCCATGCCGGCGATATCGAGATGCGCCCAGGAGACATTGTCTTTGATGAAGCGGCCGAGAAAAGCCGCCGCCGTTGAAGAACCGGCGCCTTTGCCGCCAATATTTTGCATATCGGCAATGTCGGATTTGATCATGTCGTCGTGGTTTTTGGTGAGCGGCATGCGCCATAATTTGTCACCGGTCGCCTCGCCGGCGGCGATGAGTTTTTTCGCCAATGCATCGTCCTTGGTGAACATGCCGCCGAACTCATGGGCCAGCGCTACAAGGATGGCGCCCGTGAGCGTTGCAAGATCGATAACGGTTTCCGGCTTATAGATCTCTTGCGTCCACCACAGCGCATCGGCGAGGACCAAACGGCCCTCTGCATCGGTGTTGAGGATTTCAATGGTCTGGCCGGACATCGATTTGACGACATCGCCAGGGCGCTGGGCCTTGCCATCCGGCATATTTTCAACCAGGCCAATAACGCCGACGACATTGGCTTTGGCTTTGCGGCCGGCCAGCGCCGCCATTGCGCCGGTGACCGCGCCGGCGCCGCCCATATCCCATTTCATATCGCCCATGCCGGGGCCCGGCTTCAGCGAGATGCCGCCGGTATCGTGACGCCCTTGCCGACCAGCGCCAGCGGCGCATCGCCCTTCTTGCCGCCCATCCACTCCATGGCGACAAGCCGGGACGGCTTTTCTGAACCCAAACCAACGCCGAGCAGCGAGCCCATGCCGAGCTTTTTCATCTCCGGTACGCCCAGCACTTTAACTTTAACGCCAAGCGCGGTGAGCTTCTGACAGCGTTTGGCGAAACTGTCCGGGTAGAGAACATTGGCCGGCTCGGCGACCAGGTCGCGGGTCAAAAAGACGCCGTCGCCGATTTTTTCGTGCGGTGCATACGCCGCCTTAGCGCCCGCAGAAGAATGAACCGCAATTTTGGTCAGCGCCGGCTTGTCGTCTTTTTCGACGGTGGTGCGATATTTGTCGAAACGATAGCTCCGCATCCGCGCGCCGTGAGCTACCCGCGCAGCCATTTCTCCCGCGTTGAGTTTCTTCACGGACAAACCGTCAAGCGCAAAAACCGCGGTCTTCTCGCGGCTCGCCTGAAGTCTTGCAATCACCCGGCCGCCCAGCGCCTCAGCGTCCAGCGCGGTGAAATCTTTTGTCGCCCCCGCGCCAATCAGAACAACGCGGCCATTGCCTATGCCGGCCGGCGACATGATTTCGAGGAACCGCCCTTTTTTAGGCTTATAGCTAGCCGCCTTGGCGGCGCGATCCAGCGCGCCGTCGGTTTTGGCGTTGATATCTTGATATGCTTTCGCCTTTTTGCCGTCCTCAAAAACCGGAATGATAATCGCGCCGGTTTTTGGCAGGGCGGCGGTTGAAAAAGTGACTTGCATTTATCCCTCGATATTTGTGTTTTTACAGCCTGACGCGCAGAATATGGCCGGATACGCAAACAGTTTCAGCGCGCCGGCGAGTTGTGCTAGGCCGGGGTGATATTGGAAGGCGACAATCTAACCGCCCTGCGCCATAAGGGAAGACCGCCCGCTTGAACAGTCTTGATAAATATATTCTGCGTCAATGTCTGACCCCGTTATTGATGATTTTGATCGTGATTACGTCGATCGTGTGGATGACGCAAAGCCTGCAACGAATCGAAATCATTGTTAAATTCGGGCAGGGGCTGGGCGTTTTCGCGTATTTGAGCATCCTGATCATTCCGAGCTTGCTCGCCATCATCATCCCGTTTGCTTTGTTTGGCGCTGCGGTTTTCGCCTTGCACCGGCTGCATACCGACAGCGAAATTGCGGTGATGTTCGCCGCCGGTGTAAGCCGCTGGCGGCTGGCGGCGCCGATCCTCCTGATCACCCTGTTTGGCGCGCTTGCGACGTTATATGTAAACACCGATCTGATGCCCAGAAGCTACCGGATTTTGAAACAAACCGTCGCCGATATCCGCGCCGACTTCGCCAGCTCCGTCATTCGCAGTGGTGAGTTCATGACTTACATTGACGGGTTCACGATTTACGTCGATGAGGCGCGCCCAGGCGGGCAATTTGTCGGCCTTCTGGTCAACGACTATCGCAATAAAGACGACCCCAAGACCTATATGGCGCGGAAAGCCATCCTGCGCGACACCGGCGCCGGGCCAATGTTGATATTAAAAGACGGCAACATCCAGCGCACCGCTAAAGATACCGGCGTGGTGGATTTCATCCGCTTCGGCGAATTGGCGGTGAATATTTCAAGCTTTCAGAACGGACGCAGCGAACTGGTGCTGGAATTGACCGAGCGTTACCCGCGAGAACTGCTCAATCCGGATATGTCCAAGCCCTATGATCGCGCCAACGCCGCCCGGCTGATCGCCGAAGGCCATGCGCGTTTTGCCGGGCCGCTATATGCCTTTGCTTACGTGTTTGTCGGGCTCTATGCGATGCTCGGCGGAGCCTATAGTCGGCGCGGCTATGTGGTGCGCATCGCCGCTGCCGGCGCGGTGATTTTTGCCGTTCGCATCATAGGCTTTCTGGTTCAGGGCCTGGTCGAAACATCCGCCGCCTATTGGCTGTTATATGCCGTTCCCGGCGTCGTCATCGTAATTTTCGCGGCGCTGCTTTTCGCTCCCATGCGCTGGCGCGCACGCATGGTTCCCGCGCCATCGCAAGAGGCCGCCTGATGCCGCCGGAAACCTTGTTCAAATATATCGCTTTGCGCGCCATCACCGGCGTTGGCGGCCTGCTGGTCATCCTCGCCAGTCTGGTGCTGCTTATCGACCTGATCGAAAATCTGCGCTTCGTTGGCAAACTATCGGACGGAAGTTTTGGCCTCGCCGTCACCCTGACGCTGTTGCGGGCCCCGGCGCTGACCCAGGCTTTGATCCCGTTTGTGTTCTTGTTTGGCTCGATCTGGATGTTCCACCAGTTAAACCGCCGCTCGGAACTCTCGGTGATGCGCTCCGCCGGCCTGTCAATATGGCGCCTGCTTGGGCCGGCGGCCTTCATTGCCGCTCTTGTCGGCGTCCTTATCATCACCGTTCTTGACCCGATGTCATCGACGCTTCTGTCCTACGCCGAGCAGGTCAAGACCAGAGTACAAGGTAAACCCGACGATGTCGTGCGGCTATTCGAGGACGGCATCTGGCTGCGCCAGCGCGATGCGGCAAGGCAAATCATCGTCAACGCAAAAACCCTCGACGCGGAAAACGGTGCGCTCGGACAGGTCACGGTCTGGCGGTTTGGTCCCGATAATCGGTTTCTGGAACGCATAGACGCGGACCAGGCGATGATGTCGGGCGCCACGATGGAGATGCGCGATGCGCGGCTGACGTCGATTTCGGACCAACGACAGCTTCGCACGCCAGTCTACGCCATTAACACAGCACTGACCGTAAATGACCTGAGTAACCGCGTGGTCCCGCCAGAGACGATGTCGCTGTGGCAATTGCCGCGCTATATTCTGATGGCGGAGGCGGCCGGGCTACCGACCGCCCGGTATCATATCCGGTTTCACGATTTGAGCTCAACGCCGCTGAAATTGCTGGCGATGGTGTTGATCGCCGCTGCTTTTTCGCTGCGACCGACCCGGCTGGGCGGCGCGCTTCAGCTCATCGCGGCGTCGATTGGCGCCGGTTTCCTGCTTTATATTCTCTCTGAAATATCAACGGCGTTAGGCGAATCTGAGCTCGCCCCGGCGGCTCTAGCGGCATGGACCCCGGCGGTGGTCGCAACCCTTGCAGCGATCACGGCGCTGTTGCATATGGAGGATGGATAGCCGGACGCTGGTCTTGGCGTTGTCCGGCTGGACCTCGTCCGGGCGGCGATCTAACCATAGATAGCGCAAAATTTTCGATTCGCGCGCATGAGGAGCTGTTTTGAGTCGCAATCGCCGCATAGCGCGAGTGTGGATCACTACCGTTTTGGCTAATGCCGGAGCGGCGTTTCCGGCATGCGTCCTCGCCTATCAGGCGCCGCCGCTCCCCAGCGCGTCATCGCAAACAGAAGATGCGAGCGACGCTGAAGACGCCGATCAGGTCTTATTCGAAGCTGACACAGTCACGCGCCAGTCCGCCGACGGGCCGATTGTCGCCGAGGGTGATGTGCGGGCGTTTTTTGGCGAGCGGTATTTGCGCGCCGACCGGCTGATCTACGACCCCGCCTCCGATGTCGTCACCGCAGAAGGCAATGTCTCGGTTACGGATTCAAACATGGAAACGGTTTTTGCCGGCCGGGCGATTCTGTCCGGCGACCTGCGCGACGGTATTATCGACAATTTCAGCGCGCTGCTTAAAAACAATACGCGCCTCGCCGCCGCCAGCGCGGTGCAAGAGCAAGGCGCGCGAACCCGCCTGAAGAACGCGGTCTTTACGTCCTGCAATGTCTGCAACCACCGTGGAGATGCAAAAACGCCAACATGGCGCATCAAGGCGCTCAGGGTGACGCGCGATCTGGAGCGTAAAGTCATCCGCTTCCATCATGCATTTTTTGAAGTTAAGGGCGTGCCGATTTTATATACGCCCTATCTGCAAGGCCCCGATCCGTCGGTTGAACGTCAGTCCGGTTTCCTGACGCCGCGCATCGGCACATCCAGCCGGATCGGGTTTAACTTTGAATTGCCCTATTATCTCGCGCTTTCAAATTCCCAGGACGCGACATTCTTTCCGAAATATACAGCCAAAGACGGCGTCCTGTGGCAAGCCGAATACCGGTTGCGCGGCAAGCGCGGCTATCATGTCCTGTCTGGCGGCATCATTGATTTCGACAACACCAACGAGCAGGAAGAAAATATTCCCGGCGTCCGGTGGCACTATTTCGGGCGCGGCTATCGCGACTTTGGCTCCAAATGGCGGCTCAGCTATGATTTCGAGCGGGTATCCGACAACACCTATTTACGGCGCTACCGCGTAAAACGGCGCGGCGACCTTCGCCAGGCGCTGAACCGCGGCAACACCAATCAGTTACGCAGCAACGCCCGCGCCGCATGGGCGAGCGGCGGCTCAAGGCTGACCTTCGACACTTACCTGTTTCAAGGATTGCGCACGCAAGACGATACCGCAACAACGCCGTATATATTGCCGCTGATTGACTACAAACACGAGTTCCAATCCAAACTCGCCGGCGGCAAGGCCCGTATCGGCGCGAATATCGCTTCAATCTACCGGACCGGCGGCACAGACTCACAACGCTTCACATCAACTGCAAACTGGGACCGCGACATCACCACGCGTGGCGGTCATCGGTTCCGTTTATTTGCTGAAGCCCGCGCCGACGCGTATTTCTTCCAGGACCTCGATCAGGGCACGGAGAGCATTCCCGGCGCTCCCGGCGACCCAACCCAATTCGAAGCACGCTTTGCGCCAACCGCAGGCGTGGAGTGGTCATACCCGCTAACGCGTTCTTTGGGGTCGGCGCGATTATTCATCGAGCCGCGCGTTCAACTGATCGCAAGTCCGGCAAATATTGATAACGACCGGATCATCAATGAAGACTCGCAAAGCATCGAGTTTGACTATGCGGGGCTTTTTGATTTCAACAAAGCAACCGGCTATGACGCCTTCGAAGACGGGCAACGGATGAATATCGGCGTCGCCGCTTCCGCGGTCTGGCCAAACGGGATTGCGGTCGATGGATCAATCGGTCAACAGTTTCGCATTCAATCGACCAACGCCTTTGATATTTCATCCGGACTTGGCGACAAGAATTCCGACGTCGTCGGCAGTCTCAATGTTCGCTTTGGTTCGGTAGGCGGCATTGAAAACCGTTTTCGAATTGATAACAAAAGCGGCGATATCCAGCGGGTGGAATCAATGGCCTTTATGCGTGCGGGGCCAGTGAGCGGCAATGTCAGCTATGTCCGCCTCAATGAAGAAAATGTTTTCGCCAATCTCATTCGCCGCGAGGAGCTGACGGCAAGAGGCAAACTGAAGCTGACCCGGCACTGGTCGGCCGCCGGCGCCTGGCGGCTTGACCTCGAAAGCCAGCAGACGATCCGCCAGGATTTCTCCATTGGCTATGAGGACGAATGCTCCACATTCGCTATCACTTATCGCCGTGACCGCACGAGGGACGAAAACCTCGAACCCGATACTGCCGTCCTGATCAGCTTCACGCTTAAGTCCCTGGTCGAATGAAGCGCGTCTTGAAGCTTGCGCGGCCCCAATTTTGCTATATTTTCCGTCCATCACGCCCAATCTATAGGGACGCCATGGCGTCCAAACCGGCAGCCTCAATAGCCCGCCCAACGAGTAACATGGCAATGACCTTGAAGCGTTTTTTCGTACCTATCTCAATAGCTTGTTCGGTATTTCTGAGTATTGGCGCAAGCCTCGCCCAGAGTACAGAAGACGCAACACCGAGCAGCGAGGAAGTCATTCGGCGATCTGGGGTGCCGCGAGAAGCGGTCGCTGCTGTGGTCAATGATTCGGTTGTCACCACCTATGATGTGCGCCAACGCATGCGGCTAATGCTGGTTTCCGCAGGCGGGAAAATTCCCGAGGACGCCCTCGTCCAGCTGCAAAAGCAAGCGCTCCGAGACCTGATTGAAGAACGATTGAAGCTTCAGGAAACCACCAAATATGAGGTTCCGGTCACCGAAAAGGAACTCAACGAAGAGCTGACGATGATCGCTGCTCAATCCAATATGAGAACGGAAGATCTCGCACGCGCGCTTGAGGCGCAGGGTATTTCGATAAATTCCCTGAAGAATCAGCTGAAGACCACCATCGTCTGGCCGCAACTTGTGCAGGGGCGGTTTCGCGAGCGTATTCGCGTCAATGACGACGAGGTTGAAGACACGCTTCAACGCATGCGCGAGGATGCAAGCCTTGAGCAATTCCTAATTTCGGAAATCTGCATTCCCGTCGATGACCCGTCGCAAGCGCAGCAATATTATCAAGGCGCGCTGCAACTCCTCGAGCAGATGCGCAAGGGCGTTCCATTCAGCGTCATCGCACAACAATTTTCCGCCTGCACCACCGCCGCCGTCGGCGGCGACATGGGCTGGGTGCGCAGCGGAGAACTTGAGCCGGAACTTGACGCGGCAATACGAGATTTGCCTATCGGCGCTGTCACCAATCCGATACCGTCCGAGGGCGCCTTCATGATGCTGGCGGTGCGCGACAAGCGCGAGGCTGTCATCGCTGGCGAGCCGACCTTTAAACTGGCTTATCTGTCGGCTCCTGAATCTGTCGGCGAAAACACGGCGCGATTTGCATTCGAGCGCGTCACTACCGCTGATGTCTGCTCGGGGCGAGATTTGCGAATCGATCTTGGTAAGGATATCGGCTACACGCTGCTCGAAAATATGACGCTCGACGCGATAGATCCGCGGTTTGCAGAATTCATTGAAGACCTCGACCACAAGGAAACCAGCCCGGTAATAAAGGCGGACGGCGCCTACCACGCCGCCTTTGTCTGCGATAAGGACGAGGGGCTTGGCCTGCCTTCGCGTGTCGCGATTGAAAACCGGATTTATCAGCGCCAATTACAAAGAATTGGCCAGCAATACCTCCGCGATATTGAGCGCAAATCGACAGTGGACATTCGCCTGAAAGAACCGCTCGCTTTGCGTGGCTAGTGCGAATTCTGCATCAGCGGCGTGTGGTTCTGTTGCGCAAACGGCTGGCCTATACCCTGCCGATAGCGTGTTAAAACAACTGGAACCGGCGGCTTATCTGTGACTGCAACCATGTCCGCATCCCCGCCAAATGCGCTGCCGCCTATCGCATTGACCATGGGTGATCCGGGCGGCATTGGCGCGGAGATTGCCGTCAAAGCCTGGGCGGCGCTGCGCCATAGCGGTCCGGTGTTTTTCCTGATCGACGACCCGGCGCGGATGGCGAAACTATCCCATGAGATAATTGTCATCCAAGAGCCAGGAGAGGCGCAGGACGCATTCGCAAATGGCCTGCCGGTGCTGGCGCTCACCAGCGCCGTCTCGGCAATGCCGGGCCAGTCGCAGCGAGAAAATGCGCCCGCTATCCTTGAGAGCGTTGAGCGCGCGGTTGGGTTTGCGCTTGACGGCTCCGCTGCGGCCATTGTCACCAACCCGATCCAGAAATCGATGCTGATGGCGGCGGGGTTCGCATTTCCGGGACATACGGAGTTTCTTGGCGAACTGACCAAGTCGGCGCCAATGCCCGGCGCGCGCGGTCCGGTGATGATGCTGTCGGGGCCGCAATTGCGCACCGTTCCCGTCACCATCCATCACGCCGTCAAGGATGCAGTCGCGATGTTAACGCCGCAGCTGATTGTCCACACCGCAATCGTAACGGCCGAAGCCTTGCGCGATAATTTTGCCATCGCCAATCCGCGCATCGTCATATCCGGGCTCAACCCCCATGCGGGCGAGGTGGGTGCGCTTGGGGTTGAGGACGACATGATTATCGCGCCCGCAGTTGACGAGTTGCGCGACATGGGGCTCGATGTGCGCGGCCCCCTCCCCGCCGACACCATGTTTCATGAAGAGGCGCGCGCGACTTACGATGCGGCGCTGTGCATGTTGCACGACCAGGCATTGATACCGGCGAAAACGCTGGCGTTTCATGACGCCGTCAATGTCACGCTTGGCCTGCCGATTGTGCGCACCTCGCCCGATCACGGCACGGCGCTCGATATTGCCGGCAAAGGCGTTGCCCGCGCCGACAGCTTGATCGCCGCAATCCGCCTCGCCGCAGACATGGCGCAAACCCGCCGCGAAAATTTATGACTTCGGACCTGCCGCCGTTACGCGAGGTTATTGAGCGCTACGGTCTGGCGGCGAAAAAATCCCTCGGCCAGCACTTCCTGCTCGACCTCAACATTACCCGCAAAGTCGCCCGGGCCGGCGCTGTCAACGCCGATGACACGGTGCTGGAAATCGGCCCCGGCCCCGGCGGGCTGACGCGTGCGCTTTTAGAAACTGGCGCCCGTGTCATCGCCATTGAGCGCGACCAACGCTGCATCGATGCGCTTGGCGATCTTGCGGGCGCATTTCCAGATCGGTTGCGCATTATCGAGGCGGATGCTTTGAAAATCGCGGCGTCGGAACTTGTCGCCGGGGCTGCGCCGGTGAAAATTGTCGCCAACCTGCCCTATAATATTTCAACCGAATTACTGATCCGGTGGCTCAAAGCCGGCCCGGAATTATGGAGCCTGATGGCGTTGATGTTTCAACGCGAAGTCGCGGACCGGATCTTAGCGGCGCCCGGATCGAAGACTTATGGGCGCCTGTCGGTGATCGCCCAGGCGACCGCGTCGCCATCGCGCGGTTTCGACCTTCCCGCACGCGCCTTCACGCCGCCGCCAAAGGTGACATCAAGCGTTGTTGTGTTTGAGCCCGCAACAGAGCCGTTTGAATTCACTGCAAAGCTTGAAAAAATAACCCAGGCCGCGTTTTCACAGCGCCGCAAAATGTTGCGCAGTTCAATGAAATCGGTTTTCGGCGCCCGCCTCGCTGACGCGCTTGAAGAGGCAGGTATCGCTGAAACATTGCGCGCCGAAGACGTCACCGTCGCGCAATATAAAATCCTGGCGGCGCTTTAAGCCCGCAACGCCTCGTGCTCACCGCGCTCAAAGCTTTCGGCGAGTTTAAACTTCTGTATTTTGCCCGACCCGGTGAGCGGCCATTCGTTGACATAAATCCAATAAGCCGGCGTCTTTTGCGGCGACAGCCGCTCGCGGATGAAGGTTTTCAATGCGGCGGCTGTTGGCCTCTGGTCCGACGCCGGACGAATGAAGCAGGCAACTTCCTCACCCCATTTTTCATCCGCGACGCCGACAACGGCCACCTCTGCAATCGCATCATGTTCAAGCAGCGCATTTTCAATTTCCGCCGGAAACAGGTTTTCACCGCCGCGAATGATCAACTCCTTCACCCGCCCGGTGACGGCCACATAACCTCTGGCGTCCATCCGGCCGAGATCGCCAGTATGCAGCCAGCCATCCTTGTCGATGGCCGCTGCCGTTGCGTCCGGGTTGTCGTTGTAGCCGGTCATCACCAGATAGCCGCGCGCGCAAATCTCGCCCTGGGCGCCGACCGGGACCACTTCATTGGTTTGCGTATCGCGAATGGACACCTCAACATGCGCAACCGGCTGGCCAACCGTTTTGGTCAAATCATCCATGCTGTCATCGCACCGGGTCTGGGTGATCACGGGCGAGGCTTCGGTCTGGCCGTAAACAATCTGGATGATGCTGCCAAAACGCTCCTCAGCGCTGCGGATAAGCTCCGGCGCCACCATCGCCCCGCCGGACATCATCTTTTCTACTGACGAAACATCGCGCCCGCTCTTACGCGCTTCCTCAATCAGCGCGACAATCATCGTCGGCACACCGAGAATAAACCGAGTGCGCTCTCGCTCAGTCACGCGGATGACCATTTCAGGATCGAACATTGGCGCCAGCAACATCGTCGCGCCAACGCCGAGGCCGCCAAGCACCAAAATGGCGCAGCCAGTGGTATGAAACAGCGGCATGTGATGAATGAAAACGTCGCCTGCGCTGACGCCCGCCCGAGTCATGGAATCTATGCCGTTGCGGACAAGGCCATTATGATGGAGCAGCGCACCCTTGGGAAAGCCCGTAGTCCCGGAAGTATATTGGACTTGCACAACATCATCCGGGCGCACGTTTGGCAGAACGCCGTCATCAGCGCCGGCATAAAGCGCCTCATGATCAGTCAATAGAACGCGCCGGGTAATCGCCGGTAGTTGATCGCACGCCTCATCGGCGATTTGCTGCATCGGGTTGCCGCGAAACTCTTCAACATAATAAATCGCCTCAGAGCGCGACTGTTCAAGAATGTATTTCAGCTCGCGCGCCTGATAGGCTGGATTGATGGTGACCAGCGTTAGCCCCGCCATCGCGGCGGCGAGTTCCAACACCACCCATTCGGGAATATTGTTCGCATAGACCGCAATGCGCGCGCCCTTGTCATGGCGCGTCGCCAGCGCTTTGGCCAACCGCTCGCATCCGTCAATAATTCCGCATAGGTCCAGTTGCGGGCGAGTTCGCCGTCATAGGTCAGCTCTGTCAGCGCCGTCCTGTCGGGGATAACCTCCGCCTGACGGCGCAGCATATCGCCGACGGTCACAGCTTCCGGCGCATCGCCCGATTGTGCGGGAAAATAAGATTGCGTCAGTGAGACATCATACATGTGTTGGTTTATTCCCCTCAGGCCGCCTGGCGGCCT
The DNA here is from genome assembly GCA_013151255.1 of Alphaproteobacteria bacterium. Classification (GTDB taxonomy): domain Bacteria; phylum Pseudomonadota; class Alphaproteobacteria; order Caulobacterales; family Parvularculaceae; genus Hyphococcus. Next base: position 86,961 of record JAADIQ010000077.1, read on the forward strand.
GCGTTAGTGCGCCCGCAGCAGCGCGCAACCCACGCGCTTTCAAACCCAGCGGCGCACGCGTTTTTTGTAAGCCGCATAGTCATCGCTGAATTGACGCTCAAGATAGGCTTCCTCCTCGGCGATAATCGATTGCATGCCGATAAACGTGACGATTAATCCGCTAATCGTCAATGGGCCGGGCGCGGCAATCGTCGCGCCGGCGAGCATAACTAAGATACCGAGATAAATTGGGTTGCGCGAGGCCCCGTGCGGCCCGCTTGTAATCAGCTTTGTGATATCCCCGCCATCTTGCGGCACGCCAATCCGCCACGAGGCGCCCATATGTAAGTGTGTCAGCACCATCAACCCGCCGCCGGCGAGCATCACCGCGATGGCGAGTAATGGCGCGGGCGAGGGCTGCGCAAAAACCCATTGGTCGAGCGCCGGGAACCATGCGCGGGCAATCAGGTAGCCGTCAAAGATGATAGCAGTGGCGAGCAATATGCGCTGCCACGGCGTTGTTTGGCGCGCGCTGACCGCAACCGCTTTGACACGGTTTTGCAGGCTGGAAAAAATTGCGTAGCCCGCGATCCATAGAATAAAAATTATTGTCAGCCCGGCGACGATGTTTCTGAGCTCTGCCTCAGCCATAAATTTCTCCTCAACGATGACGCAGGAGATAGCAGAAGACGGGCCGGGGTCAACTATAATTCCTGATACGGAGTAATGTTATAATATCGTTTGCCAAATTATTTGCAGCGTTTATTCCGCGCGCATCAGCACCGCAACCAGGAGCGCGGTTTCGTCCCCGCGATTAATCCAGGCATGGTTGGTCGCGCGCTGTATAACCACATCGCCGGGCGTCAGCCGTGTCGGGCCGCCATCGTCGAGCAATAAATCGACCTCGCCCTTCACCAGGATGATAACGTCAAGCGTATCGGTTTTGTGCATCATCGCATGGCGCGACGTATCCACACGCGCATGGCCCGCGCCAACGGCGCCAAACCCAAACGCCGCTGCGGCCTCGCGCTCCTCCGCTGACTTTGATGCATCCTCGGGCTCAACGGTAAACCACCGCACTTTGACGGCGCCGGCGTCGGGCTCAAGTTTGAGGTCCTGGTCTTTCAGCGTGTCGGTTGCATCAAGCAGCCCATTGGCGGTGAGCGGCGCGGCCCAGATTTCAGCCAGCCCCGCCTCTTCCACTGCGATCAGCTTCGCCGCCGCGCCATCGATCAGGATGCGCGAGCGGCCCGCCGCGTTATTGTCGGTAATGATGCGCCGGAGCGCACCCCAGTCCATCGCCATTATTGCGCAATGCCTGTGCCTGGATCTACAAAGCGATCGATGACCGACAACGCATCATAAGCGCCGCCATCATCAGGCGCTTCGCCCTCGCCCATTATGACTTCCATCCGAGCAGTGAAATAATCCTGCGCGCCCACCTTGCCGACATTGCCGCCAACGCCGACACTGCCGCCGCCATGGCGTCCATAAGAACCGCTGCCGAACCCTGCGCCGATGGAGACGCCGCCGCGTTGTTCCTGCGCCATGTCGCGCGAGGCGACGCGAAACCAATCATAGCCATTGGCAAGCGCAAGCTCAGCGGCGCGGCGCAAAGCGTAGTCCTCAACCATTTCAGGCGGCATGCCGCCGGAGCCGCGATAGACAATGCGGTAGCGGTCGGCTTCGATTTTCGTGCTGCTATAGCCAAAATTACTGGCGCCCGCGGGGCCGTATTGCACCGGGCCGGTCGCGGCGCATGCCGCCAAGAATGCAACCATAGATAAAATTGTGAGCACTTTCATCAGCGCGTCTCCTTTTTCCGTTGATGATTTTAGCATTTTCGACGGCCCGCCGCAAAGCCCAAACCCACCCTTGGAAATTCCTCTTAAGCGCCGGTTTTAGGCCGTATTCTCGCAGCATCACAGCGCAAACGCATTAACGCATCAATCATACAATCATCTGGTCTATCTCACTGATCTTTTCTATAAAGGACCAATCGAACGGCGCATTATGGGGCGGCAATGAAATTCACACGCCTGACCATTGCTGCCTTTTTATTTGGCGTTGCCACCTCGATTTTCCAATTTATGGTCGCATACGGCATCGGCAGCTCGAGTGGTGACTCCCTTGGCCTGTTTATGGTGCTAATAGCCGCGACTTTAATGTCATGGATTATTTTAACAGTCCGGGCGCTTTTCCTAAATGGAATTCGAGCTATTTGGATTCTTATTATCGCACCGACATCTCTGATTTTTCCGTTGTTCTGGGGAATGATTTATACAGTTTGTACTTTCTCCTTCTGCGACTTTTAATCGTTCAATAGGTTGGTCTAGTTTCGCAATCTCCACTAGCTTTGATATCTAAGAGTGATCGCCCGGAGCGTTCTGTTTACGCGCGCCCGCAATAAGAAGCCCCGCAAACACTACCGGCAATAATGAAAAGGCGCCGAAGGCAAGCTGTCCGGTCATAAAAATTACAATGGTGGATGCAAAAAATCCGGCAGCGATAATGCTGGCGCCGGGCAGTTTGAATTTTGGAACCGCCGCCAGAACGCCGCCAAGGATTTGTACGGCGCCCAGCGTCATCAGCAAAGCAATCCCAAGCCCGGCGTCTTCAAAAAATTTCACCTCTTGCGGCATCTGCAAAAGCTTCACCGCGCCCGCAGACAGGCTCATCAAAACCAGAATAACCAAGATGACGGTTTGAAATATTTTCATGTTTGCCTCAGCCTTCGCTAAATATTCTCAAACTTTATCTGACGTTTTCTTCGAACCTAAACCACAACGCTAACGGACAAATCCTCCGCCGTCAGCCAAAAATCTGGCCGACCACTTCCGGCTTCATCAATACCGTCAGGACAACGCCTGCAATCGCGCCGCCGAGATGGCCCTCATGGGCGATGCGGTTGCTTTCGCGGCCCATTAGCCCGGCGGAGACCGCGATGAAGACCGCGGCGAAAATGAACGCCGGGATTGGGATTGGAATGAACATCAGATAAAGCGGGGCCAGTGGAAAGAACAGGCAAAACGACAACACCACGCCGGAAACGCCATCCGATGCGCCGAGGGAAGAATAGTCGGGCCGGTTGCGATTGACGTAAAAAGATACGATGCCGCTGGTTAAGATGGCGCCGAAATACACCACCAGAAAGCCGTCCGTACCAAGAAGGCCCTCAACCGTCGGGCCGAAAAACCACAACGTCATCATGTTGAACAGGAGATGAAAATAATCGCCGTGCAGAAACGACGAGGTAAAAATCCGGTAATGTTGTTTTTTGCGCGCAACAGCGCCCACATGAAACGCAAAGCTGTTGGCGAACTCGCGGTCAACTGAGAGTGCGTAAACGCTGACAATTAAATTGACGATGATAAGCGCGATGGTCGCCGGCGCGTCAGGGAGGTCCACTAAGCGCCAGCCGCTTCATCTTGCATTTCTTCTGGCGTCGCCGTCTTCATCGCCAGCGCATGCACCGGCCCCGCCAGTTCCTCGCGCAAAATATCATTGATGAGGCGTTGACGGGCGACACGGCTGAGCCCCTCAAATTGCGCCGACACCACCAGCAGGCGAAAATGAGACTCGCCGCCTTCGCGCGCGCCCGCATGGCCGGCATGGAGGTGCGATTCATCCTTCACCTCGAGGCGAGAGGGCGACAAACGGTCATTGATTTTCCGCTGGATGGTGTGCGCAATAGACATCGGCGCGAGGTCATCGCACATCCTGCGGTTCTGTCAATATTGTGCATGGCCTCGCATCGCACCATATTGGGCCCATGGCGAAGAAAGAATATAAGCCGCGGCTGGGTTTTGATATCCGGGTGAAACCACCCTCCAGGAGCAAAACCAAGCCGCCGGCCTGGGCCGAGCCGGCCGACAGGACCTGCGAGAAGAAGGGCTGTGACGAGCAGGCCGCCTGCTCGCTGCCCAAAAGCCCGCGCGAGCCGCGCTCGCGCGTGTGGTACTGCCTCGCCCATGCACGCGAGCACAATAAGGGCTGGAACTATTTCGATGGCATGAGCGATGGCGAGGCGAAAGCCGCGCGCGAGGCCAATCTCTATGGCGACCGGCCAACCTGGTCGATGGGCAAGAATGACCGCGCCCGGGCGTCGAACAACAAAGGCGGCGCCTCGGCGGATATGCAAGATGCGTTCGGCGTCCTCAGCAAGGCTGCAAAAGCCAAAGCGACCGGCAGCGGCCACCAGCGTGAGGGCAAACTGCTCACCAAGCTTCAGGTCAACTCCTTCGACACCCTCGCCCTCCCCTATAACGCCCCATCCGGTGAAATCCGCCGGCGTTATGCTGAACTGGTGCGCCGCTTCCACCCGGACGCCAATGGCGGCGACCGCAGCGCCGAGGAACAACTCAACGAGGTCGTCAAATCCCACACAATCTTGAAGAAGGCGCGGTTTTTGTAAGCCTCAAACGGCGCCAAAAAGCCTTGTTAATGATCGACATTCAGGCGAGGTTCGCCTTTCTAGATTCCGTATAAGAGATATTCGCCCATGGCCGTCACCGACGATAAATTTCCGCAAAAACCCGAAAAAACTGTTTCTGCAAAAAAGCTGTTTGGCGTCGATGTCGAATTCGACGTGCCGGCCTTTGCCGAGCGCAACGATTATGTGCCGGAGATTGACGAGGCCTACCGGTTTGACCCGGAAACGACGATGGCGATCCTCGCCGGTTTCGCGCGCAATCGCCGGGTCATTGTTCAGGGCTATCACGGCACCGGCAAGTCGACGCATATCGAACAGGTCGCCGCGCGCCTTAACTGGCCGTGCATTCGCATCAATCTCGACAGCCATGTCAGCCGCATCGACCTGATCGGTAAGGACGCGATCGTGGTCGAAAACGGCGTCCAGGTGACGGCCTTTAAAGAAGGCATGTTGCCATGGGCGTTTCAGCGCCCGGTGGCGCTGGTGTTTGACGAATATGACGCCGGCCGGCCGGATGTGATGTTCGTCATCCAGCGGGTGCTGGAGGCCGAAGGCCGGCTCACCCTGCTCGACCAGAACAAAGTCTTGCGGCCCAATCCGTGGTTCCGCCTGTTTGCCACCACCAACACCATCGGCCTTGGCGACACCACCGGGCTTTATCATGGCACCCAGCAAATCAACCAGGGTCAGATGGACCGCTGGTCCATCGTCACAACACTGAATTATCTCGACCATAAGGAAGAAACCGAAATCGTCATCGCCAAAGTCCCGCTTTATAATTCAGCCAAAGGCCGCGAGGCGATTGAGGCGATGGTGCGGGTCGCCGACATGACGCGTAACGCTTTTATCGCCGGCGACATTTCCACCGTCATGAGCCCGCGCACGGTGATCACCTGGGCGCAGAATGCGGAAATTTTTAAAGATCTCGGCTACGCCTTCCGGTTGACGTTCTTAAACAAATGCGACGAGCTGGAGCGCCCAACCGTGGCGGAGTTCTACCAGCGCGCGTTTGGCGAGGATTTGCCCGAAGCAGCCCCGGAAGTGAGTGTCGCATAGGCTCTAGACTGCGTTCACTTTTTGTCGAATCGGGAACGCAGCCTAGATTCTTTGGTGGCCCTCGTGTTCGAACCCAAAAACCGCCCACACTTTTTGTGAACACGCTCTATCTATTTGAACTAATTGTGAGAAACAATAACCTTGCCGATTAACGAAATCACGCTAGAAACGCACCCGTGTCAAAATCAGTACGTACCCCTTCCGCGCCCGCAGTAGCGTCCTCAAACCAAACCGACGCTTTCGCGCGCATTTCTGACCATTGCCAGCATTTTCGCGGCGCCGCGCCCACGCGCAGCATCGGCCAGCTGGTGTTAAACCTGTCGCTTTATGGCGGATTGATTGCGGCGATGTATGGCCTGGTGGCGATCGGCGCCTGGTGGGCGGCTTTATTGTTGAGCGTTCCCGCCTCGGGCATTTTGATGCGGCTGTTCATTATCCAGCATGATTGCGGCCACGGCGCCTTCTTCAAATCCAAACGCGCCAATCATGCCGTCGGCTGGGTGATCAGTATTCTGAGCTTCACGCCCTACGGCTATTGGCGCGATGCGCATAACCGCCACCACGCCAATTCCGGCAACCTCACCAAACGCGGCATGGGCGGCGTCGATACGCTGACGGTTGAAGAGTTTAAGCGCCTCACCCCGCGCAACAAAGCCTTGTACAAATTCTATCGCCACCCGCTGACGCTGTTGGTGTTCGGCCCGCCGGTATATTTCCTTCTCTTACAACGTCTGCCGATGAATGCCGACCCGATGCCTTATACGGAAGTTTATTTCGGCATGAAGGGACCGCGCATCTGGCAAAGCGTGATGTTGTTAAACTTGGCGCTGGTAGTGTTCTATGGCGGGCTTGCGTTTTTCCTCGGCGGTCTTGCAACGCTGATTGTCATCGCGCCGACAGTCGCGCTTGCCGGCATCGCCGGCTCGTGGTTGTTCTATGTGCAACACCAATATGAAGACGCCTATTGGGCCGAGCGCAAAGACTGGAGCTATAACGCCGCCGCGCTTCTGGGCAGCTCACACTATGATTTGCCGCGTATCCTGCAATGGTTCACCGGCAATATCGGCCTGCATCACATCCACCATTTGTGCAGCCTCATTCCCAATTACCGGCTGCAAGAATGTTATGACGCCAGCCCCGAACTTCAGGCGCTGCCAAAGCTGAGCATCCGCGACAGTTTAAAATCCCCGGGCATGACATTGTGGGACGAACAAAGCCGGCGGATGGTCGGGTTCAGCGCTGTTCGCTGATGGGTGACGGTGTTACCCCCTCCGTCACTACGTGACACCTCCCCCGTTTTCACGGGGGAGGAATTAGGTTGCGCTTGAGGCAAGCCTTTCTTCCCCCGTTTACGGGGGAAGTGCCCCGAAGGGGCGATGGGGGTTTACGACGGCTCAGCATATTTTGACGTTTCAGATTCCTTACAAAGACAAAAGGAGATGTGTAAGTTCTTTGCGCGAAAGCGAGGATTCAGAACAACGCGCACTGGATGCGAAAAACCGGTTTCTACTTTTTCGCCCGGCGCTATAGTTCCGCAAAGGTGACAACAATGGCCCGAAACAGCGAAACCTATATCTGCCAGTCTTGCGGCGCGGTCTATGCGAAATGGGCTGGGCGGTGCGAGGCGTGTGGGGAATGGAA